>CAZVAS010000074.1:0-7284 GCA_964625165.1 uncultured Methanospirillum sp. | reverse complement strand
AAAATTGATTACCATGGATCTCTGTGCTCGATCGCTACGATGTATCTGATCTACCACATACCGGACAGCATGGATCTCTCCTGACCTTGAGATTATCAACAGTTCCCTGCTCCCCATCCCAGAGAAGAAGTCTGCCGGCCTGAAGTCTGCCCGTTCCGGTTATCAGTTTTATCACTTCGTTCGCTTCCATAAGCCCGATGATGCCTGCGGTGACTCCCAGTACAGGAACAACCGGATATCGGACAGGATGATGAACAAGACACTGCAGACAGGCGGTCTCATCTGGCATTATCACCATCATCTGACCTGTAAGCCCATGAACAGCCCCATGAACAAACGGGACTTTGAATCTGACCGAATAGGAGTTTAGAATCAGACGGGTCTCCATTGAGTCCACTGCATCGACGATGATATCAGCGCCCTTTGCAAGAACAGGGAGGGTTTCAGAGCTGATAGAATCATGAATGGCATGGATAGAAATTTCAGGGTTGAGAGATCGAAGTTTCTCCTCCCCTGACCTCACCTTTGCTCTCCCGATATCAGCAGACCAGTGCAGAATCTGGCGGTTCAGGTTTGATAAGACCACAGTATCCTGATCGACAATAGTCAGTGTCCCGACCCCTGCAGCTGCAAGATACAGGGCAATCAGGGAGCCGAGACCACCACAACCGGCTATGAAAACATGGCTCTTTTTAAGAGACTCCTGCCCCTCATGTCCAAAAATCAGAATCTGACGAAGATATCTTTCTTTCTCTTCATCTGACAATCCAAAACCGGATGACAAATCAGCTGGCTCCATGGTGATGATACACAGTGAAATGATTCACGATACAAGAGATAATCATCAATCTTCAGAAGATATGAGTAGGAACAGGGGAGGGCATGGCCCCCCATATGGCAATGGCATATACGAAGCGGACATTACAGGTTTATTGTACGGAGATTGGTATCAGGCTGGTACCATTACACATGGCATATGCATATCGCATCTGCCAACAGTAATTGCCTCGCCTGAGTTCCCTGGGATATGGGATCTCATGCACTGATCCTGCCCCGTATCCAGGGATATGTTCTCCATCCTCTGACTGAGAGGCCAGAGTTCCTGCATTATTATGAGGATTCATTTCTACCTCGTGTCCACCATGTGAACATACAATAGTTATTCTGTACACAAATAGCACCACCAGTAGCGGCAGTTCTTACCATACACAGATCTGCCCGTTCACACGTTGATGTAGCAATTAGGGAGATTATTCAATACAATATCAGTAAAAATGCAGGATCAGAACATGCCATAATATACAGATATCGGGCATACTGCGTCCCTGACGTCAACTGCCCTAAAATAGTGCCAATAATAACCCGGGGAAAAAGATACTGATGAACCACCGATCAGATGGTTCTAATAATCATAATAATCTTCATCAGGGTAATCCGGATTACTATTGAGAAGATCCTGTATCTCAGCCGGAGTATATTGTCCAAGATCCTTTATAGACCCGGGAACCCAGTTGATATCATCGCAGTACAACACCCATTTTCCCTCCCCTTTGTATGCATACAGATACAGGTAATGCTTGTATCCTTTGTGCTGTGGTGCGATTATGTAGTCGGTGTTGCCATCTGCCTTGGAGGTATACCAGTTTTCACCCCAGGTATCCCAGACGTACAGATTATAATCAGCGCCATCAGGCATGTCGACATCGTACTCGATGTCCTTATTTGAATTCGTGTTTATGGTCGTAGTCCACAGATGCTGATTGAAGGTATAACCATAGATACTGTCAGCAATAGCGGGGCTTATCCCTCCTACCAACATGATACAAACAATGACCATTCCAACGATGCGCCACATCTGAATCATGATTCCTCCCGGTGCGGTGAACACGCACGTGTTGCTTACATATCACTAGAGGATGATAATGATATCGCCAGCGTATTGTCAGCTCTTCTTTTTATTCTCAAATACGCATACAATCAGGAATTATAGTGATTTATGCCCATTGAGTGGACATTGCCTCATTCCCATACCTTTTAATCACGAAGGGAGAAGATGTATTCAACTTGAATCCTGAGTAGGTTGATGACATGTATCAGCCTGGCAAGGGATTCTGATCGTATCTGAACGGAACTTGTATGAAGACTGATATTTGGTTAGTTAGATATTCTGAAATTTTTTTAAAGAGCGAGCCGGTGAGGAGATCATGGGAGGATATCCTGATCCGCTCACTGGCAGACAGGCTGCCTGACTGTTCTGTGACCAGAGAACGAGGGCGGATATGGATATCGGGTCCTGTTGATCCTGACCAGTTAAGATACACATTCGGCGTTCATTCTTTCTCACCATGTAAAAAAGCATCTCTCTCTGATATTAAAGAGGAGATAGCCAGGTATGCTGAAGAAACAGGCATCGGCAAGGCATCTACATTTGCACTCAGAGTCCACCGGACCGGTGAACACCCATTCACCTCCCAGGAGCTGGCACGGGATCTCGGAGACCATTTGAGGACGGTTCATCCCGAATTACGTGCAGATCTTAAAAATCCGGAGTACGAACTGCATATTGAAGTCAGGGAGCAGAACTGTTACTTCTATACTGAAATATTCCCGGGTCCGGGAGGAGTGCCACTCGGTGCATCAGGAACCCTTGTTGCCCTTCACTCAGGTGGTATCGACTCACCGGTTGCGATGTACATGATGATGAAACGGGGCTGCAAAATAATCCCGGTGTACATCAAGATTGCTCCATTTCATGATGACAGTTCAGAAGAGAGGGCACGTCTCATTGTCGAGCATCTCAAGAGGTATCAGCCTGATCTCTCTCTTCAGGTTATCGATGACGGCCAGGTGTACGCAAACCGGATGCAACTCAAAAAGATAGGAATTGAGAAGTATGCCTGTGTTCTCTGCAAGCGGCATCTGTACCGGATTGCAGAGGATATTGCCCGAAAATCAGGGGCGAAGGGGATCGTTACCGGAGAATCTCTAGCCCAGGTCGCATCCCAGACACTTGACAACCTCTTTGTCCTTGATGATGCGGTAGATGTGCCGGTGTATCGTCCGCTCATCGGGTATGATAAAGAGGAGACGATCACTATTGCACGAAAGATCGGGACATTTGATCTCTCGATCATGCAGGTCCCGTCCTGCTGCTGTGCCATCCCGTTCAAACCTGCAACGACGTCAGAGCGGGAAAGAATACAAGAGATAGAAGATACCCTGTACAGCGAGTGAGACTTCTTCAGATAATTCTAAGAAAAACAGGATAATCCTGTAGGAACGAAACCCATGGACATTTCTACAAAACTCTCCAGACTCGAAGAAATACTCAAAGAACAGGCACCGATTCTCATTGCATACTCAGGAGGAGTGGACAGCTCGCTCCTGGCAGCTGTTGCGCAGGAGGTTCTCGGACCTGAGAACGCCCGTTGTGTCCTTGTTGACGGACCAGAAGTCCCACGCAGAGGAGTTGCAGAAGCAGTATCTAACGCTACAGCACTCGGATTAAACCTTGAGATACTCAAGGGTGAATCACTCTCAAAAGATCTCAAGCAGATCAATCCGTCAGACCGGTGCAGACACTGCAAGATAGGCACATACCAGACCCTTGCCGAGGCAGCAAAACGGTATGGAAGTAACTCAATCGCCGACGGGGCAAACATCTCTGATCTGGGAGAACATCGTCCCGGGATCGATGCCTTCAGTTCATGCGGGGTCATTCATCCGTTCATTATGGCAGAGATCACAAAGCAGGATATCAGGGAGATAGCCCGGGAGAAAGGACTCCCATTCTGGGATAAACCATCATCTGCATGCCTGTACTCCCGAATTCCGTATGGTGACGAGATAACAGATACAAAACTGCATATGATCGAGGAGAGTGAAGAGGTGCTGAAGAACTTCGGATTCACCCAGGTCAGAGTCCGTCATCATGGAAATATTGCCAGAATAGAGGTTCTCCCTGACGATATGCTCAAAATGATGGGTCTGAAAGCAGATATAGAGCAGAAAATTAGGGATATCGGATTCTCATACGTCACACTCGACCTACGGGGATACCGATCAGGAAGCATGGACGAAGTGCTGACGTAACGTGATTTATGACCGAAACCGGAGAAGAAGAGAATACCACCAGAGTCATCCTGACTTCTGACCGGTTTCGCGTGTGGATTGATGATCTCTACATCGGACATGTACGGGTCATCAAGCGAATCAACTTTGGTATGATCATCTCGGCGATACGCCAGATAGCATCAGTTCAACAGATCGGTTCAGAAGAAACCCAAATAATCCGCATTTATATTCCCAGATCACTCAGGTCCATTCACTCAGAAAACCTACAGGCATTTATTCAGTTTGCAAAAGACTGCGGAAATATCTCAATTGAAGTGATCGAGACAGAAGATCTGCAAAGTTCTACCCGGTAGGTCAGGTACCAATTTCCGGATAACTTGCATACTAAACCAGAATTTGGGCCCTATCGATGCAGAAGAATTGAAGAGTTGGATGGGTTGAAAAGGCCGAATACCATGAATAACCGGACCGATAAACGTATAGAGGATGGTCATATCTTTAGGTTTTTCAGATTTTCTGGGATAACTGTAAGAAAAATCGGAGGTTAATGTGAGTCTGAAATACAGTATAAACAGGGCAATAGATATCACTCGTGCACTGCCTGATGCAATTGAGAACTCAATACTTTTAGTTCCTGAAGAGACCAGAAATTACTCACCACCTCCGGGGGTCACAATTGGATCTCTCGAACATGTCATTTTCATCACTCTCACGCTCTCGATAGACAACGGGTGTAACTCAGCTGCACTCTGGGACTCATCAAGACAGGCATATGAGGCAGAACAGACGAGGTACCTCTTCTCACCGGAGGCACTGTTCAGTGAAGAAGTGGATCAGATCAGATATGATCTGAAAAATCTCAACCTGGAAGGCACCAAAAATAAGAATGTTGAGATCTGGAAGAACGCTGGTACATACCTGTTTCAGAAGTGGGGAGGAGATCCCAGAAATTTCCTTAGCTCGTGCCAATGGGACGGACCTGAAATCCTGAACCGGATGATACCGGCCCGGTATCATGAGGTGTATGACTTTCAGCATTTCATCGGTGAGAAGAAAGGGCAGTTATGGCTGGCATTGCTCAAGAATGATGTTGGGATAACGGAGCTTGTAAATCTCAACAAAATCCCTCTGCTGACTGATATCCACATCGTCAGGGCAAGTATTGCACTCGGACTTGTGTATGGTTCATACTCGGGGCAGATATCGCTGATATCTCAAAAGGTCAGGGAGCTCTGGGAGGAGGCACTGACTCAAAATGGCTCTGAAGGAGTACAGATCACCACATTTAGCCTCACAGAAGCGCTTCGTAGCCTTTCACGGAACGGATGCTCTCATAAAGATGGAAAGAGAGCCAGATGCCCTCACTTTGAGGAGTGTCCGTTTAACCGGTTCTGTGTTGATGGCCTCTTCTCGCTTGAGAATAAGGGAGCCCTGATTGATACAATAAGCGGAAGTACCCCGGTTTAATGATAGGTGTAAGATCTATCATACCAGTAGATATCCTCAATCAACTTTTTCTTTATCATCCTTCTCTTTCATCCGGGCCAGGTAATCTGAAACAATTATTGAAAATGCGGCCATTCCAAGGGCATTTGCCACGATCATTGGTATTGCCGAGGTGGTAACAATCTCATATGCAACCGGGAATGGCTGAACCATCGAGAGCTGCATAAGCATATGGAGACCCTCCATCAGGATGGCAAAACAGACAGCAGTACGAACACCACAGAATCGTCTCCCTGATCGCAGATAGATCAAACCACCAATGAGACCTGCCAGGATGGTTGCCAGAGAGCAGGGAATTGCGGTGATCCCACCGAGCGAATACCGCTGAACTCCTCCGATGAGACCTGCACCAATACCAGCATACGGACCAGCGATGAGACCTGCGATCATGGGACCAAGATCCCTGATATTTATCTTTGCACCAAGGATCTCAAGACCTGAATATGTCCCATAGATAGAGAGAAGACCAAAGAGAACGGCAATGGCCAGGATCTGCTTCCAGGTTCCTTTCTGGACAAGGGTTCGTCTGAGATATGGTGAAGCAGTGACGACCTGGGCAACCACTACGATAACACAGGCCATCTGAATAAGGATAACAAACATTTCGATTGATATATTCATGAATACCTCTTGGTTTCCTGAAGGTTACAATAAAAGAGGGTTTTTTGAATGTCGCTGCTTTGATTTCAGAGTACCTTTGTAGCATTCCAGGAGTCAGATCCTGCAGAGGGATTTAGTGCCATATCATAGGTTCCATTCCAGTACCGGTCATCGTTAGATATTGTAAATGAGAAATTTCCACTCTCACTCCAGTTCCCAAGGACGGTTTTTCCATCATCAGAGACAGTTCCGGTATACGTCCCGGGTTCATCGTTTATATCTGGCAATGGAACATAGGAACCGGTAACGGTTGCTCCATTCTGGATGAATGTATTTAGTGTCCGGTCTGTCTTCCAGGTACCATTCCAGGGTTTTTCAGGATCAAATGAGGATTCGACTCTTTTTCCTTTTGTCGAATATGATCCCGCTGAATTCAGATCTGCACCAGGGCGGACATTTCCAGCACCGGTATATGACATCTTATCTGCAGCTATTGTAAGTACAAGAGGGCCGGTTTCAGACCATGTTCCGGAAAATATCTTTCCATCAGATGAAAGAATCCCATCAAGCGTGCCGGGATCCTGGTTTGAGATATTGAAGGGCTCATAATATCCTTTTATTTCTGAATCATTCTGCTGGATGTACAGAAAATAATCTTCAGATTCCCAGGTACCATTCCAGATCTTATCACTCTGGTTACTCACACCTGATACCTGATCAGCCATTCCCATTCCTGACAGACACAGGAGGCATATCAGGATAATTCCGCCCATAATCACGAATTTCATTCCAGTCTCCTCAATTATAATAGAATAGGAGTACCCACCTCATTTATTACAATGTCGATACGAGATTCCAGATCTCCGGGACCAACAAGGACACAAGAGAGCAGACCTTACGTTTCTGATACCTTCAAATGGTTGTTTCCAATGAAAGACAGAATATTACTCATAGAATCTGGTTTTTTGTTCAGCGCGTCTGCTCTTTGACAGGGAGAAGACATGCCAACTATTACTCGTAGATTTTCCTTTCCGAGTGAGGTAATCTCAATTATACTCAGGATTATTTCGAATCTATTTTTTCCACCGAGAACAAATGTACCAC
>CAZVAS010000073.1:8040-11524 GCA_964625165.1 uncultured Methanospirillum sp. | reverse complement strand
TTCAACAACAATCCGAAGACTGATTCCCTCCTTTCTTCTCTCTTGAGTGCCCGGGCCTGTGTTCTTTCGCATAATCCGGTTTTTTATCCCTGTCCGTCGCACATTCCATGTGAAAGTTGAGCGGATTGGAGAGCGGGGGCGTCTTCTGACCTTTGATGATGGTATCTCCCTGTACCTGATCACTGGCATTCATGTTCATCTGCTCTGTGACACCCATCTCGGTCCGATCTCCATGCATGAGGTCTGTGAAATTCTCCCAGTTAGTCCTGAAAGCCACAGGCTGCTCATCTTCAACTCGCACTCTGACTGGGATCACATCTGGGGAAACTCAGTATTCGCAGACCACCTCATCATCGGTCATGAGTTCTGTCGTCAGCGTATGCTTGAGCGGGGTGCCTTTGATCTGGAACAGAATGGGGCACAAAAGCGGGGGGATGTTACTCTCACACCTCCGAACCTGACCTTTTCAGATCGACTCACTCTTGAGGATGATGGGATTGTGATCAGTTATGCCCCCGGACATACTGTTGATTCGTCGGTATGTTATGATACAGTCGACAAAGTTCTCTACCTGGGTGACCTTGTGGAGAATCCGATCCCCTATCTCGATGCATACGATCTTGATCAATACATCGATACACTCACATCACTCCTTGACCATCCGGCCAGGATTCTGGTCTCTGCCCATTCAGGTCTGGTAACAAGGGATCTCATCAGGGAGAATATCGCGTACATCAGGGCTATAAGAGATGGTGTTCCAATGGATCCAGCCACGTTCGGATCATACGGACCCGTTCACCGGTGGAATCTGAATATGCGTATGGTGCATCAGATTGCACGGCAGGCGTATGCAGATCACGGGGATTGTATCTCAGTTGTGGATCTTCTGGTTCAGTTAGGCGATCTGCATGAAATGAATCCTGAAAAAATTCGCTCTCTTCTGACGAAATTTACAACGAAATGCTGAAAATTCGAGGTCCTATAAGGCTGTTACGTCCTTTGTATTGGAAAATCTGTATGCTCCCTGGGGGACTGAAATCTCAAATCGTGCCCCTTCTCCCAAAATGCCCGTCTCCCTGATGGTAATCCCGGTGATCCCGAGGATCTCCCGAACCAGGAAGAGGCTCATTCCCTTTTGTGATCCAAATCCCCTCTCAAATATCTTCTCTTTCAGATCCTCTGCAATCCCTACACCATCATCCTCGAATAGTATCACCAGTCCCTGGTTTGTCTCCCTGAATTCAAGGATGAGCTGGGTTGCCTTCTTCCCATGGCTGAGGATGTTGGCTGAAAGCGAGAAGAATACCTGCTCAAAAAGGGGGTCGACAAATACCTCTAGATCGTCCAGATGGACAGTTCTGCTAATCGAGGTGAAGTCGAGATGGGATATTCCTAGAATAAAAGCCTGGTTTACATTCTGCCATTTGGGTGGTTTTGTCCCAAGATCCTGGTAGTTCTTTGCAAAATCAAGATGCTTGGAGATCTTTCTGACAAGTTCCTCCTCCTTTCCCAGAAAATCTCCTGCAGTTTTATCAGTAACGAGACTCTTTTCAAGCTCCAGATATCCCTGTAGGCTGAAAATCACATTCTGTATATCATTGATGGTGACCGCATTGAGGAGGTTGAGTTTTTTGGATGCCTGTTCAAGAGCCACGCTTGTCCTCTTCCTGTCGGTGATGTCCCTGTTCATGACGAGGATTGCCACATTCAGTCCCAGATCAAGTATACCTGCGGAAGCTTCAACCGGAAAGATGGTTCCGTCCTTCTTCTGATGATTCAGTTCCTGACGTATCCACTTCCCGCTTCTCACTTCAAAGATGAGTTCACGTGCAATCCTGCGGTCAGATTCAGGCTGAAGATCATCTATCTTCATTGAACAGAGTTCTTCAGCAGTGTATCCGTGCATCTGTATTGCAGCGTCATTGGCGGCGATGATAGCCCCCGTCTTCGGGCCTTTTGCTTCAAGAAGGAAGATGGCATCACCGGCTCGTTCGAAGAGAAATCTGTACTTCTTCTCGCTCTCGATCAGTTTTTGTTCATCTCTCTCACGACGCCTTTCAATTATCAAAATCCCGAAACTGGCGGCAATAACTGCAAGAATACCGACGAGAAAGAGGATGGTATTAATATACCTGATTTTATCGGTGATCACTGTACTGATCATGTCGACACCGATTATTCCGATCACTGTGCCATTCTGATCCCTGATTGGGGAAAATCCTGACATGACTGTTCCCCACTGATCGGTGGTGAACGAGTGATCGGCAATTGGGGCTTTGAATCCCTGATAGAGCTCAGGTTCAGCTTTCGGATATATCGTACCTATTCCAGGTGAATCTGATTCGATGCCGTAGTCCCCATCCACAATGAACGCCACCTGATCCCCGGTCATACGCATTGTGTATATATACCTGATATCTTCTGAATATTGTTTGATCTCGTGTAATTGATCCCGTATCTTGATAAAAACGGGCGAATCCTCATCACCTGGACGAAGTGATGCCAGGGCCGATCCATCGATCTGGGATGATGATATACCAGCCACTGCCACCAGTTTCTGCCTGACCTCTTCGGTGAATCCCTTTTCAGTTTCAGTGGATATGGTATAAACAACCGCAGCAATGACAAGAATGATCAACAAAATGAGCTGGACAGAGCCAGTATGGAGAATTTTTACTGTCATGTGTTGTCAGCTCGCAGCACTGTATCAAGATGATACATCAACTCATAAAAAGCATGTGATATTCTTTACCTGCCTTTTCTCTGCCCGATTCTTCGTTTCATGCACATTTCTCTCTCTAGGTATAGATCTTAGAATTTATGGTACCTGTGCTACACACCAGCAGGCAGAGTCCGCATCCGTCGCATCGGGACTCATCAACAGTCAAGCCATCGGGTTTCATTATAAGAGCATCATACCCCCCATCCCTGCAGGCAGTGATACATCTCCCACATCGTGAACAGACTCCGGGTTCTGGAGGAACAGGCCGCATTCTGATGGTTCTGCTGATCGCCTGATGGGGCCCTAACCTGTTGAGTGCTGCCCCACGGATATCACCCGGTGAACTGAATCCTTTCCTGGTTAGGTACTCTGCCATCCCTCTGTTCATAGCCCTTATTATGCCATATCCGCTCCACATGACTGCCGTGCAGACCTGCACTGCTGAAGCCCCGAGGAGAATGTATTCAACTGCATCCTGCCATCTGCTGATCCCTCCGATCCCCATGATTGGAAGTGAAACGACATGGGCGAGATCAGACACCATCTTCAGCCCGATCGGCTTGATTGCGGGTCCTGAGTATCCCCCTGCTGTGGAAGATCCATTGATTGATGGTACAGGTGTCAAGCTCTCAAGGTCTATGCCAAGGATGCATTGAACTGTGTTGATCGCAGATATCCCATCTGCTCCTCCCTCTGCAGCAGCCCTGGCCGGGGTGCAGATATCAGTGATGTTTGGCGTGAGCTTGACGTACACCGGAATGC
>CAZVAS010000073.1:1280-7940 GCA_964625165.1 uncultured Methanospirillum sp. | reverse complement strand
ACCGGAATGCTGACAACCTCTGAAACGGTTCTGGTCAGGCTCCTGACCATGTCCGGGTTCTGCCCAATCGCTGCCCCGACACCTGCCTCCGGCATCCCGTGCGGGCAGGAGACATTCAGTTCTATTGCGTCACATCCGGCAACCTGAACCCGCACAGCAAGATCCTGCCACGTTGCAGGATCAGTGTCTCCCATGATGCTTGCAATGAGTAGATTTTCTGGAAAGTCCTGCTTGAGACTCCTGATCTCATTCTCCCAGTACGAGACCGTTCGCTTGCTGAGCAGTTCCACATTCTCAAACCCGAGAAGTTCCCCTTTCGCCCCCTTCCATGCAGAAAAGCGTGGTGAGAGATCCCTGATCTCCATTCCGTCAGGATGAATAGTCTTGATGACCGCCCCTCCCCATCCTGCCTGAAAAGCTCTCCTGATCATTTCACCCGAGGCTGTAGGCGGACCTGATGCCAGGATAAACGGGTTTGGCAGGGTGAGTGTTCCGAGTTTTGTCTGCAGAATCCCGGGCATGGTCATGAACTGATCTCGTTCTCGTCCCCGGTTATTATTTCCGTTTTGTATCGGGTTGACACCCTGCTTTATCCTATGGCAGGCTCAATCCTGAACACTTATCATCCCTAACGTCGCTCTTCTGGTACAGATATGGCCGATACTATACTGATACGCACACTGAGACCTGATGAGATCCACATCCCTATCAACTGGGCTAGAGAGCAGGGGTGGAATCCGGGAGTTCATGATGCCGTTGCTCATTATGCCGTGGATCCTGAAGGGTGGTTCTGTGCTGAAAAGGATGGTGAGATCATCGGTGTTGTGGTCGGAACTAATTATGACTCATCCTTCTCGTTCGGAGGATTCTACATCGTCAAAGAACCATACCAGGATCATGGAATCGGCTGGAAGCTCTGCGAGCGTATGTACGAACATGTCGGAGATCGCAACTTCGGCATTGACGGTGTGTATGAGATGCAGGACAAGTATGCCTCCCGGAACGGACTGAAGTTCGCATACCGGAATATCAGATGGCAGGGTATTGCATCCGGAAAGGAGTCATCCCGCCTTGTGAATGCTGAAGATGTCCCATTTGATCTCCTCCTTGCCTATGACACTGCACACTTTCCCGCCGAACGCCGGTCGTTTCTTGAGCATTGGATACACCAGCCTGAAGGTTCAGCCCTTGCCCATATGGAAAATGGGCGGGTCTGCGGGTACGGTGTTATCAGAAGGTGTTTTGACGGATACAAGATCGGCCCGATATTTGCAGACTCCCTGGCGATTGCAGAAGAATTATTTGATGGCCTAACGGCTCCTGTCTCTGGTGAAACGATATTCTTTGATACACCTGAACCGAATCAGGAAGCTGTCAGAATGGCAGAGGACAGGAAGATGGTTGAGGTCTTTGGGACGGCCAGGATGTACTCGAAGTATCTGCCATCTCTTCCTCTCAACGAGATATTTGGTGTGACAACCTTTGAGTTAGGATAGGCATTTCTGGATGCTCTGCTGATAATGCATCTGGTGGATTTGCGTTAATTGAGCCTGCCTCTGCATTCATGAAGGAAGAATATTATCCTGATCTGATCAAAAGTAGGCTGTTTGATCAGCACCGGAGGATACGTGGATCTCATCCCAGTCTTATCTGATACCACCCGCCACTGGTTTGAAAATATCAGTATCCTGATAATGCTCATTCTTCTCTACAATTTTATTCCTTCCCGGATTTACCGAAATAAAACTGTCATCTTTTCCCTTCTTGTCGGTGTGTTATTCAGCTTTGCTGCAGCGATGGGGATCCTCATTCCCTGGACCGGCACGACTCATCCGGTGATCGGATTGAATGGTGTTCTGATTCCCCTTGCCGGATATGTGGGTGGGCCGATCTCTGCAGGCATCATCACCGGTTTCCTCATAGTGTACAGAATTCTGTTTGAAGGTGGGATGAGTTACAACCCAGATCTCATCATCGCTATCATCGCGGCCATCTTCGGGTGCATCTTCTATGAGTTTCGCAGAAGGAAGATCATAAACTTCCCACCGGTTCTGGAGATATTCATATTGGCCCTGCTATTTGCAGGAATTACCGTCTCAGTGCTCACCCTGTTTCCTCATATTGGGAATCACCCCAATGGTCTTTTTGATCAGAGTGATACCGGTATCATTATCTTTTTTGGGCTTTTTCTCCTTGGATTTACTATCATTCAGATCGATCGAAAGAGGGCAAATGAAGAGAGCCTGATCAGGTACCAGGAGCATCTGGAGAGCATGGTTCAGGAGCGGACAGCCGAACTGACCGAGATCAATGCATTCACCCAGGCAACCATAGATTCTACCGCTGATGGCATTGTGGTCATCGACCTTACCGGAAAGGTCAAGGGATACAACCGGACTGCGAGAGAGATGCTTGATATACGGTCCCCGGATGAGACGAAAGAGGTAGATCTCGACATCATCCGTCTGATCCACTATCACCTGGTTGAACCTGATTCTTTCGAAGATTCTCTCTTTCAGACACCCACTGGAGATGGCGGTGTAATCACAACCGAACTCACGTCCCGTTCAGGAAATAGTTACGATCTCTCCATCACTCCCTACCAGATACATGGAGAGGTGAAGGGCAGGGTTCTTAATTTTCACAATATCACTGAAAAGAAACATGCCGAGGAGATGCTCATCAGTATGAATCAGAAACTGCATCTTCTCTCTGGAATCTCGAGGCATGATATTCTGAATCAGATATCTGCCCTAAAACTTTATGTCTACCTTCTCCAGCATGATCCTGCAGAATCAGATGTGCCTGAGTACTTTAACCGGATGAACCGGACCCTGAAACTGATGCAGCAGCACACCGAATCATCAGGAGAGTATGAAGATCTCGGTATTCACCAGCCTTCCTGGCAGAATCCTGGTACAGTTTTCCTGAAGGCAGCAACATCGTTTACGATGCAGGGGATCAGGTTTACTGCATCTGATATCAGGTATGAGATCCTCTCTGATCCCCTTCTGGAACGGGTCTTTTACAACCTCATTGACAATTCAATCAGGCATGGTGGTAAGGTTACAACCATCACCCTCTCAGCAGAGTGCCATGATGGGGTTCTGCTCCTCATCTACAAGGACGACGGGGTTGGTATTAATCCCGGGGAAAAAGAGGCTGTATTTACAAAAGGTTTCGGAAGGCACACCGGGTTTGGTATGTTCCTGATCCAGGAGATCCTCTCGATTACACAGATAGCGATATGTGAAAACGGGGTCCCGGGATCTGGGGTGAGGTTTGAGATAACTGTTCCTTCTCATACTTACAGACTGGTTCAGGGCACGGAAAAAGAGAGATCTGGTCAGTAGTTCTCGCACCAGAGTTCGAAGTAACTGATTGGGTGAGAGCAGACAGGACAGATCTGTGGTGCGTTGGTATCACTGTGCACATATCCACAGTTCCGGCATTTCCACCTAACCTCCTCCTTCCTGCTGAAGACTGTACAATTCTCCACACTTGAAAGAAGTCTGCGGTACCGTCTCTCGTGATCTGCTTCAACCTTTGCGATCTCCCTGAACAAATGGGCGATATGAGCAAACCCTTCCTTCTCCGCAGTCTCGGCTGCTTCGGGATACAGGGTACCCCATTCATGCTGCTCTCCGTCTGCTGCAGCTTTCAGGTTCTCTGCAGTTGTCCCGATCTTCCCGGACGGATATGACGCAGTGATCTCCGCCTCTCCACCTGGCAGTGCTTTGAAGAAGAGTTTTGCATGCTCTTTCTCATTCTCAGCAGTCTCCATGAAGAGTGAAGATATCTGTTCATACCCTTCCTTCTTGGCCACACTTGCGAAGAAGGTGTATCGGGTTCGTGCTTGTGATTCCCCGGCAAACGAAGCGAGAAGATTCTTTTCGGTCTGGCTCCCTTTCAACTCCATCTCTATCTCCTTTATGGTAACCATGTTACGGGTAAATAATTATCCCCGTATTGTTGGATGCTCATGAAGACATACCTGAAGTCCTGGTTATAGTCCCCATAATTCAATTTTAAAATCACCTTTCTAGTAGAGGTGCTCAATTGGGGAATATTTTCAATCTGGGAGCATGGACTGTTTTTTGCTGTATGCTCGGGTTATCGGCTCGAACACTAATCTCTCATCCGGCTCTCCAGCAGGATGGAACTGGACTTTGGAGACGGATCCGTCTCACATGAACAGAATCCGGTACATGTAAAGAACAGTATTGGATGATACACACAGTAACCCTTGAGGTGAGCAACTGCCAGTGGCAGGATAGCATGAGGGTTCTTTGTTTTTTGTCACAACATCAGGAAGAGTGACCGGTCCGAGCAGGATATTATGGTTCTGTTCAGCACAGTCAGGATCAGAGGCATGGCGGATCAGGTCAAGACTGGGTGACCACGCTTCAGTCACCCGGACTTTTATCAGTTGTTAGCCAGGACCAGGTCATTACATTCAGGTATTTTGACCGGGTGGGGATATGCAGATCAATTCAAGTACGGTCATCTATATTCCAAGATGAATCCTTCAGAGATCCTGATCGATTTTTTCCTTATCCGTATTTGTGTATCTTCAGTCAGGTGATCAGGCCTGCTGCCTTCAGGGCGGGAACGTACTGATGATCGATCACTGAGAAGTGCTCGGTAACCCAGGTGGTGAGGAAGATTGTCAGTTCTGCGGTAAGAGATGGATCGTTAGCATCGAGTTTCTGCTGAAACCTGACAACCTTCTCCCTGAACTCCTGATGCATTTCTTTATGATCTTCAATCCCAGGGAATCCTGCTTTTTCCATATACTCCTCTTCTGTCTTGAAATGGGTGTCAGCATATGAAATCATCTCCTTGAGAATAAATGGTACTTCCCGTGTTGCTTTCTGCTGTATCAGTGCCTCAAGCATCCTGTTTGCTATCGAGACGATCTGTTTATGCTGCTCATCGATGGCGGGAATGCCGATATAATAGAGATCATCCCAGACGATAAAAGGCATCTCAATTGATGATTTGTACAACTACTTCAATACACCTATAAACATTACCGGATGTCAGGGGCATGTATCCTGATATTTCTGTTAGTATAATGCCAGGTATCCCCTGATTCTCTTTCTCCTATACATCTCCCCACTAAATACCTGAATCTCTTCCGAAGAGAAGAAAGCGTATGTAACTCTCCTCCTGATTAGTACATGTACAATCGGCAGTGCCCGTTTGTATATGACGGTTCAATGAAATGCGGACCTCCATACCCTGATATCCGCAATGAGAACCTTCTGGAGTTGATAATAGAATTCAGAAGAGACAGACCCGTACATCCATCCAGTTAAGTAAAACCCCAACATGCAGATATCCACAGGATATCACCCATTCTCATAGAATATTACACCTTCTTTTTTCTGAGCTCCACGACACTTTTAGACTGCTTACCCAGTTTTGATCACCCTTTCGCAATCCATTTGTCTTTTTGGGATCGTTATGTACTGAATATCCCCTGTCCGGTACTCTGTACCGTCTTCGGATCACACTGAGGCTGCACATGAATAAGGAGAAAATAATCAGACGACGGATGCAGGATGCAGAGAAACAGAGCCGAATGGGGCATCCTGAACGTGCTGCCAAACTTTACGAGTCAGTCCTGAAGATCGACCCATCCAATGAACAAGCCAACATTGAATTCTTCAGGTGTTCATCAGACGGATGGCTGAGAGAGAAAGCGGTTACTGAATCAGACCGGCTTGTTGAACTCTTTCCCCAGAATGCAGAGGCCTGGATGTTCCGTGGTCTCAGTTACTCAAAGGTTCAGAAGAACGATGAGGCAGAGGAGTCATACCGCAGATCTCTCACCCATGATCCTGAAAATTACCGGGCAATGCATAATCTCGGCTCCCTTCTGGTTGCTTCAGGAGAGAACGAAGAGGGGCTTTCCCTGCTTGAACATGCTGTGATAATAAGACCAGACTACGAGATTGGGCACCTGACTCTTGCACAAACTTATTATGTGGCTAGCAGGTTCACCGATGCGATAAGGGAGGCTGAACTGTCACTTGGTATCATATCCGACCATCCTGACCTGCAGATTGTGTATGGTGATTCACTGTACCAGGCAGGAGTGTACTCCAAGGCTCGGGAGGTCTTCTCCCGGATTGTTGAGACAACCCTTCTCTCGTCGCAGATGTATGCGATGCTCTGCCCGCTTGTCAGGGAATGTGACGGGTATCAACATCAGGGGAGTGTGGCCGGTGCCGATCCGGATTATCTTGCTTCGACCTACTACCGGGCGTTCCTATCCCTAGATAATCACGAGGAGAAAAAACCGATATCAGAGGCTGACCTCCTAAAGGTTCTGGAGATTAATCCATCTCACAGTTATGCCCTTTCAGGACTTGCATCACTGTACAAACTTGAAAAGAAGGTTTCTGATGCAGCTGCCTGGATTGATAAGGCGATTGAATGCGACCCTTCTAACACGGCCTTTATCAGACAGAAGGCGTTCATCATGATAGATGATGATCCTCAGGCATCTCTTGACCTGTTTGAAGAACTAATATCCCGTGACTCCGGTGATGTCAGGTCAGGGCTTGGAAAAGCCTGGGCACTGAAATCTGTAGGGAAGGATGATGAGAGCAAGGCGCTGCTCAAAGTCCTTTCAGAACAGGATCCTGCGTT
>CAZVAS010000073.1:0-1180 GCA_964625165.1 uncultured Methanospirillum sp. | reverse complement strand
AGATCAAATCCCATCACCTCAAGCCCCTGACCCCGGAGGATGAGACTGCGAAGGGCATGGACCGCATATGCTTCAGGGTTTATGACCGTGATCCATCTGAGCCAGTCAGGCATCCCGATGACCGGGTAGAATGCTCCGCTGGTCATGAAGAGAAGCAGGTTCAGGAATGCTACCACCGAACTGTAAGCTGACTGGTTTGAGAACCTCGAAGCAAATGAGATGACCAGGCTGTTGATGCCGAGGCAGATGATGAAGATGACCACAAGAACCATCATGATCTCTGCAGAACTTCTGACCGGGACGCCGGCAACGAAGATGTCAATGAGGAGAACGAAGACTCCGGCAATGAAGGCTTTGACAGTTCCGCTTGCGATCATGCCGAGCACAATACTTGATCGCCTGACCGGGGTAACCAGGTACCCCTCGATGATTCCCATCTCACGGTCACGTATGAGGGCATTTCCTCCACCCATCATCGTTGTCATGAAGATAGCCATGACGATCACGCCGACCCCGAAGAACTGGATGTACTCGATCTTCCCATAGAGGTTCTCGATCAGGATCTGGTTGTGAAGACCGGTCTGCATCAGTACCCCGGTGATGCCTGACTGTACAAGAGCCGGTATCATGTATTCAGAACTGTCGAGGTACAATCTGACCGGGTTTTTGGGTGCCACTGCAGACGGAAGGACAAGGACAGCCAAGATCTGCCCGGTCGCAAGTGCTTCTTTTGCGGTCTGCTCATCAATATATCTGGTCACCTGAAAGAGTGCAGGTTTATTCTGCTCATGAGTTTCAGCGAGGGCATCAACTGTTTGTGCAAAGATGGGGGTCTCGTTTTTGAAGAGTTCATCCTGGGTGACACCGATGGGGATATGAACAATGGTTCCCCCCATTGCATTTCCAAATATCACGAGATACACCAGGGGAAAGATGAGGGTCATGAAGATGAAGAATGGTGACCTCAGGAACTTCCTGATGTCACGCTCAAATATGGCATACGCACCCCTGATCATGATCTGTGCCTCCCTGATGGACTCATCCCGGCCCCTGATTCAGGTGCACCAAGGTTCCTCCCGGTCAGTTCGATGAATACATCTTCCAGGGACGGAGATCTGATTGTGACCGATGTTATGGGAAGGGATGCCTCTTCGATGATCCCGATGATTGCGGGCAGGAG
>CAZVAS010000072.1:7337-11617 GCA_964625165.1 uncultured Methanospirillum sp. | reverse complement strand
TTGAGAAGGAGCGAAGAAACAAGATCTTTACAGACATCAACATTGAAGTCAGAACTGGAGATCTTGAGATATTCGTTGACCAGATGTTCTCTAAAGTCTGTTATAATTTGATGGAAAATGCTCTTCGCCATGGAGGGCATGTAACCCACATTACAGTATTTTTTATGGAGACACCAGAGAAAGGAGTTCTGGTCTTTGAGGATAATGGAACAGGTGTAGTCAAAAATGAGAAGGACCTTATTTTTAAACGCGGTTTTGGAAAAAACACAGGGCTAGGTCTTTTTCTGACCTCGGAGATCTTGTCAATTACAGGGATCACAATCAGAGAGACAGGTGAAGAAGGGAATGGAGCAAGATTTGAGCTCAGCATTCCCCTGAATGGTTTTAGACACAAACCGGACAGAGACCTTTGATGATTTGAGCCTGATATAAACATCAGCAACCTGTCTTGTTTCAACATCTATTTATCACCGGAGCAAGGAACTGAGTAAGAGGAGGATATCAGATGGCATCACCACTTGTTGCAGCAATACTCTCATTCTTTATCCCGGGACTCGGCCAGTTCTACACAGGACAACTGACAAAAGCAATCGTGCTCTTCATTGCGGCCATTATCTTTGCACTGCTCTCTACCATCCTTATCGGGATACCATTCTACATAATTGTCCTCGTCTACAGCATCGTTGATGCCTACAACGCTGCTGACAAGAACTGACTGGTATTTACAGGGAAAGTATGGCAGCGGAACCACCCCTTCCCCATAACTTTTCCAGGTCGCCGGTAGAGGAGGTCTGCTGCTCTCTTAAAATAAACAGAGAACATATCTCTTTCAGATTTCCCGCACCATATCCGGGATGGAGAGCGATCAGGGAGCGAATATCTAATCAGATTATGGCTCTCCCAAACCCCGGTGAAGTAACAGGATGCAGTCTCACATACCGGGATCGGTTACTTCTGAACAATGAGGACTTTTCTCAGGTTAAGAGCGGTTTAAATAAGGATATCTTTCATTTAAACCGGGTATCTGATACCGAATCAGAGTTGATCCCAACTGACCTGAATCCACTATATCAGGCTCATGTCTACTCACGCTTTGAAGGAGGAGAACAGTCATCCTGGACTCTGACCTTTGTTGTTGAAACAGGAGAGTCTCATCGCTTTAAAGATCCTGAGGAGATCCTTTCCTGGTTAGATGAGGCTCATGCAGTCATACACACACTCTTTGACCAGATCGTTCCTACAGAGATTGTGGAAACTATCAGATGATCCCAGGACAGATACCAGGATCATCTGACCGGTTGAGAAAATTCCTGATGAGAATGGATGTGTTCACCGACCCGGCAGGTTCAAAGAGTTGCTGTCTGCAGGCAATTCCAGTACTCTGATTGAGTACTCCATCTCTCTGAAATCTGGTAAAGATCTCTTTTGCACAGGTATCATCAAGCACATAATGCCAGTATATCCCGGCGTTGTCTGATATGAAGAATGCCGGGTTCAGGAGCAGAGACGATGGGCCTGAACCGGCCCGATACCCGGTCAGGTTTTGGTATAACAAATCATACAGACTGATAAAATCCGGGGTTTTGTTCCCTGAATGGAGCTCGAGATCCAGGAGTGAGAGGAAGTACGGATAGACCTGGATGTACCCGGAACCCCAGCCAGCCTCTTCCCCGTGACCTGCAATGATCTGATCCCTCAGGGAATGAGGAAGTGTATCTCCGGACTGTTTTTCTCCAGAGAGGCGATCAAGGACTTCGGGAGTCCAGAGAAACTGCTCGAGGAAGAGCGAGTAGACCTCGCTGTACCCACCGGGATCCCGGGCACCACTTGAGAGAGTAGCATACCTCCCGGTGGCAAGGCTGTGTCTGAGAAGGTGGCCGTACTCATGAAACAGCACCTGGAGATCAACAGGTGAAAGGGTTATATCTCTGCTCTGGGTTGTAGGAACAGATACGATGAGGGCCGATACAGGAGGGATCCATCTACCATTAGATTCGTGACCGGCACGAAGATAGAACGTCTTTCCTGATGTACTCCCAATGCTGTTATCCTGACGAATCCAGAGGTAAAACCAGGCCTGTGTATCAGAAGAGCCAGGACGCGAGATTCTAAAGAGATGTATACCGGGATATTCCGAGAAGGGGACCGGTGAGATATCTATTCCAAACAATTCTGATACTAGATCATTGAGTCGAGCAATCACCGTCTCGGCAGGAAAAAATGCTGATATTCGATTGGTATTGTTCACCTGTGAGGATATTCCAGAACGGAGTGATGAAATTTCATAATCATAGACCCAGGAAGCTTCTGGCTCTTTCTTCTGTTTCTCACGCAAAAGTTCAGCTGCCTCATCATGTGATGCCCTGCTTAAGGGACCTGATGCGTTGCTGAGATAAGAGATGAGACTGTTTCTGTCTAGAGGTACACCTGAATGAGCAATCTGGTAGTCTGCAAAGGAATTATACCCGAGCAGGGCTGTTATCTGCTCTCTCAGGCTGACGATCTCAGGGATTAGGGGAAGATTCAGCGATGCATTGCCATCGTGCTGATTCGCAAGGTAGACCGATCCTCGTGCAGAGAGATTCTCGCTGAGAATGGTCATCTCATCTTTCACATCTTCCTGAATAAGGGCAAGGCTGAAATCATCTGTCAGCCTGTTATGCAGTTCTCTATCAATACCCTGATCCGGTGATACCAGGGCAAGGGCATTGGCGATATCCTTACGCAGGTATACAGAGTTCAGAAATTCATCACGGCGGTACGATGCCTGTTCAGCCTCGGTTTTTACCACCGGATCATTAGATATTTCAGCGATAAGGGAATATTTTAGAGTTTTTTCGTCAAAGTCGGCAAGGATTTCATCAAGCCTGACATCGGTGTTCGTGAAGGTACGTGAGGGATCCGGCATAGCAACGATATCATCAAGTTCACGGGTGGTATCAGCGATACTCTTGTTGATCTCATTGGGGATCTCTCCGGGGATGTAGATCAGTTGTATCAGATCAGTAGTATCAGGATATGTCAATCCGGTTCGATGAGTACAGTCATCATTTATGAGCCAGATAATTGAGAGGGCTACGATAATCAGGAGAATGACAACAACTCCTGTGATGATGATCTGCCGGCCCATACTCTTGTATTAGTGTGAACAGGGATATGAGGATCGAGTCAGAATGAGAAGGGGTTTAGTTATAGAATATTCAAGGAGAGAGTAAATCAACAGGATTAATCCTTCCGAGAGGCGTTCTGTCAGAATATCGATCAAAACTTACAATTTTCAGATGATGTTTCTCCGCAAGAGTATACTGGTATCAATCATCGAAATCGAGGTTCATTACAGAGCAATGGCGTGAGACTTCGGTGAGTTCATCAGGCTGAAGTCTGAGGACGAATATGTTACGCTCTTTGATATCAGCAAGAATATTTGTAAGAGACGTATACATTTTCAGCCTGGCAAGTAATATCCCGATTGAATAAAGAGAGAAATCACTGATGTAAAACTGAAGATCATCGCGGTTCAGGACTTCTTCAGCAACATGCTGCTGCTCCTGGCCAAGAATGATCTCAAGAAGGATATTCGTATCAAGGAGGTACAACTCAGATCCACCAGTCTAGGATTTTTTTCTGAAGTTCTGAAGATGTATACTGTTTTTTTAGATCAGCGGCACACCCAGCCCACTTGAACTGCATTTTTCCGGGATTTTTCTCGGACTGATCAACCAATGATGTGATATATGAGATTGCCTGCTCCTGCAGATGAGAAGGGAGTTTTTTTATTGCGGTATCAATGGTGTCAATCGTGAGCATGACAGATGATATATACGTACTCATTATATATTGTGGTTCTCTTCACCACTTAATCGCAAAATATATTGAAGGATCTCATATTTTCGGGCTTAAAACAAGGAACTAATTGTAACCCTGACAGTAAGGGACAAGATATTAAGATGAGAAAAATCCACTCTGTTTACCTGGTTTTCATACCCTGCCCCACTCATGCCAATCGGTAAAGGCGAATACCTGAGAACCCTCACCGCTGCAACGGTGCATATGAAGTCTGTACCGGTAGGTACAGACCTTGCAGGAAGTTCTCCACCCTCTGTCTTTATCGGTTCGTCGAATTATCCCAAGGTCTATGCAGGACCGATGATTGCACCGATGCACGGAGATACATCGGTCATGGACCGACCCGAAGAGTGGATTCCGGGAAATATCCAACAGGATGAGATCATCAGGTACAGGCTCAGCCTGGTCAGGGGGATGCACCAGGTAAAGGCAAC
>CAZVAS010000072.1:4355-7237 GCA_964625165.1 uncultured Methanospirillum sp. | reverse complement strand
CGCCTTGTGCCCACCCGGTGGTCGATTACGGCCTGCGACACCATCATTGGAAACCACCTGCTCAAAGAGGTGAAGAAGTGTTCTGCCATTGATTCCTGGAAGGTGCACGAGTTCAGCAGCCTCAACAACCGCTATGCTGTCATTCTCATGCCGACTCCATGGCAGTACGAATGGACGGAGGCATTTGTCAGGGTGCTTGGAAATGAGGAACTCGTCTTTTCAGATCACGAATTGCATAAACCAAAGACCCAGTACTCGCACCTTGGCGGATGCTATTACTCCTGTAAGATGGCGGTCCTTGAAGCACTCGCTGAGCAGCAGAAGCAGGCAGGTGCAATTATCCTCCGTGAAGCTTCGTCCGGATATGTTCCTCTCGGAGTTTTCAACGTGCGTGAGAACGTGCGAAACGCGATGAAGCAGAAACCAACTGAGTTCGAGGATGAGAAGCAGGTAAAAGATTACCTGTCAGATACCTTCACGCTGCCATTAAGACGGTTCGAAGAAGCAGGTACTCTCTTTCACAATCTTGGGAGAAAAAGACAGACAACCCTTGGTGAGTTCTGACACGACAGTCTGATCTCATAGGATATCAGGATCATAATCGGTCCGGAGCACAAAAGGGATAAGATAAGAAGAAATGACAGGATTTAGGTCTCTTCTTCTTCGCTCATCTCGTAAACAGACTCTTTGTTCACGGCTTCTTCATCATCTGAATCCTGACTCTCTTCTTCAGGTTCATCATCGCTTTTTCTCCTGAACAGGTAAACCAACAGACCGATGAAGCCGGCAATCAGGAGACCTACCCCCATCCCGGTTAAGAGAGAGACCATACGGTCATCTGACTGGAGAGGTACCGGGGTTGCAGTCGGGATCATAGACTGAACTGTCTCTGCAGTGGTCGGGAGGACTGTCACCTCAACAGGTACTGTCTGATTTATTGTCTGATTCACTGATGCGTTTGAAAGGTTTGCAGACCCATTTACCGGAGATACCGGTGGTTGTTCAGGCCTGATCGTTGGCACGAAGGTCGGCTCCAGAAGTGGCTGCGTCACCGTCAGTAGGCCTGATGTGGTTGCTTCTGACTCAACAGCCTGCACGAGAACCCGGTACTCTCCGGGAACAAGCCTGCCCTTCGGAATCGTCAGAGAGAACTGCCGCTCTCCCTCTCCATTCTGGATCTCGGCAGTTCCGGAGAACCCGTATGAGTCCTCACGGAGATCTTTCCTGGTCGGAGCAAACCGGTTATCACTCACCTCGATGAGGAGCCGTTTGCCTGCACCAAGGTTGGTGGTGCCCCTTATCACAACCGGGCCGTCTGACTCCTGTCTGAGTGAGGATGTGTCAAGGGTGATCTTCGGGCTCATGACCCTGATATCCCATCTGGTATAGGTATCATCGATGTATGCACTGTTCAAGGCACTGATAAGGGCGTTTGCCGCATCAGAACCCATGAGAGCACCCGGGCCACCAACCCTGAAGATCGGAGAGCCTGAATACGGGTACCTGCCAAGGACAAGTTGTCTCTGGCCGTCAGGCCAGATATCAAACTCACCATTTGTCATCGGGTGCTGGATGATCACCACATACTGACCGGCAACCATGTCCCCGGTCTGTGATCCAGGGATCTCATACTCAAAGTAGCCGTCACGTTCAACAGAGGCCTGGTCGTATCTGAAGTAATTTCTGCCAAAGATCCAGACCGCAACTGATCCCCGGCCTATGCCGGAACTCATGCCTGTGAGAGTAATGGAATCTCCTTTCGCAACCTCTGTCTCCTGGGGTTTGAGGGTCACATAGGGTCTGCGGAGGGTGAGGGATATCGTCTGATACGGAACTGAGCCCAGATTATTCCGGCTTACCGGGGCAGGAACTGCATAAATGGTGTATGTTCCCGCATCAAGCCCGAGTTCACCTGTGTACAGTCGATAGTCCCATGTCTCACAGTCTCCGGATGCGGACGTAAACGACGATGGATCTCCGGTTGTGACAGCCTGTCGTGGCCGGTCAAGCCGTCCTCCTGCAGAGGGCAGGTTCGGGCCTGTAATGAAGAGATATGTATCGCAGGACTCCGAGTTGTGGCCTGAGAGTCTGACCTCCTCGCCGATGGCATACGAATCTTTGCCTGTCGCAACACTGACCGAACCCTTCTGCACGGTGATCGGGATCTCGTCGGTATGAACAGATGATCCGCCAGACGGGCTCTCAACCTTGAGTGTGTACCTGGCGTCATCTGTCTGATCAGTGGTTCTCAGTTCAAGAGTCCGCTTCCCGTTCCTGTCCGGCACGATCATGCCATAGTATTTGACCCCATTGTATGGTTCATGAGGAACCAGATCCCTGATACTTCTTTCACCTGACGATCTCGGACGATATGACCCAATAATCTACGGACCATCCGGAGAGTCCTGACTTACGCCCTCCTGAGCAAAGAGGATCATCGGAGGCTGATCTCCAGGACTCCCACTTCTCGATCCTGCATCAACCCAAAAGTACACCGGTACCCCCGGAGTTCCCGAGATAGTAACAGAGAAGGAGTGGCCCCTTATGACCTGGTCATCACGGGTACCTATTGTAGTTCGATCTGATCCCAGGGTAACCGATGCACCCCTGATGTTGTAACCCAGAGAGGAAGACTTGAGATTCTCATCAGCACGGTTGAATGCAAGTTTGGGCTGAACTGTGTACATACCGGCCGCATAGAGATAATTATTCCCGCCTGATGCACCGGTATCCCATCCACCGGTCTGGATTGAAGGGTATGTCTGAGGGGAACCCTGGGGAGTAATCCTCGTGAGAGAGACACTACCTCCGTTTCTCGTCTCTATAGCAGTAAGAGTACCGCCTCCGGGGGTGGCGATGAGAAGATCGAGGAGTCCGTCACT
>CAZVAS010000072.1:2635-4255 GCA_964625165.1 uncultured Methanospirillum sp. | reverse complement strand
CCTGCAGGAATTATCGTCGAAGTGGCTGCTGCAAGTCCCGGGATGATCAGAAGTAGTATGGTTACGATAAGGAACCTGATAGTCATGTGTCATCCTTTCAGGTGGAAAGGAGATGAGGCTTCCCATTACAAAATGTGAAGGATACTATAGTGCAAAAAAATCCTTTTTGAATGGGATGAATTTACTGGGGCCATTCTTCCGCGAGTTACAGAATTGGATCTTAAAGTTTGGAATGCTCTCAAACAGTTGTGCTATTATCATCATATAAGGTAGAGATCCCGCGGTATGGGAACGGTTGATCCTGAAAGCACGGTGAATGCATCATACTTCGTGACCGAAGAGCCGTTCTGGATCTTTATACTCATGTTGTATACTCCGGTGGATGCACCCTTGAGTGGCAGAGTAACATACATAGTTGAACTGGTGTTCGTCTTCCCTTCGGTCCAGTTCCCTTTCAGCGTCTTATCTCCTTTCCACAGGGTTACCGTACCTGATCCAAGATTCTTGCCAGATATGGTGATCGGGAGCGGGCCGGTACTATGGCCGAATGCCGGGTGAATTGTCATAATTGCAGGGATGGTGATCGGGGTTGAATTATTCTGGCCCAGACTGAAGACCTGGATGCGGTTGTTAAAAGTGTCACAGACATACACCGACCCGCTTGCATTAACGATCAATCCTTCGGGATTGTTGAATCTCCCGATTTCTGTCCCATACCCACCCCATGAGGTTGTCTGTGTTCCATTTGAGGTGAACACCCTTACCGCATTCAGATCAGTATCAGTGACATAGACATCTCCGGCTGTATCAACCGCAACGCCCTGTGGATTTACCATACTCGTCTCTGACCCGTTCCATGAACCCAGGAAGGAACCGGATGTATTGAACTTCTGGATACGGGAGTTGTACCGGTCGGCAACGTAGACATTGCCGCTATGATGAACAGCAACTCCTACAGGAGAGTTGAACTCACGGTTGTATGATCCCTGTAACCCCCATGTGGTGATGAACTGCCCGATTGAATTGAACTTCTGGATTCGGTTATTCCCGGTATCTACGACGTACACGGTGCCTACAGCGTCTGCAGTTATTCCTGATGGTCTCGAAAACTGACTGGAATTTGACCCCTCGCAGCCCCACGAGAGGAGATAATCACCCTGGGGACTGAACTTCTGAATCCGGTTGTTACCGGTGTCTGTAACATACACTCCACCACAGAGATCTGCTGCTATGCCTGAAAGATTCCTGAACTGGCCGGTGCTCGAGCCGAAACTGCCCCATGAGAGGAGATATCCCCCGGTTGAGTTGAACTTCTGGACACGGTTGTTACCGGTATCTGCCACGTAAATGTCGCCGTTCTGATCAACGGCAATGGAGGCAGGATCTTTAAACTGACTCAAATTGGAACCCCCACTTCCCCATGAGTTCACACACTGGTAGTTCTCGCCTGATGCAGACACCACCATGATCATGCCCCAGCCTGCTACAAGACACAAGAGAACAAGAATCAGAGATTTACAGTTCATCCATCACCCGCTCTAGCAGAATATGGATCACCGGTGTATAGATAACAATTGGCAACCGGAAGGTTGGGTCTTTTCTGATACCAGACAGATCACC
>CAZVAS010000072.1:0-2535 GCA_964625165.1 uncultured Methanospirillum sp. | reverse complement strand
TGTGATAGACGAGGTACACCATGAGAAGTACAATCAGCCCCTGCAGAATGCTGATAAATAGTGTCTTCCTGGTAAACAGATGCTCTTCAGCCTGTCGTGGCGGCCGGTTCATCACATCCTTCTCTTCAGGCTCTGACTCAAATACGATGGAACAGGCTGGATCGATGACCAGTTCAAGAAACACGATATGCACCGGCATGAGGATCAGGGGGGTATTGAAAAGCACCGGAATCATCGAGATACCTGCGATGGGGATGTGGACCGAGAAGATGTACACCATTGCTTTCTTCAGGTTATCGTAGATCCGGCGTCCCTGTCTGACTGCAGAGACGATGGAGGCAAAGTTGTCGTCAAGCAGAACAAGAGACGCTGCTTCACGTGCGACATCAGTTCCACGCCCCCCCATGGCAATGCCGATGTCAGCAGATTTAAGGGCAGGAGCGTCATTCACACCATCACCGGTCATTGCGACGACATCGCCGTTCGCCTTGAGTGCATTGACGATCTGTAGTTTCTGTTCAGGGACTGCCCGGGCAAATATCGTTGTTGTGTTTATACGGGATCTGAGTTCCTCATCACTCATCTCCCGCAGTTCTGCCCCGGTGATGAATGTATCAGGCCCTTGAAGACCGATCTGTCTACCAATATGCATGGCAGTCAGGGGATAATCACCGGTGATCATGATGATCCTCATCCCGGCAGAGTAGCACTCCTGCACTGCTTCTGCTATCTCCTCACGTACCGGGTCAGCGAATCCTATAAGCCCGAGAAATGAGAACTCAAACTCATGCTGTCCTGAAGGAAGTTCTTCCTGTTTGAATGATGCCCGTGCAACACCCAGGACACGAAGACCATCAGCAGCAAGTGTATCGATGTAAGATGCAAGCCTCCCAACCTCTTCATCACACAGATGGCAGAGATCTGCCACGGCCTCGGGTGCCCCTTTTGCCGCAATTATGTAGTCGCTTCCGTCAGAGGAACGCCATACGTTTGACATCGCAAGGAGTGCCGGAGAAAGGGGATATTCAACGACATGCTCATAGGTGTGGATATGTTCAGTCTTTCCGAAATCCCCTTCTGCCAGTTCAAGCAGGGCTTTTTCCATCGGATCAAAGGGATCTTTCTTACACGCTAAAATTGCATACTCAGCAAGTTCATGGCAGGGATCAGCCACCGCATTGGCCTTTGATGGATCATACGGGATTATACGGCCTTCTGAACAGAAGGAACGGACGATCATCCTGTTTTTGGTAAGAGTTCCAGTCTTGTCCACACAGAGAACGGTTGCAGAACCCAATGTTTCAATCGCGGGAACCTGCCGGGTCAGCACGTTGTATTTAGACAACCTCCAGGCACCAAGGGCGAGAAAGACGGTCAAAACGACGGGAAACTCCTCTGGAAGGATAGCCATGGCAAGGGTAATTCCGGCAAGGAGCCCCTCAATCCAACTTCCATGAACAAACCCGTAGACCAGGACAATAATGCTGCAAAGCAGTATCCCTACCGTGGCGATCACCCTGACCATCCATGCGATCTCGCCTTTCAGCCGGGTCTCACTCCGTTCCACCGACTGCAGAACAGTACCGATCTTTCCCATCTCGGTATGGCTGCCGGTAGATCTGACCTCCACAAGTCCCTGACCCTGAACAACCATGGATCCGGAGTACACGAAGGGCTGGTCATCACCACCGGGTTCAGGTATAGCAGAATCACCGGAGAAATCACGGGAAGCAGGTACTTTTCGTACCGGAACGGATTCTCCGGTCAGGAGCGACTCATCAATTGTGATATGACTTGTTGCAAGAAGAATCCCGTCAGCAGGAACACGGTCTCCTTCGGCAAGGATCAGGAGGTCACCGACCACAACCTCCCTTCCTGCAATACGTTTCTGCTCACCACTTCTGATAACCAGAGCACGGGGGCTGGAGAGATTTTTCAGCGATTCCAGTGCTCTTTCGGTCTTCTGCTCCTGGTATACCGTGATGCCGATGATGACAAACACAAATCCAAGTAGCATGAACCCTTCAGTGATGTCACCGAGGAGAAAATAGAGCAGTCCGCTGGCGACAAGGAGCAGGAACATCGGTTCTCTGACAACCTCGGCAATGATACTGAAAATACTGCTCTTTGTTGAGCCTGCTATCTCGTTGTATCCGTCGTTCTTCAGCCTGATTGCTGCATCTTCATCTGATAGCCCGGTGATCGATCCAAGGTCAAGAAACTGTACTGACATTTTCGTGGTTGGAGTCTTGAGGAACAGGAGAGCGATGGTATCGGGATACCGGTGACTTGTTGCTCATTGCACTTATAATCCCCGCTCAGTAGAGTTGTGGGTTTTGAATCGAATCACCAGAATCAGATCTCAACAGGAATCCTGGTTATGGCACTCTCGGTCATTAAGGTACCTCTCATTCGTGCGGTAAGTTCCACAATGGTACGGGATCGATCCGACCTGAAAATTATCCCTGGAACGTAATTTTAAACAGGATACACTGTTCATTCAGGGTTCGGTCGGGAGGTCGGGGGATACTGGCA
>CAZVAS010000071.1:3214-11642 GCA_964625165.1 uncultured Methanospirillum sp. | reverse complement strand
GGCCTGATGCGATTCGAACGCATGACCGCCCGGTTATGAGCCGGGCGCTCTAACCACTAAGCTACAGGCCCAAAAAGAATAACGCCGCCAACAGGACTCGAACCTGTGACATACTGGTTAACAGCCAGTCACTCTACCAACTGAGTTATGGCGGCTCAGAGGTGCTCTATAATGTAGGATGAATTTTGATATAAATGTTGTGGTGTTTTTCTCATTCAGGATCTCTGAATGAGTGATCGTATCCCGTTCAATAAAACGGTTATCTCCTCGATATCTGTATCAAGAGTGGTGAACAACTCATCTGCCTTCTCAGTCGTGACAGCACCGGTTGGAGAGGCGCGGATATACCCAAGCCCCTCCATGACCCTGAGTGAGTATCGTATCCGATGCTGGGGAACGTCCAGTACTTCGGATAATTTGATGATGCCTATCGGCTGATGCTGTGCTACTGTGGATAAGACTTCGAGATGTCTGCCGATTAACTCAATGTCACCCTTGATCTTCTTTAGCATGGCATCCTCACTCAGGCATTTTTATCCAGCCACTCTTTTGTCTTCAGGTACTGCCTTCTAAAAATTATCGCAAGAAGCAGCGCAATAATAAGTGATACAACCGATCCCGGTATCTTCCATGCCTGAGGGAAGAGAAAAAAAGCCAGGATCCCTACTGCAAAGAAGAGGATTACCCCATTCAATATTACTGCATTGTACCAGAATTTCCATTTGAACTGCTCTTTAGCAGACTCGTTCATTATTCATACATCAGTTTTATCATAAAAGTACTTGTGGTCTCATCAGCAATGTGTAGAGGATGGACTACCTCGATGATCTCATTGGCCGGTCCGGCGCCTCCGCATACTGTCTATTTGCCTCATCAGATGATCCTGATATGCGGTACCTCACCCACTTCGTAACCCATGACCCGGTACCGGTGATAAAAAAAAGAGGGGAGAAACCCATCATGATCCTGCCAGTCATGGAGGCTGACCGGGCAGAACGTGAATCAGTCGCGCAAAGTATTACCAGACAACAGGCTGGTTACCAGGAGATTGTTGCAACAGAAAAGGATCCATACCATATCACTGCTGCCATGATAGATCGATGTGCAGGAGGAGCAGTTATTGTTCCACCCCAATTCCCTCTCGCCCTGGCAAGAGCCCTTGAGAAAAAAGTACCTGTCATACTGGATGACTATTCTGCGATCGCACAGATCAGAGCCCAGAAAAACAGTACTGAGATCAACCAGATATCAGCAGTACAAAAAGCAACTGAAGAAGCAATGCAGCAGGCAATAAACCTGATCAGAGGCTCCACAATACGAAACGGATTACTCTGGCATGGGGAAAAGGCACTTACATCAGAGCAGATCAGGTATACCATTCACTCCACCCTTCTTGCTCAGGGATGTACTGCTAATGACACCATCGTCTCCTGTGGAGAGGAGACTGCAATGCCCCATTGCACAGGAGAAGGACAACTTCAGGCCCATCAGCCTATTGTGATCGATCTCTTTCCCAGAAGTGAATCCAGCGGTTATCATGCAGATATGACGCGAACGATCTCAAAAGGTGAGCCATCCCGGAATGTCTGCGAATTATTTGAAGCCGTGCGTCAGGCTGAGATCCTTGGTGAGAGCCTGATATCTGCCGGAGTCAGTGGGGCAGACTGTTATCAGAAGGTCAGGGATTATTTCGATGATCACGGATTTAAAACAGACACTGAAGGATTTATTCACAGCCTTGGGCACGGAATCGGCCTTGAGGTACATGAAAAACCAAGTCTCTCACCGGCAGGAGAAGAACTGAAAGATGGCCATGTCGTGACTGTGGAGCCAGGCCTTTACTATCGGGGAGTTGGAGGTGTGAGGATAGAAAATATGGGAGTAGTCACCAGCAACGGATTTAACAGACTTACAAATTTCCCGGTGGAGTTGATTCTTTGAAGGAAGAAGTTTTTGAACGATATATACAGGCAGGAAAAGTAGCATCCACAATCCTGAAAAAAGGAGCTGACATGATAAGACCGGATGCATCACTCGCAGAGACCGCTACTAAGGTCGAACAGTTGATCATTGATGCAGGCCTTGGGGTTGCATTCCCGGTAAATATCTCACTAAATGAATCTGCAGCACATGACACACCCTCACCAGATGACGACCGGACATTTCGCACAGGCGATATGGTAAAACTGGACCTGGGTGCGCACCTGGATGGGTATATCGCTGACACGGCATTAACAGTTGACCTCGGTGACCAGGAACTGCTTGTGGAAGCATCAGTTGCTGCGCGTGATGCAGCAATTGCCAGGGTAAGACCAGGAGTCGCGATCGGTGAACTTGGAATGGCTGTAGCGGCAGAGATTGGATCACGGGGATTCAGACCTATTGCGAATCTTACCGGGCATGGCCTTGACCAGTTCAGACTCCATATGGGGCCCAATGTCCCAAATATCGGAGGAATCGGCGGAGCAGTGCTGGAAGAAGGAATGGCAATCGCAATAGAGCCGTTTGCAACAACAGGCACTGGGTATGTCAATGATCAAAGACGTGTAGAGATCTTCTCGCAACAGTCATGGAAACCGGTCAGAATGCCAGCATCGCGGAAGATTTTGAGCGAGATTGAACCACGTAAGGGCCTTCCATTTGCGAGAAGGCATCTAAAAACGCCAAAACCTGATCTGGCCCTGCTCAGGCTTGTCAGAGAAGGTGTCCTCCATTCATACCCGGTTCTGGCAGACATCCCGGGATCGTATGTATCTCAGTCAGAACACACCATGATCGTCACCAGTGACGGGTGTGTTGTGACCACCGCATAGGTACCGATTAAAAATAACACGTTCATCTGTGATCAGCACCAACGATATGAGTTATTGACATGGCCCGTGACGAGGAGATCCTGGACCTGATCGAACTGCTTCTGGCGGCCGAGATATTTAACCAGAATCAGAATCTGGATATCAACGATCTGACCCCCATTGCACGTGAGGTATATGGTGTTCAGAGCATGGAAGGGGAACGGGGACCCGTGGTGGTCTCGGAGAGCGCACTACAGAAGGTTCTCGGTATTCCGGACGCACATCTGCGTCTGGAAAAACACCCGCTCACGGTGTATGAGGAGTTCGGACACCGGCTCAGAATAACCACACTTCCAACCGGATTCAGCTGGTTTATCAAGCACAATGGAGAGAACCGGATAAAAAAGAACCCGGTACTCGCCTGGTATGCTGAAGCAAACAATCTTCTTTCTGATGCCTCGCATGCTTCAGCCAGGGATCTGAACCCCAGGTTTGAAGATAGCCGGGTCTCTCTGGACCGGAGAATATCCCGGATGCTTGCAGAAGATGAGAAACTCAGGGCTGGTCTTGATCTTATCATCATCAGCGCCCCGGAAGAGGTCGAACAGACCCTGGATGATATCATCTGCACCCCTGACCAGGTTCAACGGATCCTGAAACTGAAAGTGGCCCTGGAAAATCTCGAATTTCTGCGAACACATCAGGTGTTCGATATCGGAAAACTGCTTTTCATAGGCCCTCCGGGAACTGGCAAGACATCTCTTGCTTTTGCTCTCTCACGGGTCTTCCATATGCCAATTCTCGAGGTGAGGCTCCCGATGGTAACATCCCAGTACCTCGGTGAAACCTCCAAGAACATCGACCGGATATTTGAGGTGGCACGGTCTCTCTCTCCCTGCATTCTGTTTATCGATGAGTTTGACTTCCTGGCAAAGAGCAGAATCGGCGACGACCATGGAGCCATGAAACGTGCAGTAAATGCACTTCTGAAAAATATCGACAGGATTAGTCTTATCAGAAACAATGTGCTCCTGATCGGAGCCACCAACCACCCACAATTGCTTGACGAAGCTGCGTGGCGCCGATTTGATGAGGTAATACCCTTCGACCTTCCTGACCTGGCAACAAGGCAACTCATCCTTGGAAGACTTCTCCAGGGATTCTCATCCGGGTGTGACGTCAGCGCGGTAGCACGTGACACTGACGGATACTCTGGAGCTGATCTCAAGATGGTTGTTCGTGAAGCCATCCTGACCGCACTCATTGATGGCAGGAATCTTTTGAAAGATGAAGATCTAACTGCAGGTCAGAACCTGATCAAGAGCAGGGATGCCAACAGGACCAAAAACTGCCAGTAAGGACCACGATGGAGATAACCCTGCTCGGTACTGGTGATGCTGTTGGAACTCCCCATGTAGGATGCCAATGTGCCCAGTGCACCTATGCAAAAAAGAATGGTATCGAACGGCTCAGGACATCAATACTGATCAAGAACGATGACAGAACCATCCTTATTGACTCCTCACCGGATCTGAGGAGACAACTCCTGCAGAACGGATCCCCGAAGATCGATGCGGTGATCTGGACACACGGGCATTATGATCATTTTATGGGATTCGGGGAGTTTTACCGCGTGCAGAGGATCCCTCCCGTATATGCAGCCCCGCAGGTTATGGAATACTGTGGAGAAATCTTCCGGTTCCTGATCCACGAGAGGCATGAGATCCCTGTGTATACCCCGTTCACCCTGTTTGGCCTTGAGTTCACTCTGGTCGAGGTCACGCACCCGGATGTCTACACATGCGGGGTTGTCTTCTCTGATGGAAAGGTAAGGGTAGGATACACATCTGATACAAATGAACATCTCCCTGACAGGACCCGTGAACTCCTGACAGGAGTGGATCTCCTCTTCATAGACGGACTCTTCCCTTCATCATTCAAAAAAGTGGCCAAACATCTCAACTATGAAGAGTCAGTTGCACTGGCCGGTGAACTTAAGGCAAAGGATTATCGGGTCGTTCATATGAGCCATTACCTTCCGTTCAATCTCCCTCATCAGGGCTATGACGGGGAACAATTTATCGTCTGAAGAGATGGCTGTAGTTTTATGAGTTTTGAAGACACACTAATCTGGAATGAATATAACCGTTCTTGAACTGAGTGAAGATAAGGTTAAGATTGCCCTGATTGGTCAGGGGCATACGTTCATGAACGCCCTCATCAGCGAGATTCAGAAGGATCCAACTGTTGATGTTGCTAACTACATCATTGAATTCCAGTTCTCTGACCCGGTGCTTACTGTCACAACATACGACAAAAAAGATCCGGTTGCACCAATTATCGCTGCATGCACCCGCATTTCAACTGCATGCAATGACCTGTTAAAAGATGTAGCGGCTGCAAAAAAGTAACTTTTTTCCAGCCTATGGCTGTTCGGTAAATATAATCGAGCCTGATACTTTTGCTATCCTGACCTTCAGCTTTTGACCTGGTTTTGCACCCTTTACATACACAATATACTTACCGATCTTGGCAACACCGTCACCACGACGTGAGGTAGACTCGATATTGACCTCGATAATGTTTCCGGGTTCAAGGCTGCTGGTTGCCATTTCAGTCTTTGCTTTGCGTTTCCTGACTGGGCGGTGACTACCGCAGGCTTCACACTTGATAACCAGAACACGATCATCCTTGAATAATTTCGTATCAGGTTTGCCACACTCAGAGCAGATGACATAATCATCGACATAACTCTTGACGAGCGGGACGAACAATGACTCCTCAAATTTTCCGTTGAATATTACCCTGTTACCATCGATCTTCCCGGATGTTCCAAGTTCACCAAGGAAGAATTTCATGAGATGATCAGGGTCACGGCGGAGAGCACTTACAATATCGGTAAAATTCTCAAGGATGGTCGTTTTGCCCTCGATTGAAATCCTGGGTTCGGGGTATGACCAGCGCTCACCATCCTCGGAGGGCTCAGTCACCTCCTCGTATGCCTTATGTAACAGGGCCTCGTATGAATCGACCATGGTACCTATCATTTCTCCCGGTATCGGGATAAACATAAGGCACCCCCAAGGTATGATACCCCCTGCTCCAGAGATGAATGGCGGATTTATCAAAAGATATCAAAAGAGAACGCTGATAAACAATTCCTGGCGGTATTTACCCACCCATTAATTGTCTGATAGCACGGTCGGGGAATCTCATCTTTTCTGATTATGTGAAACAATAGACAACCTATTAGTATCTCCAGTACTCAGTTGTAGGAACCAGCTCAATCCCCACAATAAGAAAGGAGCGATGATCATAACGAAAACTGCAGAGCGGGCCTTTGTCAGGGAACTCCCCGATGTACAATCCACCACCCCGGATGTGAGAATCAACCTCACCCGGGTGGGCGTCAAAAACGTCAAGAAGATGGTGGAAGTATCCCGTCCAGGAAAACGCCCGGTCATATTCATATCAAATTTTGATATCTTTGTTGACCTGCCAGGCAGCCTTAAAGGAGCAAATCTTTCACGGAATTTTGAAGTGATCGATGAGGTACTCCAGCAGGCAATTGAAGGAGAAGTCAAGGAGATCGAAGAACTATGCAGCATGGTTGCCAGAAAACTGCTTGACAAGCATGAGTATGCTGACCGGACTGAAGTCCTCATGCGGAGCGAGTTCATGGTTGCCGGCGAGACACCGGTTACCCGGACAGTCTGTCAGGAGGTTGTCAAGGTATTTGCAAGTGCAATAGCCAAGCGAACCTTCAAGGATCCTATTGTCCGAAAGAGTATAGGTGCCGAAGTCACCGGGATGACTGCATGCCCGTGTGCCCAGAACATCATGCAGGAACGGGCCCGGGAGGTTATGGAGGGGCTCAATATTGAGGCTCCAACCATTGAGAAATTCTTCCAGGAGGTCCCGATGGCCACTCATAACCAGCGGGGAAGAGGATTCCTCTCGATCGAGACCGATGACGAGAGTCATGTTCCGCTCGATAAGATCATCAAGATATTAAAGCAGTCGATGAGCACCCCAATCTTCGAACTCCTGAAAAGGGGAGATGAGGGGCATGTTGTGCTTGCTGCACACAAGAACCCCCGTTTTGTAGAGGATTGCGTTCGAGAGATGGCACGTCGTGTCCATGCTGAGTTCGGTGATCTTCCAGGTGACTCTGTTGTGACCATTGCCCAGGATAATGAAGAGAGTATCCATCAGCACGATGCATTTGCCGAGCGACAGGCAACAATTGCAGAATTATCTGATGAGATCAACGGGGATAACACCTGATCTCATCCAAACAGGAAGACAACTACAAGGATACATACCAGCAGCACTATCCCTGCAACAAGAACCATCTGTTTGCGGGTTATGAGGTTAGTCCGGCTGAGTTCTTCACGCATAAGGAGAGCATAGGACTCATAGCGTGGAAGTGAGTCCATGACTCCTCTCAGATCCTCTTTTGTTATCTCATGAAAATGGTGAGAACACTGGTTCCTGAAATTCACAAGAAGAATGAGATCCTGACGTGTTGCAGGATCAATAACATTGTAATCTGAAAGACGTTTGAAGATTGCTTTATTTCGAATCTCTTCTTCAGGTCCTGCGTACCCACGGAAATAGACAGTCTCTCTTCCAAGATCAATCAGGCGATTTGCAAGAGCAAAAAGTACCATGGATAGGGCGTAGAAATTCCGTCGATCTCTATCCTGACGTGTCTGTTGCAGACCGATACTACGGGCGTCATCAAGGTACTGATTGATGTCCGAAATGATCTTTCCTTGTTCCGGTGTGAGCCTGCTTCCCATATCTCACATTTAGTTGGGCATGGTTCAGGATAAGCAGATCAGTCCAGGTTGATTCGATCATCAGGATCATAAATCGGGAGCCGATTGATAAAATGTAAAGGATTCTTTACCGGTTTCAAGCGCAAACAGAAATTTTTTATTCTTTTTTTAAATAAATTGATTAAAACTGTTGAATTAGTGTACCCACTAAATTGAATCAGAGGATGCAAAAAAAAAGATCGATAATTGCTGTGAGTAATACAGAACAAAAATGTAAGGACGAAAAAACCCAGTAATTTTGTTCATTTTTACGAATTTACTGAATCTGCAATAATTAATTTTAAGGGCCAAGATTTACCGTTGAAATAACAAAGAATATAATGATACTATAATGTAAAACGTGCTACCTTCGACACACAATATAATTTTCATTATTACCCATCAGACTAATTTGGCGCGATTTTTCCCGAAATTTGGGGTTCAAATGGCAAAATAGATATATGAAACTCTCAAATTACCAATTGTCGTACACTGGTACGGTCGTACCCTCAGATCTCCTGAGGGCTCTCTCGCGATGAGTGGTATAGCACTACGAACAAACCAATAATGAAAGGCGATTCTCTTGTCCAAAGTAGTAGAAATTTCCCCAACCACAAGACATGAGGGGCATTCCAAGCTCGTTCTCAAAGTCAATGATGAGGGAATTATTGAGCGAGGAGACTGGCTCAGTATAACCCCGGTTAGAGGTCTGGAAAAACTGTGTATCGGAAAGACGATGCACCAGGCACCAAAGATCTCATCCCGTGTCTGCGGTATCTGCCCGATTGCACACACCCTGGCAGGTATCGGAGC
>CAZVAS010000071.1:0-3114 GCA_964625165.1 uncultured Methanospirillum sp. | reverse complement strand
TTCACCCAAGCAACCCACGTGTCGGTGGAATGTATTACAACATCAGCCCACAGGCAAAGCAGAAGATCTTTGACCTCGCAAAGGAAGCCCTCCCGATGGCCATCGCCCAGATGGACTTCATGATTGCTGTCTTCAAGAACTTCGAGAAGAGGGAGACCGTTACTGTCGGGAAGACCACCGTTGAGTTGCCAAAGGAATTCGGATACCACAACCAGGGATACATGGCTGTTGATTCGATATTCCAGTCATCCAGCCTGGACTTTGACCCCAAGTGGGATCCAAACCGCTGGACCGATGTAACCCCCTGGGACTGGTACATGGGCGAGTGCGAAGTTTCACTTGAGGACCCAGACTACCCAATCGGTGGAACCTCCAAGATCGGAACCAAGGCATGGCCACAGATGCAGGCCTGCACCTCCATTCCACTCTACGACGGCCAGCCAGTCGAAGTCGGTCCACGTGCCCGTATGGTCACCTTCAAGAACTTCGACCACAAGGGAGCCATGGGTCAGAACATTGCACGTGAGATGGAGTACCCAGACTGTCTGTACACCATTCTCGATGCACTGGATGCCCTTGACTGCAACGGATCTGTCCTCGCTGACGAGATCCCACAGGGAGACGGCAGCCTCGGATGGAACGCCAACGAAGCACCCCGTGGAACCGATGTCCACCTGGCAAAGGTCAAGGATGGCAAGGTCCAGATGTACAACCTGCTTGTGCCAACCACCTGGAACTTCCCGACCTGCAGCAGGGCACTCACCGGAGCGCCATGGCAGCTCGCAGAGGTTATTGTACGTGCATATGACCCCTGTGTCTCCTGTGCAACCCACATGCTGGTCGTAGACGAGAACAAGAAGATCATCGCCCAGAAACTCGTCCAGTGAGAGAGTCTCACGCATGCTATTCCAGGAGATCGTGATATGCGGGTGCGGTAACCCGCTCTTTGCTGACGACGGGTTCGGTCCGGAAGTAGTAGAGGAACTCAAAAAGATCTCGCTACCTGAAACTGTGAAGGTGATTGATGCAGGCCTTGGAGGCCCGCATTTTATCTTCACTCTGCTTGACCAGTCTGAAGAGCCGGTGAAGAAGATAATCATCATTGATATTGCAGACTTTGGTGGAAATCCCGGAGAGATAACCCTGTTAACTCCATATGATCTGCCTCCAGGCAAATACCGGGATGCCCATTCATGGGATCTTTCAGAACCACTTCACCGCTTAAAAGACAAGATAGACATCACGATCATTGGATGTCAGCCCAAGCGTGTTACTGCTCCTGATTTAGAAATCGGACTCTCGGATGAGGTTGCAAGCGCGATTCCACGAACAGTACAGTTAGTGCTGAAGTTGTTGGAGGAGCATTATGGGACTACTATCGCTGATATTCGGGAGGAAGGAGAAGAAGCCGGCAGAGGTAAAACCACCACAGCCGGTTGCAGCTCCTAAACCCGTGGCGAGTGTGAAACAAGAATCACATAAGGAGGAAAGACCTGTGTCTAACAAAATTACTCTCGGACATGTGCACATGAGTGGGTGTACAGGTTGCTGTGTCTCAATTGCAGACACATATGGGGGCCTGTTCACCCTGCTCGACAATTATGCAGATCTGGTATACACCCTGACGCTGGTGGATGTCAGACACATCCCAAAGATGGATGTTGCCCTCGTTGAGGGATCTGTTTGCCTGCAGGATGAACTCTCTATTGAAGAGATCAAAGAGACCCGTGAGAGAGCAACCGTAGTCGTTGCACTCGGTGGATGTTCAGCATACGGAAACATCACCCGGTTCTGCCGCGGTGGCCAGTTCAACCAGCCACAGCACGAGTCATTTGTCCCAATCTCAAAACTGATCGATGTAGATGTCTACATCCCAGGCTGTGCACCAAACCCAGAGGTTATCAGGAACGTTGCTGTTATGGCATACCTGCTGCTCAAGGGCAATGATGCACAGAAGAAGCTGGCAACTGCATACCTTGCACCACTGATGGCACTCGCAAAGGACGGATCACGGATCGAGTCCGACAGTGAGGCATGTGGCTGCGACATTATGCTCAAGGTCATCAACCAGGGCCTGTGCATGGGTTGTGGAACCTGTGCAGCATCATGTCCGGTCTTTGCAATCAGCATGGAATATGGTAAGCCAAACATTGACCGTGAGATGTGCATCAAGTGTGGTGCATGCTATGCCTCATGCCCACGGAGCTTCTTCAGCTTCGATGTATGCGGCGATTACGAGAACATTCTCGGCGCAATTACTGCTGCAATGAACCCAGGAGGCAACTAACATGGATATGCTCGGCAAGTACAAATCCTGTGTTGCAGCACGCAGCACCAGCAGTGAGATTCTCAAGGGTTCCCAGGATGGCGGGATTGTCACCCAGATGTTCGTGTATGCTCTTGAAGAGGGCATCATCGACGGTGCAATAGTCGCAGGACCTGGCGATGAACCATGGAAGCCGGAACCAATGGTTGCAACTTCTCCAGAAGAGATCCTTGCAGCCCGGGGAACCCGGTACAATATCTCACCCAACATGGCAGTCCTTAAGGAGTCAGTCCGGAAATACGGTCTTGATAAGGTCGGTATCGTCGGCACTCCCTGCCAGATCCAGGCACTCCGCAAGGCACAGCTCTACCCAATCGGGATGCGGTACGTCACTGACAAGATCGCTCTCGCAATGGGTATCTTCTGCATGGAGAACTTCTCCTACCAGAGCATGAAGCAGATTGTAGAAGACCACTGCAATGTGGATCTGCACTCACTCAAGAAGACCGATATCGGTAAGGGCAAGTACTGGGCATACACCAACCGTGGTGCAGTATCCCAGATCCCCCTGAAGGTCACCCACAAGTACGAGCAGCCAGGCTGCCACGTCTGTCTTGACTACGTAGCCAACATGGCTGATATCTCAACCGGATCAGTTGGAACCCCTGATGGATGGAGCACAGTCTTTGTCCGGTCCACCAATGGTGACAACATCTGGAAGAAGGCAGTAGAAGCAGGCGTCTTTGAGATCAAGGCAATTGACAGCGTAAAGCCAGGCCTTGACCTGGTGACCAAGCTCGCAACTGAGAAGATCACAAAGAACCAGAAGGAAGTTGAACACCGGGCAA
>CAZVAS010000070.1:8876-11670 GCA_964625165.1 uncultured Methanospirillum sp. | reverse complement strand
GTCATGCTTGTTCAGGAGGGTATCTTTCCGTTCTTTCTCTATTATGCAGATCAGGACCCTACCAACTCAACAAGGATTATCCCGCAGGTAGAACAGGGCGGTCTGGGTCTGCCTGACAAGGAGTATTACATTCGCAACAGTTCAGGCGGGAGGAAGATCAGGGAGGAATACCGACAGCATATACGAAATATCTTCCTTCTGATGAACGAGAGTGAGACTGAAGCGGCTCTGGATTCAGAGAGTGTGTTCAGGATAGAGGAAGTGTTGGCTTCTTCACAGAACAACACGGTTGAGAACCAGGATCCCTGGAACACAACTCATATCCTTACCTGGAAGGATCTTAACATTCAGTACCCGAATATCAGTTGGGATACCCTTGCATCAATCAACGGCTCAGGGAGATCAGACCTGGTAAACCTGCATCAGGTTTCAGCGATTCACAAACTTGACCAGATGTTGAGGGCGATCCCGATCAGCGACTGGAAAGCCTTCCTCAGGTTTAGGGTTGTAGATTCACTGTCAGACTCGCTTTCAACACCGTTTGAGAATGAGCACTTTAACTTTTATGGGCGAATTCTCGATGGAGTGTCTACCCCGGAACCCAGATGGAAACGGGTCCTTGCCACCGTAGATGCAGGGCTCTCTGATGAGGTGGGGAAGCGGTATGTTGAGAACAATTTCCATGCCGATTCACGTGACTGTGCAAGAACCATCTCCCATACAATCCGATCAGAACTCAGGAAGAGGATACAGAACCTCACCTGGATGGAGAATGCTACCCGAAAGGCAGCGGTTGAAAAGCTCGATGCGATGGATGAGAAGATCGGGTATCCCGATGTCTGGATGGATTATTCAGAGCTGAATCTGACTGGTTCGTACATCCGAAACATTCTTGAAACAAATCATTACTCGCTTATTCACGGTCCTCTTGGGCTTGAAAAGATAGGAAATCCGGTGGATAAGACCACATGGATGATGTCTCCCCAGACTGTGAATGCGTACTACTCACCTGGCCGTAACGAGATCGTATTCCCTGCAGCAATGCTCCAGCCCCCGTTCTTTGACCCTGAAGCAGATGATCCGGTCAACTATGGCGGTATTGGAACTGTGATTGGGCATGAGATGACCCACGGTTTTGATGATCAGGGAGGTCAGTATGACAAGGATGGCAACCTCCATGATTGGTGGACGCCTGCTGATGCAACAAAGTTTACAGAACAGGAAGCCCTGATCATCGATCAGGTTGACAGATTTGAGGCTGCTCCAGGTGTTTTTGTGAATGGAAACCTGTCTGTGGGCGAGGATGTAGCAGACTTTGGCGGGCTCACGCTTGCGTATCATGCATGGGAAGACACCAGCGATGACGGCAATAAGCAACCAGATTCCGGTACCGTCACCCCTGCACAACAGGTCTTCCTCTCCTTTGCGAGGAGCATGCAGGGATCTGCGACTTCTGAGTTTCTCAAGGCCAGTGCAATAACTGAACGACATCCCTGGGGGAAGTTCAGGGCCAATGCGGCACCCTTCAATATCCCTGAGTTTTATGATGCCTTCCCTGATGTGGGTCCCGGGGATACCCTCTATAGGTCACCGGGAGAGCGGCCTGTTATCTGGTAATGTGATCCGTATTCCCGGGTTCGGGCTCACTCTTCGCAGCAGGTAATGAGAAACAGACCTGCGATCCTTTTCCCACCCCTTCACTCTCCACGGTTATGGTTCCCTGGTATTTTTCAAGGATATGTCTGACGATGGGGAGGCCCAGGCCATGGGTATCAATCTCGTGCCTGGAGATATCGGTTTTGTAAAAGTAATCAAAGATCCGCTCAATTTCAGTCCCGCTCAGCCCGATACCTGTGTCGCTGACACACATTCTGATGAGATCATCCCGTTGATACCCCGAGAACAGAATCGTTCCACCCTTTCGATTGTATCGTACTGCATTTCTGGTTAGTTCCTCGATCACAAGAAGAAGGCTTTTATCAGGAATCCTGGCAAAAAGGGGAGTTGGAATAACGGTTGTGACAGAGAGTTCTTTCTCTTTGATCTCGTTTCTGTATCGTTCAACCACCATCTCTGTCAAAGATCTAATATCAGTGACTCCTATCTTCTCATCTGTCCGGGTTGCGTCCATCTGCTGCAGAATCAGGATCTTGTCGAGCAACGCTCTGATCCGGAATGCTCCTTGTTCGATTCGATCCAAAATTTCAAGTTTTTCAGGATTACTCTCATTCTTTCTGAGATAAGGGAGCAATCCGATGATGGGGGTGAGCGGTGTTCTGAGATCATGGCCGATCTGGACGATCAGTTCTTTCTTGCGTTGAAGAAGATTCTCAACCAGATTCGACCGCTCCTGCAGATCTATGTTTATCAGCGCGAGTTCATGCGACTTTTCGGCTAACTTTTGGGTATAATCCTGGAGAACAGTCTGATAGTCTCCTCTACCTGTTTCAATGGCGATTGCATTCGAGATGAGGTTGAGAATGACCGGGTCAAGTTCTCCCGGTTCGTACTTCTCCTGATAATAAACACTCAACGTTCCCGGGTTTCCGGGTGTAGGGAAGACTTTGCATCCGTGATAGACGCGGTAATTTCCTGTCTTAACAAGGGTGTCGGTCTCCTTAAATTCCGTTTCATCAAGCGGGAGAAGAAGACAGACATCGGGTGCATCCCGGTGAATAAGATATGTTGAGATCTTCCCGCCGGTATCAGATGCTGGAATGTATCCAGGAGGGAGGTTTGTGGAAGCGATGATCCGGTCTGTTCCACTGGTGAATTGCGAGTATATCACACAGTC
>CAZVAS010000070.1:0-8776 GCA_964625165.1 uncultured Methanospirillum sp. | reverse complement strand
GCAAGGATGGTGAGTATGACAAGAGATTCCCCGATGATACTTCGTCCGGCGATGGCGACATCTTTGGTCCGTGTGATACTAAAGGTGATGACGTACTGTTCATCTGAGCTGAGTGTTGTGAATGAGTTTCCAATCAGATCTGAAGTCTCTTCAGTTACTGCCGGAACGAACATGGGGAATCCGTATGCTCTCTGCTCAGTGGATATCGATCCAGACCTGACTGTTGTAACAGTAACCGGATGATGAATTGTCCGCTGCAGAGCATCGCAGAACGTCCTGTTGATCTCTCTGCCAAAGATGATGGTTCCTGCTGGTGGCCCAGTTGCATTCGAATGAAGGATCATCACGCTGCAGAAGAGATACGGAGTACCATTGATAACTCCCAGGGCAGTTCTGGGATCTTTCTCCCGTGACGGGATCAAAAGCTCCAGGGTAGCAGGAGGGATATCCTGAGGGGAGAGATGAGTTTCAGAATTAAATCCATTAGAGTAGATCGGTCTGTTCTGACGGTCAAGGATAGTTATCTGATGAATATTGAGATTTTTAAGCGTAAGGTTGTTGAAGTTGTCATCAGGGTATCGTGGGTAATTTCCGGTTGCAAACGTGTATGTATCATCCCAACAGGCATAATCCATGAGTAGGGTGATGATCTGATGCTCCTGATCTGTTATTCCTGTTTGCAGATATTCAAGGGAGGTATCCAGGGTTTTTCGTTCTATTGCATTGTAACTCTCCTGTGAGAAGAACCAGAACCCGATGATGCATCCACATACCGCAATGAGAAGGAACAGGTTCATCAGGATCAGGATGCTACTGCGTTTCATGGTGTTCTACCAGGATTACCAGGTTCGCCGATGTCAGAAGATCTTCGGCTGATAAAGAGTAATATTCAGATTTTAAGATATGTCAGGTATTCAGGCATAGGTGCTTATTTTAAGATATTTATATGTTCTCACTCTGTTGTGCAATTCGCCATAATATATCTGATTCAAATCGGCTGATATCCAGATTATTTATCCTGTAGTCTGAAGGGGCGTGAAGATTTATCTGTGAGCAATCTCCTCTATACGTTATGCAACGGCATTCCAATCTGTTGAAACTCTGTATTGTACTTCTGGTTATGGCCTGTGGTTGTGGGGCAGTATCAGCCAGTACTTCCAATACCATCGGAGGAGATCGGGGCTGGTATGTGTTTCACTGCCATGCTGACGGGACTGAAATCTCTCTTGACAACGAGATCAAAGGTGTGATCACAGATGAAGAACTCTCTGTACCGATCTACACCGCCGGGACCCCGTACAAATCCTACACTGCAACCTATGATCAGGAAGGATTCCATCAGTCTGTGACCCGCCCGCTTACTAAAGTCCCGGCAAAAGGAGAGGTCATGGATATTTATGTAGATATTAGTCCGGTCCCGACTCCACATCCGACATATGCTCCAAAGCCGATCGGCGGTGATCAGGGTTGGTATGATGTTTACTGTAATGTTCCAGGTGCAACGGTATCCTTTGACGGTGAAGTGAAAGGGACCATATCAGGCAATGTCCTTGTCGTCCCGGTGTACACTACCGGAACTCCGTATAAAACGATAACAGTAAGTGCCCCCGATTATGTAACTGTTTCAGAACCAGTTGACCAACACCCGGGTAATGGGGAGACGGTGGATCTCTACATCACTCTGAACCGCGAGAATGATATCCCGATGGTCAGTTAACTCGGGCCTTTCATTTTTTGTTCCTCTTCGTCCATATGCCCGGTTTTCACCATCGGGCAATGTGATGATCCTAACATTCAGGTTGGGTGGCATTGCGGCAGAAAAGGACCAAAGCGGAACGATGCGGGAAGGTGCCGCTCTTGAAATAAGCCAGATTTCTCTCTGGAATAATAAATAAATAGAATATATTAGATCTTTAGATCAGAGAGCGGCAGATGAATGGGTATGAAGCAGGGGTATACCCCTGGAGTGATGGTGGGATTCAGGTATCTGATCCCTGGATCTGCCGCATTGCCGCCCGTATTCACAGGATTCAGTACAGAGTAGGGCGACCAGAGACCCGGTTACCTGAGGATACTATATCTCTATGAATTCTCCTGCTCAGCATGAACGGATCGATTAACTTAAGCATGCATGGGAGAATTTATTCAACGGGAAACCATACTGCCAATTTTCAAGCATATGGTATGGGGATGTGAAAAAATGGCTGACAATAATCAAAGCACCTCCCTCTTTGCGGAGATTGGGGATGATTCAGAATTCAGGAACCGCTATGGGGATCAGATCGGCAGCGGAATGAGTGCAGTAATTTATGCACGTGACGGGATCGTTGCCAAAGTCTTTCGTGAGGGACAACCGAAGAGGCAGGTGTTTCAGGAGGCTTTTACCATGGCAGTGGTTGGGGACCTGGGGATTCCCTCACCCACGGTTCACGGTGTCGAGTCCTTTGGAGGAAGAACAGTTCTCCTAATGGATCATGTTCAGGGTAGTTCACTCCTTGATATAATGGTTGCAGACCCAAAAAAGACCGGGGAATGCCTTGACACCGTGGTAAACCTTCAGGCCATGATGCACAAGGCGATTACAACTGACTTTCGTCCGATAAAACAGGTTCTGAAAGGAAATATCATCGGAAGTCCTGGTCTCACTCCTGCAGAAAAGGAACGTCTTCTTGGTATGATCCCGGATTTTCCTGATGATTATGCCCTCTGTCACGGGGATTTCCATGGTGGAAATGTCCTCTTTGACGGAAAATCGTGTATCATCATTGACTGGGCTGAAGTCGCCTGTGGCTCTCCTGAAGCCGATGCAAGCCGGACGTATCTGGACTACTGTATGTACCAGAATGGCCTGGAAGAGGTATATTTGGAGAAATACTGTTCGTCAACGGGCAGAAGTAGAGAAGAGATACTGGCCTGGCTTCCTCTGATGGCAGGGGCTCTATACGGCTACCTCTCTGAAGAAGGAAAAAAGATTGCACGGAAAAAATTCTAACCTGACATAGATGGTACCTGGAAAATGCCCTTGAAAATTAGTGAGGAGTCAGATCTCTCTCTTGAGGTAGTTATCCTGATCGTCCTTGGGATATTCATGCTTCTCTTTGGTATTCTCCTCTTCAGTATACATACCGGAGATCTGCCGTACTCACCAGATAGTATGTACGGACTTCTGCTTGTACTGGTATCACTGCAGATCATAACCATGGGAAAGACTCCGTTTGGTGATCTCAGACGCTCATGGATGATTGTAATCCTGGGTATCTGCACGGCAATCCTTGGCATGTTTGCCTGTTTTGTACCCGGTTTGGTTACTGATATCGTCCGGATTCTTATCGGGCTTCTCCTGTTTGGCGGAGGGATTGCCCTGCTGTTTCAGTTGTTCGTGTCAGAAGAGAAGGCAAAGACGTGGATAAACCAGCCTGGCACAATCCGCCAGCTCATACTGGCATGCAGCCTGGTCTATGGGATGTCAGTAGTGTTGGGGCTTGTCACGCTCCTTCCGGGCCTAGTCACCAATCCACAGACATCTGCACTGCTCATAATCTATGGCATCGGGTTCTTCTATCTCTCCTGGTGTATCCAGAATGTCAACCGTAAGTATCCAGCAGAACAAGGAAACATCGGAGGATCTGCATGAATCCAGGTGCAATTCCATTCCGTGAGAGGTACCCGGTGTTTAAGGAAGCTTCTCTACCACTTCCGGTTGCTCTGGTAGTTGTAGTTGGAATCCTGATGATATTCCTCGGTCTCCTTCTCTTTCCTGTAAATCTCGGACTGATACCATTCTCCCCGGATGGTCAGCTCGGCCTCCTGCTGGTTATCAACGCTATTCAGATAATGTCAATTGGGGAGACCCCGCTGGGACAGTACAAACGCTCATGGCTGTTGACAGTGATCGGTATCGGGTTTGCATCTATGGGAGTTGTATCATGTATCGTTCCAGGCATCCTGACCGATGTGATCAGAACCCTTCTGGGTGCCCTGAATATCATAGGGGGCATAATTCTCCTGGGAAACCAGGTTCTCCCTATGCTGAATGTGGATAAATCAAAGTCTACTAATCCGACTGAAGTTCCACCGATTCTAAAAAGATTGAAGAATACTCAGATAATGCTTCCTATCTTCTCGATTGGGTTTGGTCTCACCACCCTTGTTCCGGGCCTTGTGTCCGGGATGATTATTGCCGGAATACTGATTATTGAGGGGCTGCTTCTCCTCGTACTGGGCTCAACTCTTCAGAAGATCTTAAAGATGCAGGAAGTTTGAAACCCGGACTCCGGGTATCTTACTTTTATCAGGTCTGTCTATTGTGCAAATTAGGAACCGTGCTGTTATGGCACGTAGTCTGACCCTGTATCATTAAGAAACATTTATACCTCCCCGCTCACTACTCTCCTCAACATGGAAACCGATAGAATCCTAGCAGTGTTCATGAGCATCGTTGCCCTGTTGTTTGGTATCGTTGCCGTTACAGCACCAGGAATGGTTTTTGACTTTTTGGTTCTGGTTATTGGTATCATCTTCCTGTTTGTGGGAATTTTGACTGCAGGTGTTGCACTCTCTGCAGAGAGTGGACCCTCAAAGATGATCCTGTTCGGGTCAGGTCTGATTAGTATCGTGATCGGACTTCTCGCTGTCATCTCCCCGTATATTGCAACCGTTGCTATCGGATATCTGATTGCTCTGTGGCTGGTGATCAACGGTCTGCTCACTATTGCGTACGCAGTCTCAATTCAGTGGGAAAAACACCGTATCTTCTCCGGATTTGTCGGAGTGATCAGTTTTCTTATCGGTATTTACCTGTTTGTTAGCCCAGGTACAGGGACGGCCCTCCTGACCATGATGCTGGGCATCTTCTTCATTGTATATGGAATTCTCTCTCTGATAGCGAGCCTCTTCTACTGGAAGATATAATCCCTTTTTTTACAACCAGTCTGATACCAAGAGAATGTGAAATCCTTCTCTGCTAAACATGAAGAAGAAAAGTTCGAAGGCTTAGAATCTCAAGCCGGTGAAAAAATTATGATGCGAATTTTTCAGGGTCCGCATCAAATGTCTTTTTGCACCCGGGGGCACAGAAATAATACTTCTTTCCCTTGTAATCACTTGTGAACTTCGCAGTTTTTTCGTCCACTGTCATCTTACAGATCGGATCGATTGCCATCTTCTCCTCCGTATTGCCTCATTGGAGATGGAATAATAAAGGTATTCCGATCAGCCAGTATTGGCAAACCGGTACCCCGATGCCGGGATTCTGATCTCGAACCGGGCCCCACTCCCCGGGGTTCCGTTCTCTATGATGCTGATTCCCGTTAGTGAGAGGATCTCCCGTACCAGAAAGAGACCCATCCCTCTATCCCGGGCATAACTCTTCTCAAAGATTAGATCTTTCACTTCAGCAGGAATCCCTACTCCGTTGTCTTCGATTATCAGGGAAAGGGAGTCATCATTCTCTCTGTATCTCAGTGAAAGGTGTGTTGCATTTTTGCTGTGGAGGACTACGTTTTCCAGAATTGTAAAAAAAGCATATTCAAGCAGTGGATCAGCATAACACTCAAGTTCATCCAACTCCATCTCACGAGAGAGATAGGAGAGATCGAGATGCGAGATGGCGTTGAGCATCACGATCGAAAGGTTATGCCAGGCCGGATTTTTACTACCCAAGTCCTGGTAAGATTTGGCATACTGAAGTATGTCGCCGGTCTTTCTGATCAACGTGTGGATAGGATCAAGATATGGGAGAAGGCTCTTATCGGTGTTCAACTCCTTGAGCAGTTCAAAGTAGCCGGTAAGGGCATAGTTGGCATTTAGGGACTCCTGGATTGTAACGTTGTTCAGGTAAACAAGTTTCTCCTGTGCCTTTTTTGCAATTAGTTCGACACTTTTATGTTCGGTGATATCCTGAATGCTACCGATGCTGTAGAGGAGATCTCCTGACTGGTCCACCACGATGCAGTAGATCTCCTTTATCCATAGTTCTCTTCCATCCTTATGCCTGAATCGGTATTCATCAATCCCTTTTCCCCCTCCTTTTTGCAGGATGTCCTGCAGGTTCTTCTTTATTGAGACAAGATCATCTGGATGAATCCTGGCATATGTGTCTTCAACAGTGAATTCTTTCGTCTCTTCTGGGGAATATCCGGTAATCCCAGATATCGCAGGGCTCACATATTCATAGGTATCTGCCTGGAAGTTTCTTTTAAAAAAAGCGACGATTGAGTTCTCAAGCACTTCCTGAAAACGTGCACGGTTCTCCATCAGCTCGCGTTCACGTTGCTGAAGTTCTGAATAATTTTGATGGAGTTCTTCTTCTGTTGCAAGAAGCTCCTGATTTATAGCCTGGAGTTCTTCGTTCTTTCTTCTGAGTTCGACTATCTGCTCCTGTAACTCCGGATAGTAACTCTTTCGATGAGAAGAGGCCCCAAGGCCGATGATCTTCTTCCATTGTTCTTCGGAGTTATCGCTCATAATCACCAACCGGTACAAGGGCAGGGAGATCGGCTCCAGGCAAGACGGAGACTATTACCTAATTGATTATTCTTATTCACCAGGCGGATAAATTTATGGTTTTATCCTTCTGACAGGAGTTCAGGTGTTAATCTCAAGAGTCTGTATATTGAGATGGTAAGGTTCACCAGAAAGAAATTTCAGTTGTAGTAGATCTGCAAACATCAGGTTTATCTTAGCATCTTCAGGCCGTTACCCCCCCGTGGGGGTACATCTCCATGAGTAACCGGGTCCCAACTTCAGTTTTGAAGATCTTTTTATGAATATTCTGTACCGATTCTGCACTCATATTGTCTTCAAAAATATTTACAAGGAAGTCAGCTTCAACGAGAATCTGAAAATCAGTGCCATCAATAGCAGTGTATGAATGATGATTTCCAATGATGAAACAGACCCTTTCTACAACATCATGGTCGAGATGATATTGCGACATGATATCGCGGGCAATGGGGGGTCCTTCAATCTCCTGATGTTTTCCTGACGATGAGTTATACTTTCGTTCTGCCTCTTTTATTCCGATATCATGGAGTATGGCTGCAAGGCTGAGTATCAGTTTTTTCTGCTCATCCAGGTCGCTCTCTGTTGAGATGATGTGAGCAAAGGAGTGAACCTTCAGGGCATGATTGATCCTTCTGACATCACCCTCAAAGTACCTGATCATATCAGCCATTATACTGGTAATCATGATATTTCACAACCGATTTCGATATGATAGATTGTCATCGCAGCCTGATTAATGGGATGCTTTCCGATGGTATATCGGTTTAAGTCATCAATCCCAATGGTTATTGTTGTAAGTCATTAATCTGTCATCCTTGAAAGCGAGGGTGAGTCTCACGAATTGGAGAATAGTAGATCTGACACACCTGGTTCCAGTCCTGATAATTGAATCGCCTTTAAGTTCATGTCGGGTATCAGCAACTTTTTCTCTCTCCCCGCAAATTAAAAACGGATGTTCCGAACAATGATCAAATTTCGTGAAAAAATACTCCTTTTCACAATCGTATCTGCAATAGTATCGCTTCTGTTTGTAACTCCGGTTATCGCATATGATGATGATGACTTTGATTATCCGATCACTGCATATGCAAACCCGAATAATCCCTATGGCTGGGGTAATGCTCCTCCATATCTGACTGATGTCGAGTCAACTCTGACGATAGAGCCGGTAGTTACTCGTACTCCATCTTCCACGGTTACTTCACCATCGGTTCCTAGTTCTGTACGGGTTACTATCTCTCCGTTCTCGGTTATGCTCGGAGATAAACAGATCAACCAGGTCATCGGTTTTATCACTGGTAGCAAGAAGGGGGTAACGCTTACCATCGCAGGGAAAGGGAAGTCTGACTCAGAATTTTCTGATATCACTCAGGTAACACCTGATGAGAACGGACTCTTTGCCTGGGCTGTTCCGTCTTCTCAAACTGCTCTCGATCTCTTCAGAGTATCAGCACGATCCGGAGGTTCCGAGGTGATCTCTAATACAGTCAGGTTCACAAATGAGAGCGATGAGTCTGGATCAGAGCCGGTTGTCACTCCGGTTAAACCCACCTCAACCATCATCAGGCCTTCGACCTCCCCTATTCAGACGGTTGTTCCGGTTGCCTCGGGTACATCCTCCAGCTTCGGGCTCTCACGTCTTTCGATCAGTGCTAGTACTACTACACCAGCCGTAGGTGAATCGGTGACTGTGACCGGCAGGCTGACCGATCAGAATGGAAAAGGGATCAGTGGGGCTACTGTTACCATGGATGAGAGTGGGTATTCCGGAGAAGATCCGCTGACAACAACGCAGACCGGATCTGATGGAAAATTTACCTTCACAGTGGGAGTTTCTTATCCATATACCGTTGGAATGGCAGCCCATTATGGCGGTGATGAGTCGCATTCATCTGCAGACAGCAACACGATCATGTTTACGGCTCATTAACCAAAAATTTCTTTTTTGGCAGATATTTCCTGAAGAATTTTTCCGGTTTCCTGAGCAAGATCATGATTGATGAAAACCTGATACCGGAGATCCATCAAATTGGATCACAGTCCTCTCGAACTTTTTTTGTATCAATTGTCCGGGTAAATGGTTACTATAAGTACGTGACGATGTGCACCAGTGTGTGAAACGTGAATGAATTAGTTTATGCATTTTCTGCGAAGGCTGAATTTATATAGTAATAACCGGGTTTCATCCAGGTTGTGGGATTCATCATCCTGATGCAATTATTCTGGTAATATCCTGGATCAACCCGACAGACGATGCGTGAGCCATATTTCT
>CAZVAS010000069.1:9794-11729 GCA_964625165.1 uncultured Methanospirillum sp. | reverse complement strand
TGCGACCTCATGGGCCTGCTTGAAGAAGCAAAACGCAATGATGTCGACATGAAGAACATCATCACCATCGGTGTCAACTGCGGTGGATCAGTCAATCCCGGTGTAGCCAGGAAGATGATCAAGGCAAAGTACGGCGTCGACCCGGATACTGTTCACAAGGAAATGATCGACAAGGGCCAGTTCATCATCGAGTATGAAGGCGGACACAAAGGCATTTCAGTCGATGAACTTGAAGAAGAGGGATTCGGCCGCCGTACTAACTGTCGTCGCTGTTTGTACAAGGTTCCCAGACAGGCAGATCTTGCATGTGGTAACTGGGGAGTCATCGGTGACAAGGCAGGAAAGGCAACCTTTGTTGAGGTCTGCAGTGAGAAAGGTGCAGATCTGCTTACCAAAGCAGTAGCTGCAAAGAAGCTCGATGTCGAAGCAGCCAACCCGAAAGGTATCGAGATCAGGGGCAAGGTTGAGGGAGCCATGCTCAAACTCGGAGCCAAGTGGAGAAAACATGACTTCACAGCGCTCAGGGACAACCTCTGGGAGACGATCAACAAGGAGACTTCCCGGTGTGTGAAGTGTTATTCATGTATCGAGAAATGCCCGGTCTGTACTGCAACTGCATTCAAGGGCAGGGAAGAATCACTGATGGTTCGCAGGGGAAAACTTCCATCAGATCCGATGTTCCACCTCCGAAGATTTGCACATATTTCAGATAGTTGTATCAACTGCGGGCAGTGTGAAGAACTCTGTCCGATGGAGATACCGCTGGCCCTCTTCTCTCATGCAATCAGAGTAGAGGCAGATAACGCATTTGAACCAAAACTTGGAAAGTCGGTATATTCCAACTGACGTAGCACTGATTACCACTCATCTCAGACGACCTACAACAAACCCAAGTAAGAATGCGTTCACCCGGCAACCACCATCGGACGATGTAACACACCACAGGGATCAGGGTAACATACCCCGGATTCCTGTTTTATCAGATCATATCTTGATAGATGGAGAATATCTATGAAAACTGAAGAGTTTAAACAGATTCTGCTTAAAGCAATAGACAGGGAGGTTGATTCCTATGCCCTGTATACTGCTCTTGCAGACAAGGTAAAGGACAGTGCACTCAAGAGCACATTCAGAGAACTGGCACAGGAAGAGACCTATCACCGCAAAACCCTGCAGGAGTACCTCTCTGGATCAAAGAAGGTTCTGAAGTTTGATGAGGTTAAGGATTACAAATTATCTAATCTTCTCGAGAGTCCTGCTCCCTCTTCCGACATGAAACCACTGGATGGTCTCAAACTGGCGATCAAGAAAGAGGAGGAAGCAATGCAGATGTACGAGAAACTTGCAGATGCAAGTGCCGACACTGACCAGAAGAAGATCTTCATAGAACTTGCAAAGATGGAACGGGGACACAAGGCACGACTAGAAGACCTGTATACCAACTCAGCATTTGTTGAAGCCTGGTAATCAGGCCCCCTTTTTTGATACAGGAAGTATCATAATTTCTTCGTGGGCTCCTGACAGGAGGATATTGAAGAGTAATACTGAAGGATTTATATCATCACGATCCATCCTGAAGGATAATATGACCTATGCAATAAGAATCATGATCGTTGCACTCACCCTGCTTTTTACAGCAGCAGGAGTCTCTGCATTCTCAATTTCAGAGATCACGTATACTGTGGGTGATGACGGGAACGGGACTGTTGATATGCAATACCAGTTGAATGGAACAGAAAAACTACAGTATGATCTCATCACAAAGGCTCTTGACTTGAAAAAAATAGGCAAAGCAGAGCTTGAAAAGGCTTTGAACCGTGAGGTGGTAGTAAACTCCATCACTCCGAATGCGGTGCAGCTGACGGTATACAACATGGCAACAGTGAACCAGAGTGAGATTACAACTCCGTCGTTCACGTACGTCCCGGTGGAGTC
>CAZVAS010000069.1:1610-9694 GCA_964625165.1 uncultured Methanospirillum sp. | reverse complement strand
CTGACAAGGAGGATCAGACATTCAGATCAGGGATGTCAGCCTTCAAAGAGAAGCAGTACGATGAGGCGGCTGCTCAGTTTACAAAGGCTATCCAGGATCATGCGGTGATGCATAAGTCCTTCAATGCACTCGGAGTCACATACTCAAAGGTAGGAAAGATCAAAGAGGCAAAAGCCTGCTTTCTAAAAGCCCATGCCCTTGATCCAACAAATGAGACCTACAAACGAAATCTGAAGAAGATATCAGAAAAAATTCCTGCGCCACGTAAATCTCCGGTTCCTCCAGTCACTTCAACTCCTCAAAAAACCAGAAGATCTATACGAAAATCAAATGTTCTGATCATGCTCGGAGTTACCCTGGTGGTGTCCATCCTCATTATGGTACTCGGCCTTCAGTTCATCTCGCAGTTTCAGCCTCAGGTTGGCACAATCCTCGGCGGGACCTTTGATGAGGGACTTCTTACCCCCTGGATGAAATCTCAGGAACCAGAAATTCATATTCTGCCGGTTGTCACCGTCAAGGTGGAGGATAAACGGATCGAGTTCATGTTCAACAGGGATCAGGACCTGTCAACAGTCGACCGGGTAGAGACGGTTATCTCCACGTCAAAAGGTACCGATGATCAGCAGGCGACTTTTCCTCCGGTCACAAACCCACAGAATAATGTATATTATGCCATCGATGATCCGTTCATCGGAAAAGCCAAACACCTCGTTATGACCATGTATTACCAGGACGGGGCATATGGAGTGGTTGCTGATCTCAACCTTCCGCCCAGGTGACCCGTCCCGGATGAGATCCTGCTCAAGACCAGATAAATAGTACCAAAATTAGAAGAGTGGGTATGCTTGTAGTTGCTGCTGAATGCCGCATTCTTCCTGATCACTGGCAGGAGTTCGAGGAAGAGATGGCCCGTATTACTGACCTCGTCAGGGCAGAGCCGGGCTGCACTCGGTACGATACTACCACCAGTGTCGAAGAGCCAGGACTGTTTCTCATCCTGGAGGAGTGGGAGAGCAGGGCACATCTTGAGGCACACCTGGAAACAGATCACATGAAGGAGCATAAGACTCTCAGCTCTGGCTGGATCGCAGAACCGACACGGCTGTCCCTGTACGAAACCCTTTCAGTCCAACGCCTTGAACTGTGATCTGATTCACAAAAAGGCTACATCGTATACCGCTACAGATAAAGCACATTAAATAAAGCCATGACCAGAACCAGACTCCCCCTGCAGGTTCTCTTTATCGATGATGATCCCTGGCTTTTAAATATCGCCCAGTTATACCTGGAGAAGACCGGCATTATGAAGATCACACCGATCTCGGATGTCAGGGAGGCCATGGACCTGTTATCAGTGACGAGTTTCGATGCCATCGTCTCTGATTATCATATGCCAAATATGGATGGGATCGGTCTTCTCACTAGACTCAAAGAGAGTGGGGATACTACTCCGTATATTATTTACACAGGAAAGGGGCGGGAAGAGGTCGTTATTGAGGCCCTCAATAAAGGTGCTGATTTTTATATCCAGAAATCAGGCAATCCCAGATCTGAATTCACCGAACTTGCAAGCAAGATTCAGTATGCAGTAGACAGAAGGATCTCTGAACATGAACTTACTGATGCTATTGCAAACCTAAAACGAAGTCAGAAGATTGCTCATATCGGGAACTGGATCCTGGATATGGAAGAGCAGTTCTTCACCAGTTCTGACGAAGGTCTTGCAATATTTGGATTTCCATCAGAGTATAAACCAACTCTTCTGGAAGTTCAGAATACAATCCATCCTGATGATAAAATTCTGGCTCGGAGTTCACTGGATCAGTTGCTCAAAACTGGTGAACCATATAATGTCGATATCAGGATATTCAGATATGATACAGGTGAACTCAGGTACATTCAGTCGCAGGGACATCTGCTCAGATCAGAATCTGAAAGAAACCAGGTGGTATTCGGGACAAATCTAGACATTACAGACAGAAAAAAGACCGAGGAGGCATTGAGCAAGACCAACTCATACCTGGAGAATCTTATCAGTATTGCTTCTGTTCCGATCATCATCCTTGACCCTGAAGGTATCATAACCAGGATAAACCGATCAGGTGAAGAACTGATAGGGATCGCTGCGGATCAGGTTGTTGGAACTTCGATTCAAACTCTTTTTCCTCCTGATCAGGCAGAGGTTGAGATGACTTCTATTCTCAATGCCTTATACAGTGCAACAAAGAAGGCTGTCGAACTGGAGATGCTTCATGCTGATGGGACAATTAAAACAGTACTCTGGAACTCGGCGACTTTATACGATGCTGACGGGGTAACTCCTGTAGCAACGATTGCCCAGGGACAGGATATCACACAGCAACGCAGGCTCGAGAGGCAGCGGGATGTTGCAGAAGTGCAGATTCAGCAGAACCTTGCAGAGCTTGCAATATTAAACGATGGAATAAGAAATCCACTGATGGCAATATCCGGATACGCTGAACTGTATAATGATCAGGATATCACCAAAAAAATACTCAAACAGGTCAATCTTATCGATGAGATGATATCGCGAGTTGACCGGCGATGGGCAGAATCAGAAAAAATTCTCAATTTTTTGCGTAAACACTGCGAAGTAGATCCTGATCAGTCAGAGAATACTCTGGATGCTATCTGTCACCTGCAACCTGACAATCACAAAACTAACCGCCAGACTTAACCATCGGCAGGATAACCAGCACAAACCCTCATATTCATCAGGGGTTGATCTATCCTGAGACCTTTATGGAGCAGATTCCTCCGCTGTCATCTATCATCAAAGCAACAGGACTTGTTTTTGGGGACATCGGGACCAGTCCGATGTATACGCTTGCCGTTCTCTTCGCTCTGGTTCCTCCGAACGAGGAGGATATCATGGGGCTTATATCACTCATCTTCTGGACACTGACCATCCTTGTTACACTTCAATATGCCATCCTCGCGATGAGGCTCTCTCGCAATGGCGAAGGAGGAACAATTGTGCTGAAGGAGCTCCTCTCGCCGATGCTCAAACATCCGGCGAGTCTTGCGATTGTTACCATGATCGCCATACTCGGCGTCTCCCTGATGATCGGTGACTGTGTGATAACACCTGCAATTACCATCCTCTCGGCAGTGGAAGGAATTCCTCTGATCCCAGTAATGAAAGGAATAGATCAGGGGGTTCTTATTGGAGTTGCAATTCTTATCACTCTCCTTCTCTTCTGGATGCAGCAGCGAGGAACCGAGAAGATCGCATCTGCATTCGGGCCGGTTATGGTACTCTGGTTTGTGATGCTGTTTGGCACCGGTCTCTACTCACTCATTCAGACCCCTCATATTCTCTTCTCACTCTCTCCGACCTATGCTTTCAGTTTCTTTGTGGACAATCCGATCGATGCATTCCTCTCATTATCGCTCGTGATCCTCTGTGCCACCGGAGGGGAAGCACTTTTTGCCGATATGGGACACCTTGGGAGAGATCCGATACGATATGCCTGGATATTTGTTTTTATCGCAATCCTTGTTTCATATCTTGGGCAGGGTGCATACCTTCTTCGGACCGGCAATGCACAAAATCCCCTGTTCGAAATGGTGTATGGCCAAGCTGAACTCATCTACATCCCATTCCTTCTCATCATGATCATGGCCAGCATTATAGCATCTCAGGCGGTCATCAGTGGAATATTCTCTATAACATTCCAGGCAATCTCCACCCATCTCCTTCCGATGCTCCATATCGATTACACATCGTCACATGTCAGAACACAGATCTATATAGATGTTGTAAACTGGATGCTCTGCGCCTCCGTAATCCTGATGCTTCTAATCTTCCAGTATTCTGAAAGACTGGCAGAGGCCTATGGGATTGCAGTTACTGGAACAATGCTGATCACCGGTATATTGATGACTGCAATATTCTGGCACACAGGAAAGCGGCTCTTCTTTGCCCTCTCGGTGTTTGTGACCCTTGTGGATCTTGCATTCTTCATCTCGATGCTGACCAAGATTCCGGCAGGTGGATTCTGGTCTCTGATAATTGCTGCAGTTCCATTCTCTGTCATCATCATATACACAACTGGGCAGAGATCATTGTACCGCACAATGCGTCCGATGGACTGGAAGACCTTCAGAAACAGGTACTCAAAAGCCTATAAGGGAGTGAGTCATATCACAGGGACTGCTGTCTTCTTTGCGAGATCGGTTGACAGTATTCCGCCATATATATCCCGGACCATCTTCACTAGCGGCATCCTGTACGAAAAGACGATCATCATCACCATGGAGATCACGGAGAATCCGTTTGGACAGACATCCTCGTTTCAGGAGGATATCGAACATGGCCTCTCGGTTCTGACCATCTCACGTGGATACATGGAGGTGATTGATATGATGAAGATCATCCATCAGGCAGGCATCGAGGAGCGAACAATATTCTATGGAATGGAAGAGATCGTGAGCAGGAAGATCCTGTACAAGATATTCTACCTTATCAAGAGGGTTTGCCCCTCCTTTGTTCAGTATTATCGTCTGCCAGCCCAGAAAGTACACGGGGTCATCACCAGGGTCGAATTATAATCATACCTATGAAGATCTGAAACCGACTATCACGTAGAACCCGCAAAAAGCATGAATCTCATTAAAAAACTGATCATTCAAATCAGAACCCGGATCACCCATTCGTACCGGTTGCAGTTGATACTCTACATGACTGCATTCTTCCTGGTCATCCTCTCGTATGTGCTGATCTTTTGGTACTATTACCCGGTATACGAGGGTAAGAACGTCTCACTGATGAAATCGCTCCTCTTTGTCATGGAGACGATCACCACCGTCGGATACGGAGAGTTTGTACCGTTCAAGACAGATGAGATGGCATTTGTTGCCATTGTAATCATGGCATCCGGCATCGTGGCGTTCTTCGGGATCATCAATATTCTTATCACCCCGATGATACAATCCAGGATACGGCCGATTCCTCCGCAGAAACTACCGTTCAGTCCCAGGGATCACGTGGTGATCTTCGGGTACTCACGGGTCATCCAGGAGGTCATTGACAACCTGAAAGTCATCGGTACTACCGTCGTACTCATAGAAGCAGATCAGGACCAGGCATTGCAGTTGGCATCGAAGATGGCTCCAGATGTCCATGTTATCTGGGGCGATTACCACGAAGAGAAGACATGGAAGGCAGCAGGAGTTACTCAGGCAGGATATATTATTCTGTTTCTTGAAGAGCGGATAAGCGCCAGGGTAACACTTGGTATCAAGAAGATCTCTTCAACTGAGATCATAGCGGTGATAACTGACAACTCGCTTGAGAAGTACCTCAAGATCTGTGGAGCAGACCAGGTCATCTCAACAAAGGATATTCTTGGTGCTATTACCGCCCTGCACGCCCTGCTCAATGTTGACCCGGAGATACTTGCTGACAGTGACCTGATGAAGGATGTGCTGACCAAGACCTCGACAGCTCTTGGTTCATGCCAGATAACACGTATTCCGGTGATCAGGAAGAGTCGTGCGATAGGAAAAACCTTAGGTGAACTCAATCTTCCTGAAGAGTATCAATTCAGATCGTTTGCTGTTCTCGACAAAGGTAATGTGGTTCTCTTTCCGCCTGATTCATATGTTGTCAGGGAATCAACAGTCCTGATTCTCCTTGGAAATAATTCAAATCTCTTCAGAATGGTGATGGAACAGTTCATCACACCCCATAAAAAACAACTCACAGCCATCATCGCCGGGTACGGGGATATGGGGATGATGATCGGGCGTGACCTTACAAAATTGGGGATCTCCACACGTACCATCGACGCCGATGCCTCGTCACATCCAACCATTCTGGGGAGTGCCGAGAAAGAGGAGATTCTGATAGAGGCAGGGGTAAAAAACGCTCACTTCCTTCTGGTGGTAACAAATGACGACGATATTAACCTCTTCACTACCCTGATGGCACGAGAACTGAACCCTGATCTTACCATATTCTGCAGGGCAAATGATCCTGAATCGGTCTCCTGGATGTACCAGGCCGGGGCTGATTATGTGATCAATGTCCCGACTATCATTGCCCAGGCACTTGGTCGCCTGATCCTCTATGACTCATCACAGGTACTGATGAACATGCGAGGCGAAAACCTCCTGATTGTCAGGTATCATGATATCAAAAAGACCGAGGTCAGTTCAACTGAAATTATACGGGCAGCAACAGGATCAGTCATAATTGCCGTAGATCACGCTGGAGAGCTGATCTTTCCCGGCGATACTGATCATATGATCGTTCCTGGTGATGCAGTGTATGCATTTGGAACACCCGATCAGATCAGCCGGTTTATTGATTATCTCTGACCGGCAGAGTCCATTTTTTACCTGCGGGTAATAACAATCATATCTGATCCTTCTGACTGAGTATACAGATCTATGGACCCTCTCCCTTCGGCAGCGTCAGTAAAAAAAGCAGCAGGACTTGTCTTCGGTGATATCGGAACGAGTCCGATCTATACCCTTGCTGTTCTTTACCTCTTCATCGAGCCTACCCGTGCCAATATCATGGGAACGATCTCGCTGATCTTCTGGACGCTGACCGTGATGGTGACCGTGCAGTATACCATCCTTGCCATGAAACTCTCGCAGACCGGAGAAGGGGGAACTCTTGTTCTGAAAGGAATTCTGCTTCCGCTCATCAGACATCCTCGTTCTGCATCAATATTCACTCTCCTTGCCATACTCGGCATCTCGCTGATGATCGGAGAATGTGTCATCACCCCTGCAATCAGTATCCTGTCAGCAGTTGAAGGGATCAGACAGATCCCGGGAATGGAGAGTATCGCACAAGAATGGCTTATCCTTCTTGCAATCATTATTGCCTGCTGGCTTTTTTATTTTCAAAGAAAAGGCACCGAAGGGGTATCAGATGCCTTCGGTCCGATTATGATCCTCTGGTTCGTGACCCTTTTTCTCACCGGACTCTTCTCGATCATCTTAAGCCCAGAGATCATCACTGCTATCAATCCAATATATGCAGCCAAGTTCTTTTTGCATAACGGAGTACACGGATTTTTTGCAATGTCCCTCATCGTACTCTGTGCAACCGGTGCTGAAGCACTCTTCGCAGACATGGGCCATCTGGGCAGGGAACCGATACGATATGCCTGGATTCTTGTCTTTATCTCTGTCCTTACATCCTACCTGGGACAGGCAGCCTTCCTGCTCAGGCATGCAGATGTGGGAAATCCTCTCTTTCAGATGGTCTTTACCGAGGTTGAAATTCTCTACATTCCATTCCTCATCCTGATGATCGCAGCAACGGTCATCGCCTCTCAGGCGGTCATCAGTGGGATCTTCTCGATCATCTACCAGGCGATCACCACACATCTTCTCCCGATGCTTCACATCGATTACACATCTGATGAACTCAGGACCCAGATCTACATCAACACGGTAAACTGGCTCTTATGTATCGCTGTGATCCTGGTGCTTCTGATGTTCCAGTACTCAGATAGACTTGCTAACGCCTACGGTCTGGCAGTTACCGGAACCATGTCAATAACCGGGACATTTATGATCTCTATCTTCCTGGTAAGGAAGCGGTACATGCATGCAATCGTTGCAATCCTGGTCACATCGCTCGACATAACCTACTTCCTGTCCACATTCAGTAAGGTCACCCATGGTGGATACCTCTCACTGATCATCGCCTCAATACCGTTTTCTATCATTCTGATCTATACCCATGGACAAAAAGCATTATACCGGGCCATGCACCCGATGACCCAGGACCAGTTTTTACGAAGATACACCCGGGCGTACTTCAGCGGCAGGCATCTGAAAGGGACAGCGATCTTCTTTGCACGATCCATCGAGAGTGTCCCGACGTACATCTCCCGGACGATGTTCAACAACGAGATCATCTACCACAACAACGTTCTCGTCTCAATAGACATCACCGAGAAGCCATACGGGCTTGAGTACAATGTAACCAAAGAGATCGCACCAGGTCTTGCCACACTCTCGATCAGATACGGATACATGCAGGTGATTGACCTCATGTTCATCATCCGTCAGGCAGGGATTGAGGAGAAGAC
>CAZVAS010000069.1:0-1510 GCA_964625165.1 uncultured Methanospirillum sp. | reverse complement strand
GCCCGGGTCTCTACCACGCTGACAAGTGAGAGGGTGATCTGAGGCTCCATCCGGAGTTTTCCTACTGAATACTCATTTCCATCTGTGGTGATAGTGATTGTTCCATCACTATCTGTCCGCATCACCTTGGCTCCAGCGGTCTGCAGAATATTTACCGTTCCAGGGATAGGATTTCCTGCAGGGTTTCCTTCACCCGTGCTGACGATGGCAATCTCTGGATGGACCTTCATGACAAAACCAGGATCTGTTCCCTGTCGTGACCCATGATCGGCAACCCTCATGATCTGCGCACTGACGTTTCCGGGAACACTCTGCTGATTCCCCATGAGAAGAAACCTTGTATTTCCATATGTAATCAGAGGAACTAGGGTGTCTGCTCCTGTTTCTCTGGTCAGTTCCTTGGGACTGAGTATCGTGATGTTCACCCCATCAGCAAACTGTATATCACTTCCGGCCAGGACTTTTGTTCTGGGAATCTGATCGTCTTCAAGTTTCGTGATAACATCCCGGTATGATCCATCAGAGATATTCCACCCACCATCTGAGTAATGCCTGGCAGGAGTATCATTGAGGATGTTTGTAAGCCCCCCGGTTCTTCCTTCTTCAGGACTAGTCACCAGCACCTGGTCCAGTTCGGTAATATTGAGTGACTTCAGGTAATGCTTGGTAAGATTTCCTGAACTGGCTGTACCGGCATCTATCAGCATGTTCTGCCCATCAGCCTGTAAAAGAACTGCGTCACCTTCATTCACATCAAGAAAATGAACTTTTAGATCTGCACTGACTGGAGTGAAGACCAGTACGCAGAAAAGGAGGGCAATGATACAATAAGATGAAGACATCCATAATGGTTGGTCTGAATTGTTAAATGTTTCGTGGCTCTTCTCGTATCCCTGGGGTTATGCCATATGGAAACATGGAAAGAGAACCGACTGATATTTCAGTTTAGAGAAAATCAATCGAAAAAGATATTCTATGCCGGGTAAACAGTACTACTATGAAGAATATGGAGATGAAGGTTGAGGGATCCACCCTCACAATCACTGTTGATCTTTCAAAGGATTTTGGTGAATCAAAATCAGGAAAATCTATTGTTATCGGCTCATCAGAGGGCAACATATCGATACCTGGGAACGATGATATCAAGATCGGTCTCAATGTATACCGGAAAAAGGTATAAATATCGCTGCATCTTTGAATTCAGTATTGATTCCGGATATCGGAATACTTTTTTTTGTCGGATCCTCTGGCCGGTGGCATAGTTCCAACGAACCAGACACCAGAAGAAAGATTTTCAGGTCTTTTTCACTGTTCTGCCCAGATGAAGCAGATATTTAAAACAGCCAGGCAAAATCTATCTTACGAACTCCAAAATTAAGAAACATACAGATTTTATGAGATCCAGATGGTTGTTTATCGTTCTTTTCATAACAGGTGCCATAATACTCTTCCAGGTATCTGTTACAGCCGAACCGGATCAGGGTACTTACATCTCAAAACTTTCCGGAAA
>CAZVAS010000068.1:0-12029 GCA_964625165.1 uncultured Methanospirillum sp. | reverse complement strand
TTAACCACCGGTAAATAAAAAATAATGTATGGACATTTCTCGTTTAATTTTCATTTTAACGTGTTCACTAATGCTATGTGGTGTTGTCCTGGCTGAAAACCAGACACAGACAATAGTCATCGGTGGACTTCTTCCTCTTACCGGGAATGGATCAGCTCAGGGACCTTCGTATAAGGCAGCTATGGAGATGGCAGCCGATGACCTGAACGCGAAATATTCAGATCTTGGACTCCCATATAAGGTTCAGGTACGGATTGTTGATACTGAAACAGATCCGGCTATAGCCAAAGAACTCGGAACAGAGATGATAAAAGATGGGATCCATTGCATCGTCGGACCGTTAACATCAGAAGAGATGAAAGCACTTGAGACGACTGCAAATGATTCCGGAACAATACTAATTGGATTCGGAAGTACGACACCGGGTATCTCGACTAAAGAGAATACAATCTTCAGACTCTGTCCTGATGATACCATTCAGGCCCAGGGAATTATGGGTCTACTTAAGAAGCAGAACTACACAACTATCATTCCAGTTGTTAGAAATGATGTATATGGTCAGGAATTATTAGAACTGGTCAGTAATCTCTCAGCCAAAGGCAACTATACACTGACCACTCCTGTTTATTATGAGCCTGGAACGAACTCCTTTAATTCAACCGTCAATGAAATAGCAGAATCTATTCAATCTAATGATCAGAAGACCGGTACTGCGGTTCTGGCGATTGGGTTTGATGAAGTTGCTGATCTTCTAGAGGAAGCATCACAAAACCCGGAACTCAGTTCTGTTCCATGGTTTGGAACTGATGGTATTGCCCTCTCCGACTCAGTCCTGAAGAAAAAGAATGCAGCAGAATTCGCTGCAAAAACAAATTTTACTGCAACAATTTATGGAGAGATGGAGAATGAGCCTACGTTCATGGAATTCTCTAAACGTCTGCAGAATGCTACCGGTATTAAGGCCACTCCTTATGCAGTTGTCATCAATGATGCGGTCCAGCTTGCTGCACTAACAGAGATTATGAGCCCCGGAGTAACAGAAAAAGGGCCCATATTTTTAGACAATGCTGGTCATTTTTACGGAGTTTCAGGCTACACATCACTGACCGACTCGGGTGATCGAAAATTTGCAAACATCGATTTCTGGACAGTAAAACAGAATGATGGCCAATATTCATGGACAAAGATCGGCCGGTTTGTAAACCAGATGGCAGGTCCGATTATTGAGATGAAGACGAAGTGATAATAAAAACCATTTTATTCATTTTTTGATGGACTGATTTCTTCTCACCTAACACATTTGATCCATCAGGATCTATAGAAAACATATTAACATCCCTGGTACGAATAATTCATTGATTGTCTGGTGGGCAGACAGGGGGATGCATGATGCGAAATATTACCATACTTGGAGTAATCACTCTTTTTCTGGTTACTGGGGGGGTTTCGGCAGACTGGCTGCCGAATCAGACACCAGAAAATCAGATGATATCCATTACAACTGTCATTGACGTCGTGGGATTTGTCTCTGACAGCACAATGTTTTCCTGGACTCTGGCTTCTCCAGGGTCGATACCAACCGGGATGTTAGGTGCAGGGCAGTCTGTTGCTGATGTCAGTTATCGTGATTCAACGATGACGAACGGCGGGCACCTCATGATGAACAAACGGGTTGATTTCAATTCAGGGGATCAGTCTTCAGGAATGTATAACCTCGAGACCCAGAAGGTCCTGACATATGGAAGTATTGATGGATCGCACCTGGTCGGTGAAGAGGAGTATACACTCTCTGTAGCAGGAAATGGTGAGGATACGGAAGGAAACATCCGTTGTGTCTTCTCAAGGGGAGATGAGGGACAGATGCCTTCGTTCTGTAACATCGTAACTGCGAAGAGTAGTCTGATTAATGTGAACAGTGCCCAGATATCCTCTAAAGGAGGATTAAGATCAGTTGCAGAAACAGAAGACGTTCCAGCGGCTCTCAATTACCAGATAGCAGTGACGCCTGATACAAATTCAGGTTCAGGATATGCTGAAGGAATTGTGAAGACTGTGTTTGCCGGCAGTATCATGGAAGCCAGGGACACAACCGGAGACAACTGGAACAAGACATCAGCCACGAACAGCTGGAAAGATTCATCCTCCGTAAGTGGTGGAATAAAGAACTTCCAGAAGTCGTTTGGCTATGTTTCCGGATTGCGGGTATAACTAATACCCACTTCTTTTGTGTATAAATCAGTACTTTGATTGCGGAATTTTAGGCAATTTTCCAATATAGCAATTCCTCATCATAGATTGAAGATAGATTCCATCTTCTTTCAGAATTGAATGGTAGGATCAGAGAGTTTGATAAAGCAACTCCTGAGATCCAGATTATAGTATCCAGGTTTGATCAACCGTATGTCCTTGATTACTGCACAAAGAATGGTGGACCAATGAATGGATCCGCGATCGTTATTACGGGAGGAGCCTCCGTAAAATCTTAAAAAATAAACGGAGATTCCTCATTTTTACATTGACTTTTTTTCAGAGACAAGAAAGGTTTTAATCACGATCATGAATACCAAAATATGTCGCAGATTAAATAATTTCTCGACATGAGTTGAGTTGAGTGTATCTCAATATAAAAAATCCATCGCTCATTAGGCAGATTAAACCTGCCATTGTAATCTTCGTACTGCTTACAATCATCACCGGGATCATCTATCCACTTCTGGTAACCGGGCTTGCCATGATCTTCTTCCCCTGGCAGGCGAACGGTAGTCTCCTTGATCTTCATGGACATCATACAGGATCAGCCCTGATAGGACAACCATTTACTTCAGAGAAGTACTTCTGGTCCAGGGTTTCGGCTACATCACCACCGTATAATACGAGTCTCTCATCCGGCTCTAATTATGGACCAACAAATCCGGCACTCATTGACCGGGTGACCTCATCTGTTGTGGAGATGCAGACCCGTTCACTCCAAGCTGCAGACCTTATCCCTGTTGATCTCGTCACATCATCAGCGAGTGGGTTAGATCCGGATATCAGTATTGCCTCAGCATATTATCAGATCCCAAGAGTTGCCAATGCACGAGGGATCGATGCCGGGACATTAACAGGAATAGTGAACCAGCATATCCAGGACCCGCAGTTTGGAGTACTTGGTGAGAGCAGAATCAATGTTCTGTCATTAAACCAGGACCTTGACTCGTATCAGTCTCAAAACAATCAACTCACGAGCTCACTGTCAACGAAATTATCAGAAAAAACCCCAATCATCCTAGGAGTCAGAGCATCAGACTGGCTCCAGTTCATCATCTTTTTTGTTCTGCTCTTTGCACTGGTTATCCCGGTTGGAAGATACATGGTTCATATCTACCAGGGACCGGGCTCAGGAATCAGTATTTTTCAACAATGCGAATCCTGGATCTTAAGCAGAGCGGGAATACAAAGCGATGACGAGATGGACTGGAAGACATTTGCCTTTGCACTGATGATCTTCAACATTCTAGGCATTATCGTCGTGTTCATCCTCCAGCAGATCCAGCAGTATCTTCCTCTTAATCCCCTGAACCTTAATGCTGTCGCACCGGATCTCTCCCTCAACACTGCAGTCAGTTTTGTAACCAACACAAACTGGCAGGCATATGCAGGAGAGACAACCCTCAGTTACCTCACCCAGATGCTTGGTCTGACTGTACAGAATTTCCTCTCAGCTGCAACCGGAATGGCAGTCCTTGTAGCACTCATTTATGGATTTACCCGAAAGCAGTCGGGAAAAATCGGTAATTTCTGGGTCCTCCTTATACGAAGTGTCTGGATTCTCCTGCCACTCAGCATCATCTTCTCCCTTATTCTTGTCTCACAGGGAACAATTCAGAACTTCAACGGACCTGCTACAGTTCAACTCCTCGATCCGCTCACAGATAACGGGTCTGTTATTGCAACAACCCAGATTATCCCCCAGGGTCCGGCTGCCTCTCAGATTGCAATCAAGTTGCTTGGAACAAACGGTGGAGGGTATTTTAACGCTAATTCTGCTCACCCATATGAGAACCCGACACCTCTTTCAGATATTCTTGAGATTATTGCTCTTCTGATCATTCCGGCAGGCCTCTGTTATACATTCGGAAGCATGATCGGGTCGGTAAAGAAAGGAGTGGCCCTGCTTATTGCGATGCTCATCATCTTCATCCCTCTTGTTGGTATCTGCTTCTGGGCAGAGCAGAGCGGGAATCCACTCGTATCCCATCCAGGAATTGATCAGTCCCCTTGTGCCCTCCAGTCTGGAGGAAACATGGAAGGAAAAGAGGTCAGATTTGGAATAGTCAATAGTGCCCTCTTTGCCGTAGCAACTACTGCGACCTCATGTGGTGCAGTAAATTCTATGCATGACTCGTTTACTCCGCTTGGAGGACTGATCCCACTCATGATGATCCAGTTCGGAGAGATCGTCTTTGGCGGAGTCGGATCCGGTCTTGGAGTGATGATTGTGTATGTCATCATCGCGATGTTCATCGCGGGTCTTATGGTGGGCAGAACACCGGAGTATCTTGGGAAAAAGATCGAACCACCAGAGATGACACTGGCAGCCATCGTCATCCTCATCCCGATAGTTGCAATTCTCATCGGTACTGCAGTAGCAGTAGTCACTGATGCAGGCACTTCCTCCATCTTCAATCCCGGGGCTCATGGATTCACTGAAATTTTGTATGCATTCTCCTCGGCTGTCGGAAATAACGGAAGTGCATTTGGAGGGCTCAGTGCAAACACATTGTTTTACAACCTGGCTCTTGCCCTTGAGATGCTTGTGGGAAGGTTCCCGATGCTGATACTTCTTTTAGCCCTCGCCGGATCATTCGCTCAAAAGAAGATCGTGCCGCAATCCGGGGGAACTTTGCAGGATCACCGACCACTCTTTATCATCTGGCTGGTCTTTGTCATTGTAAGTGTTGGAGTCCTGAGTTTTCTTCCTGCACTTGCCCTCGGTCCGATCGCAGAATTTCTCATGCAGGGAGGTCTGATGCATGTCTGATCCAATTCGCAATGCCCGGAGTTCAACCGGTTCCCGTGATCTTTACCTCAAGGCATTACAGGAGTCGGTGATCAAACTCGATCCCAGGCTCATGGTCAGGAACCCGGTTATGTTCGTGGTTGAGATTGGAAGTGCCCTGACCACACTCTTCTGGTTTATGGCTCTCCTCAAACTGAGCGAGGAGTCGGCATGGTTCATCGGAATGATCTCTCTCTGGCTCTGGTTCACGGTTATTTTTGCGAATTTCGCAGAGGCTCTGGCAGAGGGGAGGGGAAAAGCCCAGGCCCAGGCTCTCCGGCAGATGAGACAGGATACTCATGCGAAGCGTCTTCCTGATCAATACCCGCTTGGACAGAGCACCCCTCCGGCTGATTCGATCATAGAAGAGGTCTCATCAAGTATGCTTCAGAAGGACAACCTCTTCTATGTTACAGCAGGCGATGTCATTCCGGTGGATGGTGAGATTGTTCAGGGAATTGCATCGGTGAACGAGAGTGCAATAACCGGGGAGAGTGCCCCGGTGATCAGAGAATCGGGAGGAGACCGGAGTGCTGTCACCGGTGGGACGACCATTCTTTCAGACTGGCTTATCGTAAGAGTGACCGCCAACCCGGGAGAGGGATTTCTTGACAAGATGATCTCCCTCATTGAAGGAGCAAAACGACAGAAGACGCCGAATGAGATTGCCCTGAATATCCTTCTCATCAGTCTGACCGTGATATTCATCTGTGTCTGTGCCACCCTGTATGCATTCTCGCTCTACAGTGTAAGGGCGGCAGGAGCCGGGACTGTTGTGAGTGCTACAATCCTGATCGCACTGCTCGTATGCCTCGCTCCGACAACTATCGGGGGACTTCTCAGTGCTATCGGGATTGCAGGAATGGACCGGCTGATCAGTAGAAATGTGATAACAACTTCAGGTCGGGCCATTGAAGCAGCCGGAGACGTTGACGTTCTCCTTCTTGATAAAACCGGTACGATCACTCTTGGAAACCGTGAGGCCGTACAACTCATTCCGGTAGATGGGACAGAGATTTCAGAACTCGCTGACGTTGCACAACTGGCATCCCTCGCAGATGAGACTCCGGAAGGACGAAGCATCGTTGTGTTAGTCAAAAATGAGTATGGTCTCCGGGGAAGAACTGTGAGTGCCCATGACAACTCTCCGGAGATGCAGTTCATTCCCTTCTCAAGCCACACCCGGATGAGCGGTGTTACCGTAAGCGGCAGGGAGATACGCAAAGGTGCAGCCGAAGCCGTCTACAACTATATGAAAGAGAAGGGAAACCAGGTATCAGAGGATCTCATCTCAAAAGTAGACGAGATATCCCGGGCTGGAGGAACCCCGCTCGTTGTGACCCGGGATGCAAAAGCCCTTGGTGTGATCTATCTCAAAGATATCGTGAAAGGAGGGATCAAAGAGAGGTTTGCTCAACTTCGTCACATGGGGATCAAGACGATCATGATAACCGGTGATAACAGTCTCACCGCTGCAACCATTGCTGCAGAAGCCGGAGTCGATGATTTCCTTGCCGAAGCAACACCGGAGAGTAAACTTCGTCTCATTCGTGAATATCAGGAAGGTGGGCGTCTCGTCGCCATGACCGGTGATGGGACCAATGATGCCCCGGCTCTGGCACAGGCAGATGTTGCTGTTGCCATGAACACCGGGACACAACCGGCACGGGAAGCTGCAAACATGGTCGATCTTGACAGTAACCCGACAAAACTGATCGAGATCGTGGAGATCGGAAAACAACTGCTCATGACCAGAGGAGCCCTGACAACCTTCAGTATTGCGAATGATATCGCGAAGTACTTCGCGATAATTCCTGCTGCATTCGTTGGAACATACCCGGCTCTTGCTGCTCTCAATATCATGGATCTCCATCAGGCTATCCTATCAGCCGTAATATTCAATGCTCTCATCATCATCGCCCTAATCCCCCTTGCTCTCCGGGGAGTTTCTTACAAACCACTCTCCGCGGATGAAGCACTACGAAATAACATCCTCATCTATGGAGTTGGTGGAGTCATCGCTCCGTTTATAGGCATTAAGATAATAGATCTCATTCTGGTTCTGACAGGCATGGGATAAGATAATGGATGAAGGCAGACCTGATCCCGATCTCCTCCTCTCTCAAATTCAGAAAGAGGAGACGAGAGAGAAAACAGGAAAACTCAAAATCTTTCTCGGGTATGCAGCAGGTGTAGGCAAGACCTATGGGATGCTCAAGGCTGCTCATGATCGGCTAGCAGAAGGGGTAGATGTCAGAATCGGATATGTTGAGACACATGGAAGATCTGATACCGATGCCCTTATTGAGGGACTGCCGATCATCCCACGATCAGAGATTCCATACAAATCAACTACGCTGTACGAGATGGACACAGATGCAATTTTAGCATTGCATCCCACCCTCGTTCTGGTTGATGAACTGGCCCATTCAAATCCCCCTTCATTCAGACATTCAAAACGGTACCAGGATGTCGAAGAGCTGCTTGCGGCAGGAATCGATGTGTATACGACGCTCAACATCCAGCATCTTGAGAGTTTACGCGATGTTGTAGCAAAAATAACCTCTATCATTGTTCATGAAACTGTCCCGGATCGCATCGTGGATCTCGCCGATGAGATTGAACTGATGGACATTCCTCCTGCAGAGTTGAGAACAAGACTTGCAGAAGGAAAGGTCTATGTTCCTGATATGGCTGCCCGAGCAATTGATCAGTTCTTCAATGAAGGAAACCTGTTTGCACTTCGTGAACTCTCCCTTCGCAAGACTGCAGACCGGGTGGATACCCAGATGCTTGAGTACATGCAGACCCGTTCCATTCCCGGTCCATGGCCGGTAACAGAGCATCTGCTCATATCTATAGGCCCGAGCCCTCTCTCAGAAAAACTGGTCAGGACCACAAAGCGTCAGGCTGATCGGTTAAACACCGACTGGAGGGCTGTGTATGTTGAGACACCAATGCACCACCGGTTATCTGACTCTGCAAAAGAGCAGATCTATAAGACAATTAAACTTGCAGAGAGTCTTGGCGGAAAAACAGAGACAATCTTCGGGCTTAATATTCCGGATACGCTTATTGAGTACGCTAAAAAGCACAATATTACCAGGATTTTGATCGGGAAAACTCTCCGCCCTCGATGGAAGGAACTCATATTCGGGTCGATCGTGGATCAGATGATCCACAAGAGCGGTGATATCGATGTGTATGTGATCAGCAGCAGCGGTAAAAACCGGGAAAATGTCTCATTCTCGGATGACTCTATCCTTCCGGTCACGGTGCCGGGTAAATATCTTGAAAGTCTGGTCCTTGTCGGTATTGTAACCATCTTCGGAGAACTTCTGAAAAATTATATCTCGCAGACAAATCTCATCATGTTCTACCTGATGGTTGTGGTGATCGCAGCCTTCAGAAGGGGGTTGTATCTTGCAATCTTCACCTCAATCATTGGCGTTCTGATGTTTGACTTTTTCTTAGTTCCTCCATATTACACATTCAGAGTATCAGATACTCAGTATATCATCACCTTCTTTGGGATGATCCTGGTAGGGACAGTCATCAGCATCCTGATCTCAAAAGCACAGGACTATGCAAAATCAGCACATCTTCGTGAGCAGGAGAATGCTGCTCTGTACCGGCTTGCAAAAAACCTTGCCGGTGCTTCTGATCTCAAATCGGTTGTGTCTGCCGTAATTCAGAAGGTAGAAGAGAACTTTAACTGGCAGGCAGTCATCCTCATTCCTGAAAAAAAATCCTTACTGGTCAGCGGTTCATCACATAACCTGCATATTACTGATAATGAGAACTCGATTGCACAATGGTCATTCTCTAAGAATGCAATTGTAGGATTTGATACTGATACACTTCATGCCTCGAGGCTCCGGTTTATTCCAATCAGAAGCAGGAAAAAAGTTCTAGGAGTTCTCGGAGTAAAACCTGAAGAGGTGGAAGGTGTAATCTCTCCAGAAGAGGGACGGATGCTTGAACTATTTGCTGATCTCACCGGTCTTGCAATCGAGCGGTTTGAGAAGGGATAATCATATAGAAAAAACCAAAACGAAAAAACCTGGATGTGTTAGATCCTTGAATGGGGATTGAGAATTACTTGTATTGCTGATGACCCATCCCAGGTTATCTCCCCGATCCAGAGATCTACTGTATCAATCCCGTTCTCACCTGAGTTCCATCTTAGTTCGGATAACTCAATTCTTGCTCCTTCCCGGGCTTTAGGTATACTTGATGAGATCACTTCTCTGTCTTCTGAATTGAAGCAGTTTAACAGATCATCGATTGTTTTAATTCGAGATTTATCGCTAAAGAATTCAATCCCTGCAGTATTAACAAATTGGAGATCTCCATCTTTGAAGATGCAGATCGTCATCGGTGAAGACTCAACAATATTGCGTAATCTCGTCTCATCTCTCTGGAGAGTAGATTCACGGATTTTATTTCTCCAGATCATGATTGCCAGTACAATGAGAAGAATGCTGAAAAAAGCACGATTCGCAAGGGCATAAAATTCAGACATATCCCGGGGTGAAAGGAGATATCCAACCCACAATAAAATGATTGAGATCCCACTGACTACAAAAGGTCCGTTCTGATATCTGATATACAGAGTCATCATTATTGGAATAAAATACAGGATTCCGGTCATTAAACCGAGAGGAGTAGAGATATCAGAGTAAAAGATCAGGATAATAAATATCAGAATGAGAGATACCATCTGAACTTTGTTTTCTTCTGGTTGAGATCTGTTATTTGAAATGGCCATGATAGATCCTTGATTCTCATGGATAAAATGATGATGTTTATAATTTTTGAATAATTTATAATGCTGATTAGGCTTACGGACATTTTTGTCCCTGTTTTCTATTTATCGTCATACGTTCCAAAATACCGTAATGGAGCCCCGTTATGGGTCCCAGGCGAGACCAGCAAGATGATCTCATGAAAAATGAGGAGATGGCATGCCAGTAATAACGATTGATCTCTGGCCAGTGAGCCAGGAAGTGAAAACCGAATTAATTCAGAACTTGACGAAGATTGCATCAGATATCACAAACATTCCACAGACCGCTTTTTTTGTATATATCCGGGAGTATACTACAGATTCAATCGGTGTCGGTGGAATTCCACTCTCACAACACGTTGTATCTTCTGATACCGGGACACCTCCGAAATAAAATCACTAATTTTTATCTTTATGAGTACAAATCCCCTGCAAACTCACTAAAAAGAACCTTTCTCCCGTGATATTAATCGAGGGGTAACTTCTCAATTTAATCACTTCGATACTACTCTGCAGATGATTTTTGAAAAAAAACGCAATTATCGGTGAAATCCGGATTATGGAATGGAACTAATGTCAGGAAAGTAATCGAGAGGAGTAATATAATTGCAAGGATGGTCTTTCAATCCCAATGCCATTCCTTTTGTTACGTGATTCATAGGTTTTGTATTAAGTTGACCTCCATCCGGTTTTTTCATTCGATACGACAGAGAAGAATACCACAAAAATTATCATAATATATTCCAGATTAACGGTATATGAGACAAAAGCGGATGTACGTCTGTTCAGTTGAGGCGGCTATGGATGTGATTGGTGGAAAATGGAAGCCCCTTATTCTTTGGAAAATTAAGGACGCACCACTCCGCTTCGGAGAAATTCAGGCAAAACTTCCAAATATTTCCCAAAAAATGCTTACCAGACAACTGAGAGCTCTTGAAGAAGATCGTCTGGTCTCCCGCATGGAATATCCCGGTATGCCCCTCCATGTCGAATATTCTCTCACAGAACGAGGGGAGACTGTCATCCCATTACTCATGTCTCTGAAAGACTGGGCGAATGAAGAGCTGGCAGACCAGATCACCGAATGTGGATGACCAAACATTTGAAACCAGGATTGGTTATTCTCCCTGCCAAAGGTGCTGACATTTTTGTCCCTGATCCTTATTTATCCCCACGAGGTCATCGTAATCCATAGATAGGTGCACAAATGCTGTATAGAAAATTCCCACGATGCAACCACGATATCTCGATCCTCGGCTTTGGATGCATGCGGCTACCCACCGCACCGGACCAGCCTGCTGGAGGTAAGGTCGATGAACAGAAGGCAACTGAAATGATTCGCACCGCAATAGAAGGCGGGGTCAATTATATTGATACGGCATATCCATATCACAACGGGGAGAGTGAGGTAGTTGTCGGGAGAGCACTGAGCGAAGGATACCGGGATAAGGTTTTTCTTGCTACCAAACTTCCCAGTTGGCTTATTACCAACCGGGAAGAGATGGATCAGTACCTTGACGAACAACTTGCCCGGCTTGATACAGATCATATTGATTTCTATCTCCTCCATGGGCTCGGTGCCGATACATGGGAGAATCTTTCCCGGTTAGATGTGCTTGAATTCCTTGACTCTGCAAGGGCGGACGGACGGATCAGATACCCGGCTTTTTCATTCCATGATCAGTTCCCGGTTTTCAAGGAGATTGTCGATGCTTACGAATGGACATTTGCCCAGATCCAGTACAATTACATGGACGAACAATACCAGGCAGGTACTCAGGGACTGAAATATGCAGCAGAACGAGGACTAGGAATCGTTGTCATGGAACCACTCCGGGGTGGCCTTCTATCTGGAGATGTTCCGGTAATTCATCAACTTATCCTGGACGCCCCGGTCAGGCGAACTCCATCCGAATGGGGTCTTCGCTGGGTATGGAATCATCCGGAAGTAACGGTTGTGCTCTCCGGGATGTCTACAATGGATCAGGTTAACGAAAATCTTGGTTATGCAGAGCAGGGCCTTCCTGATTCTCTCTCTCCTGAGGAACTTGCAGTTATTGAAACCATGCGGGACACATTTGCATCCAGGGTAAAGATCCCATGCACCGGGTGCCGGTATTGTATGCCCTGTCCGAACGGCGTCGATATTCCAGAATGCTTTACGTATTATAATCAGGCATACACCTACGATGCAAGAGA
>CAZVAS010000067.1:8507-12031 GCA_964625165.1 uncultured Methanospirillum sp. | reverse complement strand
GTGATATCCTGAACATTCAGAATCCAGTACGGGGTGACTTCCTGATCAGAGATTACCGTAAGATCGTTCAGGGTCGGAAAGAGGGTCCCATCCCGGTGCATATGCTCGGCTTCAAATACAAAGTGTCCCCAGTTTTCTGCCTTGCGAAGATATGAAGTAAAATCCTTGCGTAGGTCAGGTGAGAAGAGCGAGGTCATGGGGACAGAGGCGATCTCTTCCCTGGTATATCCATGCATCAGTGCATATGCAGGATTGATAACATCGACCTCATCACCAGAGCCGGTGATGATACCTGCCTGGGTATGCTGAACGATGTCGGCAAGCTTCCGGTTCGATGCCTCCATCTGCTTACGCTCAGTGATGTCGATTGCAAACCCACGAAGACCTACTGTGACATCATCCTTGAGGACTCTGATCGAATAGAAGACCATGGGAAAATGGGTTCCATCCTTGCGGGTTGCCAGGTACTCCTGGCCTGATAACCGCTCACCGGTTGAAATCCGTTTCAGATTTTCAATAAGCCGCTGCTGGTCTTCAGATGCAACCAGGTTCACCGCATACAGCCCTTCCTGCAGGTCTTCAGGATTGTACCCCGATACCTGGAACCCGAGCCGGTTCAGAAATGTAAGTCGGCCTGAGAGGTCAACCTCAAAGACGAACTCAGGGAGTGAGTCAGCAAGTTCACGATACTTCTGCTCACTCTCTTCAGTCTTGCGCAATGCTTCAAGGAGTTCTGCTTCAGATCTGGTAACCCGGTCAAAGACAGGAGTCAGTGCGTGTGCAAGTTCAGAGAGTTCATCTCCACTGGCAAACAGGGAATCAGTCGCCACGTCAATAGGTGCATTCTTCGTTCGGGCCCGGGTGATTAGAATGCCAAGCCGCCTGAGAACAAGGTGGTCCATGAAGACCAGCGTAATGAAAATAAAGGCAAGACCGATGACCACAAGCAGGGCAATGAAACTCCCTATCGTGGTCAGACCCTGATTATAGATGCTCCGGTCTGCAGAAACCTGCAGAAAGAACTGATTCTGGCCAGTGATATCCCTGACAGGAATGGAACCGGTCACGGTATCAGCACCTGATACCGCGAAATTGATTAGAGAACTTGTAGCATTGATGCTCCCGACATATTTCCAGTCAAGGGCCTGTACCGGGCCAGACACCGGAATAACCGAGAGAGGGAGAGAGGTTATTTCAGAGAGTTTACGCACCTCATCACTATCAAGATATGTGCCAAAGAGAAGATACCCCGCCGATGGTCCTTCATACGTACTTGTCAGGATCGGCTGGGAAACAACGAGCAGTGGATCTGAATCAGGGATGAGAAACCCAGATCTGCTGCTGATGAGAGAATCATGTGAGAAGAGATATGGAGTAGAAAGTATTGATGCAAGTTCAGAATCTGTTATCTTCTCAACCTGATGGGATGTGGTGTTGTATCCGGTTGCATACCTGACACCATGACTCTGGTTCAGGAAGACGAGCAGATCAACACCGAGGTTTTCAAAAGAGTCGCGGTTGAGATTCTGCTCAACATATCCAGGATTATTTCCCGTGACAAACTCGTAGGTCTCATTCCATCGTGACCATTCACCACACTTCGATTCGATGAGGCTCTGTTCGTACTCGATGGCCTTAAGCTCCTGCATCACCGAAGAACGGATACTCTTCTCTTCAAAACCTGCATAACTCCCCATCAGGACCGTGTAAGAAAGACCAAGGATCAACACTATCGCTCCAAAGAGCGTGAGACCAAGGATCAACAGTGTCTTTCTACGCAGGTTCATGGAAATGATGGCTTGTTGTTGGTTTCAAATCTGGTTCATTGAGACAGGAATAAAATTTTTATTCACCAGCAGGATTGAGTTCCAGGAAGTACCCGCTGATATCACCAAATGAGTCGTTGATCATAAATATCCGCGGGATCACCTGTTTTGTCTTCTGGAGATCTTTCAGGATAAGTGGACGTTCAAACGTAGGATCAAGCGAGAAGATATCAATTGTCTCACCGGATTCAGGATCCTCCATCATGATTGAAGAGGGCGCATCTGATAATATGAGATCAGAACCTGACTTCTCGAGCAGGTACTCAGCAGCATCATTCAGCCATATGATCCGGTTACTGTCATCAAGCAGGATGACTGCCTTCAGTGATCCTACAAGGTCTTCGCACTGGGCCTGTGTCAGCCCTCCGGTCTTTCCTTCGGTGGTGCCTGAAAGTTTCTCATGCAGATTGACACTCACCTGTATTGTTGTATTCAGGATATTCTGGTTGATAGGTTTGACCAGGAATCCGAAAGGATCTGCTTCTTTTGCACGGCTGAGAATCTCCTCCTCATCATGCCCGGTAACAAAGATCACCGGGACATTGAAGATATGAAACAGAATCCTGGCTGTCTCAATACCTGACAGATGACCGAGCAGATCGATATCCATGAGAACGATACCAGGTTTTCTGGCTGCTACCCGGGTGATAGCCTTCTCACCCGAGTTCACCGGTTCATCAACAAGAAAGCCACTGTCTTTAAGGATCGTCTCAAGAACCCGGGCAATAATCGGATCATCCTCAACGATAAGGACTGAGTAATCCTTTTTAGACTCATTCATCAGTAGTTGCTCCTGCACTCATAGAGATCACGGGGGGTTTTGGGATACTATTGTAATGTGCAATACAGAGATATAGGGGTTATGAATTCCGATTCTTGTTTAAATAAGAGCAGAGACAGTAAAGATAAACCCCATACATGGCGGTGGAGATGTCATATAAATAGGCAGTCAGCAAGTTGGGAGGGATGGTTCTGAGCCTGATTGAGCAAACCCGTTTTGGAGCCGGATGCCTGCTCACTCAGCCTGAGGTCTTTCCATCAAGGGCAGATCTTCTTGACAGCGGATCTATCGGACACGTACAGTTAATGGTAATACCACAGACTGAATCAGACTTTCAAACTAACATCCAGCCGTTCGAGTCATGCAAAGGAAAGATCCGCATCCATGCTCCTCATCACTTCCAACAGGTGAACCCATGCGAACCTGATCTCTTTTCATCAGGGATACCTGATATCAGGAAACATATCGAGTCAGCAATGAGCCAGACCCTGGAGGCTGCAGACCGCACCGGCTCAGAGATCATCGTGCTTCATGCCGGAAGGTATAGACATGGTCATAAAGAGGAGGCGATCAGCAGGTTCCATGAATTCCTTGACCAGTATCCTGATCCCAGGTATATCCTGGAAAGCCTGCCTGATCTTCAGTTCGGGCCTGCATACCTCGGTGTCATTCCTGAAGAACTGAAGGTCCTCGGAGCAGGTAGTATTAAGGGGTACTGTCCTGACTTCCCACATCTCTGGTGCACCTCAAAGGTTCGGGGTCTGTCATATCAGAAACTGCTTGATGGGATGGCAGATCTTGGAATGATGTTCAGCCACCTATCAGGAAGTCCGGGGCCTGAGTCAGAGCGGCAGCACCTCCTCTTTGATGATCCTGATAACAGGTTCAGTCTTGAACTGATCAGATCGTTCCTGACT
>CAZVAS010000067.1:2581-8407 GCA_964625165.1 uncultured Methanospirillum sp. | reverse complement strand
GATTGCGCAGAATAGGTATTCTGCGTAAAAGTTATTAAAATAGAAATTAGACATATAATCAAGTGAATTCAGGATATTTTTCAGAATGGATTCCCAGGTTTATCCAATATCTGAAAATGCGCAATTATTCGGCGAAAACACTACTCAGTTATGACCAGACCCTGACACGGTTTGGCCACTACATCTGGCTGACAAGAAACAGCCGTGCTGCCATCACACTAGATTCATTTCACAAGCATCCAGTGAGGCTGGAGACCGAGGTGGAGGTGAGTGCGATCCAGATTACTGAGTACCTCTCCTTCCTCACCCAAAGCAGGGAGTACCATGCAACCACACTCAACAGGATCCTCTCCTCCCTCTCCTCCTTCTACCGGTTTATGATCATGCAGGACGTCCTTGCGGCAAACCCGGTACCCCGTATCGACCGGCCACGTGTCAAGGATGTTGAACTCAGATACCTCAAACACAGCCAGGTGATCAGGCTACTCAGATCAATTCCTGATTCACGGGACCGGCTGATCGTCAGGATCATCTATGCAACAGGGGTTCGTGTCTCTGAACTCTGCTCGATCAATGTCGAGGACATCGACATCGATGATCAGATGATCAGGGTCAGGGGAAAAGGAGGGAAGATACGGATGGTGTTTGTCGACCAGGAGACTCTTGATGAGATCGATCTCATGGTTGCAGATCGGCTCACCGGTCCGCTCTTCTTCGGTCAGCAGGGACATCACATCTCACCACGGACCGTGCAGCATATCTTCAGGAAGTATGCTCCTGAAGGGATCACCCCTCACAAGATCAGACATAGCTACGCAAGCGAACTGTACCGGAGATCAAAAAACCTCAGGGTGGTCCAGGAAAATCTTGGTCATGCCTCTATAAAGACAACCGAGGTGTACCTGCATACCGACCTTGATGAGCGCCGCAGAGTCTATCATGACTACTTCCCCCTCTCTGCTCCGGAGCGTGAGTAGCAGCAGTATAGTATACCCGGCCGTCCCATTACCGAGAGGATGAAGAAGACCATACGGACTGCTGACGGAAAGTGGCTTGAGATCAACCCGGAGAAAGATATCAACGTCATCAGTCAGCCACGATCGGTCACACGGACCGGGACCGATTTTGCCCACGGTGAAGATCTCTACCTCATGACTGACACCCATGGGCTCAGACATTACTACGTGATCTCCTGGGTGGTTGAGGGAAGGAGCACGAAGGAGTCATACCGGACTCTGAATGAAGAGCAGAAGGATCAGTTCATCCGCGAACAGGTACGCAAAGCAGGAAAGATCGGATTAGATCCGGATGTCGCAGACCACATCGAGGAGTTGTTTCCAGGCCTGCTCAAGAAGAGATAACCCGATTATCGAGTCAGGTCGACTGTAGGTATTTGTCATTATGAACAATACCCACCAGCACGGTCTATAACCGATCAGATCCAATATATTCAGGCCTTGTGCTCCAGCCATCAATACTGGAAAACAAAAGCCAGTATACCCCCGTAGTGTAGCGGTCAATCATCTCGGATTTTGGTTCCGATGACGACGGTTCGAATCCGTCCGGGGGTACTTCTTTTAAGACGGAATTCCGGAGATCTCCTCTCTGTGATCCCGCAATCACAACAGTTATGTACTCGTTCAAATAATCTCCTAACACCGAGTACCGGAGTAGATATTCATATGATAGGCATTCGATGGATCGATTTTGATCATATTCCTGACCGGTTATCCGGACTGATTGACCTGTCCTATAATCTCTGGTCATCCTGGCATCCGGAAGCCCAGATGCTGTTTAAAAACCTGAACAAGCAGGGCTGGAAGGAGAGTATCCATAACCCGGTACTGATGCTGCAGCAGCTTCCCCCTGAAATTCTTGATGAAGGGAGCGGGAATCCCGAGTATACCAACCAGTACGATGCAGTCATCGCAAAGTTCCAGCGATACATGCTCGCAAAAAACCAGTGGTTTACCGAGTATTACTCTGAACACCAACGCCACAAAATCGCATACTTTTCTGCTGAGTATGGCCTACAGCACTCACTCCCGTTCTATGCGGGAGGGCTTGGTTTTCTCGCAGGTGACCACCTGAAAGAATGCAGCGATCTTGGTGTCCCTGTCGTAGCCATCGGATTCATGTATGCTGACGGGTATCTTCACCAGCGGGTCAGGAGTGACGGATGGCAGGAGGATGTGGAAGAGAAGATCGATAGGGACAACGCCCCAATCAAACGTGTCCTTAACAAAGACGGGGAACAACTCGTCCTTCAGGTTCCATTCATCACACCGCAGATCCACTTCTCTATCTGGCGTGTGGACATCGGAAGAGTCATCCTTTATCTTATCGACACTGAGATCGAACAGAATCCCCCGCACCTGCGCAATATCAGCAGCAGACTCTACAGCAGCATCAACGAGATGCGGCTTCTGCAGGAGATTGTGCTCGGAGTGGGCGGCACTCACCTGCTTCAGGAACTGGGGATTCAATACTCGGCCATCCACCTAAATGAAGGGCACGCATCGTTCGCCCTTGTCGAGCGGTTCAGGCAGAAGGTCGAAGGTGGACTTGATCCTGTCGATGCATGGCGGCATGTAAAAGAGACATCCCTCTTCACAACCCATACACCGGTTCCAGCAGGGCATGACAAGTTCCCTCACTGGATGCTGGACAAGTACTTCAGCCAGTATTATGGTGCTATTACGATGTCACGTGATGAGTTCCTGAAGGCAGGAACTCACCAGGAAGACCCTCCGGACATGTTCAACATGGCTGCCTTCGCACTCAGAATGTCTGCCTACTCGAACGGAGTCAGTGCAAAGCACGGCGAAGTGGCTCGAAAGATGTGGCACTTCCTCTGGCCCGAGGTGAAACTCGATGATGTTCCAATCGGATCGATCACAAACGGGGTTCATGTTCCAACCTGGATGAATCCACGCCTGATTCAGTTGATCAACAGATATCTCTCACCAATCTGTCCGGACTGGCTCGACCACCATGACAAGGATTATGTCTGGGCCCTCATTGATCGGATTCCTGATGCAAAACTCTGGGAACTCCATTATGGGCTGAAGATCAAGTTGATCAACCGTATCCTCCAGTTCAAGCGGCGTGACTGGATGAAGTACCAGGCAGATTGTGCGAATGTCGTAGCCGGAGGAGCCCTTATAGATCCGAACACACTCACCATCGGATTTGCACGCCGGTTCTCAACATACAAACGTGCTGATCTCATCTTCAGGGATCTTGACAGGATCAAGAAGATCCTGAACAACCCATGGAAGCCGGTACAGATCATCTTTGCAGGAAAGGCCCATCCAGCCGATGACGAAGGAAAGCGGATCCTCCAGCGTATCTACCAGTATGCACAGCAGCCAGAGTTTGGTGGTAGAATAGCCTTCATTGAAGATTATGGCGAGCAGATCGCCAAGTATCTTGTTCAGGGCGTGGATATCTGGATGAACAATCCGGTACCGCCCCTTGAGGCTAGCGGGACGAGCGGGATGAAGGCAGCTGTGAACGGGGTGCTCAACCTCTCTATTGGAGATGGCTGGTGGCTTGAAGGATATAACAAGAAGAACGGGTGGATATTTGGCAATAACCCGAAGGGCAACAACGGTGATCGCGACTGGGAGGATGCCATCGAACTCTACGACCTGCTGGAGAACGAGATCGTGCCACTCTACTATGACTCAGGCCTTGATGGGGTGCCCCATGCCTGGGTTCAGATGATGAAAGAATCAATAAAGAGCAACACGCCCCTGTTTTCAGCACGGAGAATGGTCAAGGAGTACGTGCATAAGTATTACATCCCTGCGATCTCGTGTACGGAATGTAATGCCCCGTTCGAACCCTTCGACTAACCCTTTTTTTAAATACGTGAAAGAACGAAGAGAAAAGAGAAGTATCGGTTACGCTTCTTCGCCCTCTTCAGGAGTCTCAACTTCGACATCAGAGATGGCAAGTTGATACATCCAGTCAAGGAGCAGATTACACTCGTTCACCGAGCATTCCAGATCACAGGCGATACAGGGGATCAACTCTTCACCTGCCAGAAGGCATCGGGGATCCACCGGACCTTTCTTGGCGATGAGCCGGAATGTCTTGATTCCTTCCTGCCTGTACTCGATCCTCTCAACCCGGTTGGTGTCAAGGAGTTTTTTAACGATACGGGAGCACTTCCGGCTGTCAACTCCCAGCATCTTCCAGAGTTCACTCTGCAGAACACCATCAGGCTGCGATGCAATCAGCCTGAAGGCGTCTTCTTCAGATCCGGTCATAATCAGGTTATGCTACAGGTGCGATTGAGAGAATGTTGTTTCCCCGGATGACGAGCGTGCCAAGGTCCCGCTTATTTGCTGCATCTGTAGTCTCAACACTATCTTCGAGATGCAGATTCAGATACTCATCAACGGCGACCAGCGTGCCCTGGAAAGTCCGTCCTTCGTCTTTCATCTCCACTGAAATGGTACTGTCAACGAGAGAAAATACCTTTTTTATTGGAAGGACAATGCTGCTAACCATCTGCCTTAGGTGAGGGACCCTGGCATATTAAAGGTTCCTAAACGAAGGAGGTGAGGTCGGGAGAGTTACTGATTCTTGTAGATCTCTTCGATCTTACTGACGACTCCCGCACTTCCGATATAGATAGGAGTCCGCTGATGAACCTTTTCAGGCTGAACATCCAGGGGACACTGACGTCCGTCAGTTATGGCACCGCCTGCCTGTGTGATAATGTATCCCAGGGGATTTGCTTCAAAGAGCAGTCGGAGCTTTCCATTCGGACTCTTCTTCAGTGCAGGATAGGTGTAGATCCCCCCGTACACAAGGAGTTGATGACAGTCAGCAACAAATGACCCTGAGTACCTGACTTTGAATCCTTCCTCATCAAAGTAATCGATGACTCGTTCATGAGCAGGAGTATAGTCGTTTCTGACACCACCGGTTCCGTAGATCTTCCCTTCAGGAATGCGAAACGAGTCTTTCAGGAGGTAATAATGTTCAGACTGGGGATCCCATGCAAAACTCTGTACACCTTTTCCGACAGACACAACCAAAACAGTCAGCGGACCGAAGAGGGTGTAACATGCAGCTTTGAGGTTTCTCCCTTTCTGCATAACACCACCACTCTCATAGATACCAACGATCGTTCCAACAGTGAGGTTTGTCGAGATGAGTGAAGAACCATCGAGCGGGTCCATGACCATCGCGTACTCACGCCTGGAGTCCTCAAACCGGATGATATCCTCCTGCTCTTCTGAAGCGATCTCCCTGACGTAACCTGATTCACCGATGACCTTTATCAGATGGGCATCAGACCATTTGTCAAGAGCTGCCTGAACTTCGCCAGAAGCGTTCAGAGTATGTTCATAAAACTGGTTATCGAAAAACGCCTTTCTGATAGGTTCCATCTGGCGTGAGATGAGACGGATGAGTTGGACAAGATCGGGATCACAGCCACAATCTTCGAGATATTTCTGGAGATAGACCATTATTATTACTCTGTATTATGGAAGGTGGATCAGCATGGTATATACCGGCTTGGATCAGGGGAATAAAACGCCTCTGAACCGGGCAATCAAATTCAAAGCAATTTTATATATCTAGTGAGTATCCTCTACCCGGAGGAAATCTTTGGTCTCACTGCTTCTTATTGATACAGATCCATCTTTTTGTTCTGATATCGATAAGGAATTTAGAAAATATCCAGAATATACCCTCCATATAGACTCTTCTCCCAATGAGGCACGCCAGATTTTAAATCTTCACCAAGAAGATGTCATCATATCAGGCTGCAGCATGAGGCAGAGCCTTGAGATCCTGAGAGAG
>CAZVAS010000067.1:0-2481 GCA_964625165.1 uncultured Methanospirillum sp. | reverse complement strand
GATGCTCTAAAGGATGCAATTCCTCTGCCAGTCTTCTGTCGGGATATCACCGGAGTCTACAACGACTGCAACACGGCATTTGAAGAACTTCTTGAACTTTCAAGGAGCGATATCATAGGAAAGACTAACCATGACATCTTTCCATCCGATGTTGCCGAACATTTCGGCCACATGGACGAACTTATCCTTGAACACCCCTATATCCAGCAGTATGAGTACAATTTTTCACTGCCTCAGGGAGGGAGTCTTGACGTGCTCATCTCTAAAAATGTTCTTCGGGATAAGAACGGGGCAGTATGCGGAATCATCGGGATAGTCTACGATCTCAGTGATCGTAAGATGTTTGAGCAGATCGTCTATGCAAGCGAGGAAAAGTACCGGACACTCGCTGATTATACGTACGACTGGGAGGCATGGATTAGTCCGGAAGGTGTGTATCAGTATGTTTCACCATCATGTGAACGGATAACCGGATACCAACCTGAAGAGTTCCTTTCGGATCCAAATCTTGTGATAGACATCACCCACCAGGATGACAAGGAGAAGATCAGGTTCCATTACCAGGGAGAATTCAGTCCGGAAACCGGGGCCTGCCAGATGGACTACCGGATCATCACCCGGTCAGGAGAAGAACGCTGGATAAGCCACATCTGTCAGTCGGTATTCAGAGATGACGGAACCTGGATAGGGCGTCGCGAGAGTAAACGTGACATCACATTCAGAAAAGAGATCGAAAAGGCGTACCAGCAGGCAAACCTGAAACTGAATCTCCTCTCAAGTATCACCAGGCACGATGTTTTAAACCAGCTCTCTGTCCTTATCGGGTTTACAGACATGGCACTTGAGATGAACACCGATCCAGAGATCGGCATCATGCTGCGGAGGGTGATGGCAGCAGCAGAGACGATATCTAACCAGATATCCTTTACCAGGACCTATCAGGATATTGGCCTGCAGGAACCGGCATGGCAGCAGGTGTACGACGTGATTCGCAAGGCTTCAGATGGAGTATCTATCGCATCTGTTGAGAAAGATAAGACACTTCGCCATCTTGAGGTACTTGCGGACCCACTTCTTGAGAAGGTCTTCTTCTGTCTGCTTGATAACTCGGAGAGGCATGGAAAAACAGTATCCAAATGCCGGTTCTCATGCAGAGAGGATGAGGATGCCCTGTTCATTGAGTACGAGGACAACGGGGTCGGAATTGACTCTCATGAGAAACTCCGGATCTTTGATCGGGGATATGGAAAGAACACCGGATACGGGCTTTTCCTTGCCAAAGAGATCCTTGCAATGTCCGGTGTAACGATCACCGAGACTGGTATTTACGGAGAAGGAGTGAGATTTGAGATAAAATTCCTTCCCGGTTTTTTTAGAAGAAATACACGCAGGACTGGTTAAATACTAAAATTTAAAAGATCTCCTGACCATCATGCAGCTTTATCGGGAAAGGAGACCTATTTTGAGGTATGAAATCCATGAGATGCACGATATGTGGACATATCTATAACCCGGATACCGGAGACGGAGAGATTCAGGCAGGTGTTGACTTTGCAGAACTGCCTGATACCTGGAAGTGTCCGATCTGTATGGCAGAAAAATCCATGTTCATCACGGTCTGATTCAGACCGGTCCGACTCACCCGATAACTTTTACGATTTTTCCGTCTTTTATCACAGAGACACGTCCACCGCTTTCAGATACCACAAGTCCAACAGCACGGGTGACTGTGGTTATCGCTGCTGTTGATGAGTGACGTGTTCCCATCCCCTTCGGGAGCGATGCCTGACTTGCGTCAACCGTGATGTACCGCCCTGCTGCCTCAAGCATACCATCTCCTGTAACTACGAACGCTCCGTCGAGAAGGGCATACTCTTTGAGCATCTCACGGACGTCTTTCTTGATGATCGTCCGCATCTCTTCAGGATGACCATAAAACGGATTGAGGATCAGCTGCCGGGAACGTGCCATCACCTCGTCGCGATCACCTACCAGGAAGGCCGTCCCAACCGGCTTGCCCTCTCTGCCTTCCCGTGCGATCTCAATACAGGCCTGCAGGATGGCATCGAACACTTCCGGAATGATATCAGTTCCTTCTATTACCCGGTCACGCCAGATTCTGGTACTGATCCGGCCCTCGCCTTCAGGGGTCTGATCTGTCATATCGGTACCGATGCAGAGCAGTCCGGTGAGTTCCCCTGCGGGTGTATAATATGCCTTTGTTGTCCAGGCGATGTAGATCTTGCCGCCGTCTCTCCTCTGATGCTCCATGATATGGATGGCTGTCGGTTCAGACTCGTTGGCCACCCCGAGGAAGAGGCTGACCGGTGCAACCGGTTCAGGATCAAGACCGGGAGGGAGCAGAATGCTGATATGATTTCCGTCAAGCCCGGTATCAGTATACCCGAAACACCGGAGAGTGGCATTGTTTGCAAAGGTGATGGTCCCATCAGGATCCATCCTGAGCACCAGTGTCTCAGA
>CAZVAS010000066.1:0-12521 GCA_964625165.1 uncultured Methanospirillum sp. | reverse complement strand
GGACCGGAATGAAGTACGGAAGAGATCTGACTACGTGAGATTGGTGAGATGATGAACCAAAAAACCCTCACCATACTAGGGATCACTCTCATTGCGGTTCTGGCAATTCTGGTTGTCACCCTTCCGGTATCGGGTGCAGGAAAAATGGGCCCGCAGGACGGAACTGGAAATCAGGTTGGCTACCACGCGTACCAGAACAATGCAGGCCAGCAGAGCGGGTCTGGAAGTGGATCCTGTATCCGTGAAGACTGCCCTAATAACGGAAATGCGCCAATGGACGGAACCGGTATGAAGTATGGCCAGTCCAGCGGAGGCAGATGCGGGCATTCAGGTTCAGGCTGTCAGGACTGTGGCCACCGATTCAGAAGTTAAACGGTAATTGTGAAACCGAATACCCGATTTCCCTTTTTTCTTCCGCATAAAACCACTGCTAATCCACGTGCTTCTTGTTATGCTATCTGGTATCGACAGAGAGTGGAATAATCTTTATATATTTCCACACCAATGTGAACAAACGAGATGGTGACATGAGACCCCGGATATATCACATCAGAACTGTGCTGGTGTTACTGGCTCTTCTCACGGTTGGAGGAATGATACCTGTGAGTGGAGATAATGAGTATTTAGACGGTGGATTTCTCGGTGTTCCTGCTGATATCTATTATCAGATTGATCCATCAGTAACAAACAACATCATAGGAACGGTTCATGATGAAACGTTGTTTGGATTGTCTGAGGACAGACCACTCCACTTTGGACACAGGTTTTACAAAGATTTCGAAGGGGACCGGCCGCATACATTCCGGACATCCCTTGAGCCCAGGATTATGCCGCCTCACTCCCCATTCTAATTCTTTTTTGATACTGGAGGATGAGATAACTGTCCTATTGATCAGATCTCACAAAAATGAGCAGAGAATTATAAGAAACGCTGATTACCTGATTATTCAATCCTCCATTGGACGGAAACGGTACCAACCGAAGTGATACCAGATGCAGACTTCACCGCAATCATATATTGCTGAGGTTGTTTTGCCATACATGTACCCTCAATGGACCAGGGATTTTTACCATCACTTCCCAATCGAACGTGGGCTTTAAGAACACGATCATCTACCGGGTAAAATCTTCTCTTCCCCGTCTTTGCAGGAGAGACCACCACCGAAAACTCCTCTCCGGCACTGATATTCGTATATCCGGAGATAGAAAATGAATCTCCCATGAGGACATCAGATATCGGATCGATAGTGATGAATGGTTCCTGCACAATAAATGGAATCTGAAAGAGGATATCATCATAATCTCCCAGCGAACTGCCCGTGAGAAACTCTTCAATAGGGAGATCTATCCCAGTCATGATGTTTCGGAGAAACACCCGACCTTCAGTTTTAAACAACGTCAGATCAAACCGGTTATTCTCACCTGGATGCTGAAGTATAACAGAGTACTCACCGGAATTAATTTTACCGGTCATATATGCAGGGAAAGTATGCCGGAACGCATTCAGGCCATCAATCCTTATCGTATCAAAGAACAGAAACTTTTCTCCTAAAATCCATATCATCAATTTTGAGGGAAGAACACCGGTCAAAGAACCGATGATGAGGAGATCATCTCCTTTGGCGAGGACTGATGATGAGAGAACTCCGGAAAGTGTCCGTTTTTCTGCTTCTTGAATTCTGGATCTCTCATCTTCTTTGTTGGCAGACTCCATCTCCTGCAGAATGATTCCAAGTAGTTTCTCTCCGTATTGATCTTCAGAAATGCCTTTCTGGATCATTTTTCGAGCAGACCCCAGCATGAGACGCAGTTTCTTCCCCTGAAATACTCCTTTGAGATGCTCCAGAGTTTTCAGATCCTCTTCATCCATCGGTTCAAGGGAGAGGATTTGAGCAGTAAAATTTTTTGTAATATCAGCAAACTTCTCCCCTTCTGATGCTGATACCCACTCAAGTCGTATCCTCTGATCAAGCCCATACTGCTTTAAGATGGTGTCAAGCAGATTGTACCGTCGTAACGTCTCAAGGTTTCCATCAATGTAATGACAGTCCTGAAGATGGCACCCAGAAATCATCACTCCGTCTGCTCCTTCCAGGAAAGCGTCAAAAATAAAAGCCGGGTCTACCCGGGCTGAACACATAACCCTGATGATCCGTGTGTTCGGAGGATACTGAAACCGTGCTACTCCTGCAAAATCAGCCCCTGCATAACTACACCAGTTACAGCAGAAGACAATGATCTTGATCTCTTCTTCCCGTCGACCTTCAAACGCAGCATGAATCTGTGCATGGATCTGCTCATCAGTAAAATGAGACATTGAGATAGCATGAGTCGGGCATGCAGCACCACAATTTCCACAGCCTTTACAAAGCGCTTTAATTGACTGTGCCTTCTTATTCTCAATTCGTATCGCTTTGTACGGACAAAGAGTCTCACAGACTCCACATCCAATACAAAGTGAAGGATTAACTAAGCTACAAATGGCATCGGTCTCAAATACCCGGTTCCACATCGGAATACCTGCCCGGGATGAGGTGGCAAGTGCCTGCTCAACACTTTCAGGTATCCCCGCAGGCCCTCGTGCTGTTCCACATACATAAATCCCATCGTTTGCAAAATCAACCGGTCGAAGCTTGACATGGGCTTCGAAGAAAAATTTATCCTGACCGAGCGGAACCTTAAGAATTTGTGACAGTGATTCGGTATCAGGGGCCGGGATAAGTGGTGTTGCAAGAACAACCAGATCCGCCGGAATAACGAGATTCCGGTGAAGCATCGAATCATGAACCGTGCAGAACCGGTCACCGACAATCGGTGGATACTCAGATGAAAATGAAATGAATCTAACCCCCTTCTCCCGTGCTTTCCGATATTGACTCTCGTATTCTGCTCCATATACCTGGACATCACGATGAAGGATTGTAATCTGTGCATCCGGGTTCATAATTTTGAGCTGAATTGCATTTTTAATTGCAACCATACAGCAGATCCGCGAGCAGTACGATACCGACTGGCCCCGTGACCCCGCACACTGGATCATCACGATGTCATCAGGTGGTGAAAAACCAGCATTAAACAATCCTTCGAGTTCAAACTGCGTAACTACCAGATCAGAATTATGGTATTCATACAGTCCTTCCGGTGCAAGGGGTACTGCTCCGGTTGCAACAATGATAGTTCCCACCCGGATGGATATCTCCTCTCCATTCCGGTTTACAGTCACCTCAAAATTTCCAATAAATCCTTTAAGACTACTGATTTGTGAGGATACCATAACATCAATCAGTTCAGTTGATACAATGTCATTCAGGATAGGATGTAGCACTTTTAGAGCATTCCTGTCAGAAGGATACACCGTATGCAGATTTTTGAGCATTCCCCCAAGTTCTTTCTCTTTTTCTACAAGATACACCCTGAACCCTTGTTTTGCCAGACTGAGTGCTGCAGTCATCCCGGCAATGCCACCACCGATCACGAGCGAAGAGGGCTCTACAGGTACAGAAATATCCTCATCAGGCTGAAGTAATGCAGCTTTTGCAATACCCATCCTGATAAGATCTTTTGATTTTTCGGTGGCCATCTCCTTCTCGTTCATATGAACCCACGAACACTGGTCACGAATGTTCACGAATTCGAATAGATACGGGTTAAGACCTGCATCCTTGCAGGCAGATCTGAAAAGTGGTGCGTGGGTTCTCGGCGTGCAGGCGGCTACAACAACACGGTTCAACGTATGATCTAAAATTGCTGTTTTTATAGCCCGTAATCCATCATCAGCACAGGTATAGAGATTATGTTCGGCATATACCACACCGGGGAGTTTTTTTACATATTCAACCACCCCCTCAACATCCACAAACCCTCCGATATTTGTCCCGCAATGACAGACAAACACCCCTATCCTGATATCACTCATGATCAAACCCCTCGATACGAGCAGAGCCGTCAGAGACCAGAACTGATGAGAAGCTGTTTTGGAGAGATGTGATATATGCTGCCGCCCTGGCAGATGCACCACTTGCATCAGTTACTGCATCGGTGATATCCATAGGCCGTTTACTATACCCACAGATAAAAATCCCGGGAACATTCGAGTCAGAAGGGGCAAGCAACATATCCTTGCAGACATAAAATCCGTTCTTATCGACATCAATACCGAGAATCGCGGCAAGTTTCCGGGCACCACGACTTGGCTGAAGAGCGGTTGCCAGGACCACCAGATCTACCGTCATCTTCCTGACTTCCGAGTTCTTCCGATCATAATACCAGAGTACCGGGTTATTATCATCATCTTCCCTGATCTCTCCCGGCTTTGCCTGGATAAACTGAATACCATACTCAGTTTTTCCCCGCTCAATATACTCAGCAAATCGCTTTCCTGATGCCTGTAATTCAGTATAAAAGATAATAGTTTCGATATCAGGATCGTGCTCACGTGCCAGAGTTGCACTTTTCGTTGAGAACATACAACATATCGCAGAGCAATACGGGTGGTTTTTTACATCCCTGGATCCGACACATTGAATAAAAGCAAGTCGTTTCACCGGACGTTTGTCTGAGATCCTGATCAAATGCCCACCGGTTGGGCCGGAAGCATTGATCAGTCGTTCGTATTGTATAGAGGTTACCACATTCGGATACACCCCATACCCATACTCCGGGATTGAAGAAGGATCGAACAGATCCAGACCGGTTGCCACAATAATGGCCTGAACATCAAGATGAAATTCCCGGGGTTTCTGATTCAGATTAATTGCCTCTGCATTACATACCTTCACGCAGTTACCACACCGAACACAGGTTTCCCGATCAATAAGTGCTATCCGGGGGACTGCCTGGGGAAAGTAAAGGTGCATACTGCGAGCAGAACTCAACCCGGCATTAAAGATATCACGGGCGTTATATGGACATGCAGAGATACAGTCACCACATCCAGTGCATTTCTCTTCATCGACATACCGTGGCCAGGTGATGATCTCGACGTGGAAAGAACCATTGACGCGATTCACCCGTTGTACTTCAGAATACGAGTATACGGTGATATTAGGATGATTAAAACAGTCAATCATCTTAGGGGCAAGAATACAGATAGAACAATCATTGGTGGGAAATGTCTTGTCGAGTTGTGCCATCCTCCCTCCAATACTCGGACTCTTCTCAATAAGATACACATTCAGTCCTTTTTCAGCAAGGTCAAGGGAAGCCTGGATTCCAGCTACTCCTCCCCCAATAACCAACACATTATTGTTCATCTGCACTCCCGTGACAAACCAGTGATCTCAACTGATCCAGCCCGCGGGCATGTTTTCGTGCCGCCATTCTGCTTATCTCTTCACAATCTACGGAAGTTGTATCCCACCCTTTGAGTAGATCAAACAGTGATCTCCCTTTATCTGACCGCACGATAACCGTTGAATAGTGATCAGGGCTCCCAACCATCCCGATCGAAATATCTGCCAACTCAGAAGTAAAATCTATACAAAAATGACAACCAGTTCTGACTGCAGCAATCAGCTCTGTCACCTTACATGAAACGGTCTTTTCACCAGATGTAACGATGAAATGCCCTTTCGAGATGAGAATCTTCTCTGCAGCATCAAGATCAATCTTCAGGATTTCAGCAATTCTTGATTTTAGGAGATTATGCCTGAAGTTTTCCATACAAAACAGGCCAATAACTGTTAGGTCTATATCAGGCAGAGATTTCTGAATCTCTCTGATTCCAACAACCTGACAGGGTAGTCCTACCACCGCGATTCGACTCTTCCCTCTCTCCTGAACCGCTTCGATCAGTTTTTCAGGGACGGGGACCAGTTGGTACTTCGATCCTTTTGCGTGTATTATTTCGGTTGAACTCTCTGCAATAAACGATTCAACTGACTGGTTGTATCCTTTCCGGACGAGAATTGCGCTGTCAAACAACCCAGAGTTTAATCCTTCAATGACCAGGGATGTAACCACACCTCCTTCGTGCGGCAAACCTTCCGTGTGAACTGCAGTTACCTCACGAAAGAGTCCAAATCCTTCTTCCCTTCCGCTCCCGAGGAATTGTTGCTCTAGTTCCCGGCGATATATTCTTTCATCGCCTGATAATACTGCCTCTGCTCTCATTTCAAGAACGAGTCTGGGATAATCAACATCAGATGGACAGGCACTGCTACAGGCTTCACAGATCATGCAGGCCCATATCGACCCATCCCGGGGGATCTCCTGATCATATCCACGGATCGTTTTGGCAATGTTCAAAACAGGGGAGAAGCGTTCATCTGCACGTGCAATTGGGCACCGTGCAGTGCATTTACCACATTCGAGGCAGTAAAATGCACGCGAATCTTTAACAAGATCGCGAATCCGGTGTGACTGGCAAGATGCGACCATACTGTGATATGGTAAAGGCTGGTTTTATCAGCCTGAACCATCTGCTTTGGAACTTTTTGGGGGTATGTACAATGTTTTGGAAATATCCTGAACTCAGCCAGATATTCAGGATATCAGGGTTGAAAAGGCCCTACTGCAATTCATTAATGCTCTTCACACTGGTGCTGATGTTCAGAACAGATGCTGCCCCCACCGGGTTGAATCCTGCCGAATAGGAAATCCTGCGCAGCCTTGTCAACAGCCCCTGATACTCCCAGGATCACGTCTATTCCATTTTCATGAAAGAGGTCTACTGCCCTCTGTCCCATACCTCCGGCGATGATAACATTCACCCCGTGGGAAGCAAGGAACGGGGGCAGTTTCCCTGGCTCGTGAGCAGGACTTTCGAGATCTTCAATATGTCCGATTATTGCGCCATCTTTCTGGTAAATCGCATATGCTTCACAGTGTCCAAAGTGGCCTGATACCTGATGGCCATCACGAGCGATTGCTATCTTCAAATTAATTCCCTCCGCAATATCTTCTTGCCATTCCCCTGCCTCTTCTTCGTCCGGATCCACTTTGAGATACACCCTGCCCGAATCCGGCCCGGGTACTCTCACCTGATTGATCCATATTCACCACGTACTCATCACAAGGGCTCATCGCCGAACGACACCGGCCATGACGCCATCCAATAGGACCACGGCCTGTTGGCCCGGTACCATCCATTCCTGGCATCTTTTTCACCTGATGCAGAAGAACTGCATTATTACACATATGTGTCAAAGTATATATCATTAATTACAGCGATCAGAACCAGGACGATCATCAAACTCTTTTCTGATGCATCTCACTCCGGAATTCTTCGGACATATCTCTTCATTCTCTTTCGGGCAGGACCCTTCAGAACGGAGTGTGCAATCCCGGACTTCAATGATCTTTCCATGCACCAGGGCATCGGCTATCTTCATCCTGACGACATTGATATCTTTCCAGACCGTCTTCCGGGAGACGCCAAGGACTATTGCAGCTTCTTCCTGCTTCAGCCCCTCAAGATCGATAAGTCTCATGAGCTCAATCTCTTCAGGCAGAAGCGAGACTGAACCAGGGTCTTCTCCGGAACTGCACTGCGGGGCATAACACCGCCACTGTCTGTGCTCACCAATTCTCCTTCTTGCCCGGGGCCTTCCCCGCGTTCTGGATGGATCTTCCTCATGATTCTCTACAGGGGTCATGTGAGGTGAAGGTCACGTTTGAGATATTCCACCGCATTCCCGATCTCCCTGGATGCCGGGCAATCATGAAGGGAAAACGGCTCGCGATTCCGGGTCGCTTTCATTACCAGGGGGTCGAGCGGGATTTCGCAGAGGATTGGAATATCAGACTCATTGGCAATGGTCCTGAGGAGAACAGTGCCGTCGGGAACCAGATCTGCCCGATTAATGATCATCACCATTTTGCACCGAAGGGAGTGGCACACCGTGATAAGACGCTCTATGTCATGTCTTCCGGACGAACCGGGTTCTGCAACAAGAATAACCAGATCACAGCCGGTAACAGCAGATATCAGAGGACACCCGATTCCAGGGGGACCATCGATCAGAACAAGCGGGATTTCAGGTGCAACCTCCCGGGCTTTCTTTCGGATCTCGTGAACCATTAACCCTGAGTTCCCACTACCCGGATTCAATGCCCCGTCGATAAAGGGGCCAAACCGGGTTTGTGCCGTCCTTATTGCTCCCCCGATATGTTTGACCATCTTCACTGCGTCTGCGAGACAGACATACTCACAAACCCCACATCCTTCACATTTCACCGGGTTAACTCGTACATTATCATCAATAACAGATATCGCGTGAAAACGGCAGTTTGATACACAACACCCACACTGGGTACACTGATCCTGATCGATAGAGGCGCGATCCATACCGGTGAACGGTTCAGACATTATCGACTCCGGCCTCATAAGCAGGCCAAGATTCGCAGCATCCACATCACAGTCTGCCATCACAACATTTCCCGTAAGGAGTGCTGCGATGGCTCCGGTCACCACCGTCTTTCCGGTCCCGCCTTTCCCGCTTACGACAGCAATCTGGATCATCTTGCACCTGCCAGAGTGATACAGGCCTGTCCCAGTCTCAAGAACTCTTTACGCCACGCGGGATCTGCTCTGCTGATTATCTGCCCACTTCCCTGCTGAAGTGCTATCGTGCGATCAAATGGGATATGCATCAGAATCGGGATACTCTGATCTTCGCAGTATAACTCCACGAGATTGTCAGTAGTATCACTCCGGTTGATAACGACACCAATCGGAATGTTGTACACCAATGCAAGTTCTTGGATTAACCTAAGATCATGGAGCCCAAACGGAGTCGGCTCGGTTACCAGCAGGCAGAAATCACATCCATCAAGGGTCTCCATCGCAGCACAAGCAGTGCCTGGCGGAGCATCAAGGAGCACAAGATCTTCAGGATCAAAACGGTTTCTCACCGCACGGATCACTGCAGTGGTGTGGATAGATCCCTCACGCAGGGTTCCGGTGATAAGCCGGAGCGAGGGCTCCGGATTTGACATGTGTAAAACTCCAACGACTTCAGGTTTCTCACATATCGATCCGTTCGGACATACCATGCTGCACCCCCCGCAGGAGTGGCAGAGTTTGGGATACTGAAGCACCTGATCCCTGAGTACGATAAGGGCACCATACCTGCAGAACTGCCCACACTTTCCACAGAGAATGCAGGTCCTGGTGTCTATCTCCGGAACCAGGACGGTAATAGGCTCTTCTTCTCCTTGATCTGAAAAGAAGAGATGAAGGTTAGGCTCTTCAACATCACAGTCTGCAAGAGTCACATGCTGTGAGGCAGATAGTGCCAGTGCCAGGTTAACAGCAACGGTTGTCTTACCGGTTCCTCCTTTTCCACTTGCAATCGCAATCTGCATAGCGGCTTCACAAGGATTGGGAATTCCGGGTCAGTTCGGTGAGCGTGCCTGATTTGAACTGCTCAAGCGCATCAGAGACCGTTCCTGCCCCTTCCCAGATGAAGACTGCAATTCCTGCAGCAAACAGGGCGGTCTCTGCATTCCCACCGATACGAGGCGCAATGAGGTGAGTGACCTGGTTCTGCACCAGCAGTTGAACAACCTGAGGACCGACTCCCCCACTTCCCGCTGACAGGGAGTTTTGAATTGAGACTGTTTCACCGGTATCAGGATTTACCAGGATGATGTACGGGGCTCTTCCAAACCGCGTGTCAAACGGATCAGTGATCGCGGGACCAGATGAGGGGACTGCAATTCGCATAGTATATAATTACGCATATGAGTAATAAACTATCTGCATCCAGGAACCGGATCATGAGGGCTTCTGGATCAAACAAGGAGATGAATGCTATTACCAACCACTCTGACACCAATGGATCTCATACCCTCGTAAGCCATCAACATGAATACACCGAGGAAGAACTCCTGCACAAACTCGGAGAACTTGGGTATGATCCCGCATTTCAGGATTACTACCGCCGCTGTATTCCGTTTCACACTTATCCTGCACCCGGCCTTCTCATCGCCATCGGGATGGTTGATTACCTCCTTGAACTCCTTGGAGCAAGACCTGGCGAAAAGGTGTATGCAGTTTGTGAGACACAGAAATGTGCCCCTGATCCACTTCAGGTCATCGCGTATTGTACGGTAGGAAACCACCGGCTACGGGTTGTCCCTATCGGCAGATTTGCAATAACGATGAACCGTCCTTCGATGACGGACTCTGCCGATGGATACCGGGTATACGTAGATACAAAGAAACTCAAAGCATACCCGGTTCTTGAAAAATGGTTTTCAAACAGTCCTAATTTTTCAAAACAAACCATGGTCCGCACCCTGACTGAAGAGATCCTTGCCGCAAAAAGATCCATCCTTTCAGTTCAGAGGGTGAGAATTCCGGTGACCCAGAAGGTGCGATGGAACTCGGCGATCTGCAAAACCTGTGGTGAACCCATCCCTGAAAAATTGCTTGAAGGGGACCGGTGTGCTGGATGCGGGAGCCTTCGGTACTACGAGATTATTGATTCCTGAAAGGAACATCCGAAAAGTACCTGGGAGATCTATATCTCCCGGACATGGTACTCTTCAATGATCTCAATTCGCTATGCTCCGGGAGAATACATTCCCAAATCCGCTTCCCGTTTTCTGTCTTGCTTCAGTAAGGTATCCATAGAGATCCTGCATCTTCTCTGTGCCAGCATATCCCATATCTTCTCCCATCCCGATTGCGGTCTGAAACGCCTCTTCAGCCGCCAGGTACTGTCCCAGAGCCAAGGATACTCTGCCCAGACCGGCATATGCCTCCCAGGCGGATTCCTTACCGCCAGACAAGGAGATCGCAGTCTTATATGAGTCAACTGCTGACTGATAACGCTTGGATCCCTCAAGTGCATACCCCATGCCGAGCCAGGCATCAAATGATCTGGAGTTCAACCGGATAGCCTCTTCAAATTGCCGTTTTGCATCAAGATATGACTCACTTGCAAGAAGGGTGTTACCTTTGGCTATCGATGACGAAACAGTAGGGATCTCGAAGTCAGTTCCTGATATGTTCCGGGGATAATAGAAATCAGGGAGAATACTGGTATCGGTCCGGTCAAGCACCCAGTCCGGAGCACCGAGCCATCCCTGGGTATACCCGTCATCTGCTGATGCTAACGGAGAAATCATTACCACAAATAGCAGGATACAACAGATATAGAGCAATTCATCCTTCATTTGCACGAGTTTTTCGTGCATAAGATTGCTGTTCATAGGCTCATCTTGATGGCGAATGAGAAAAACTTTCACCCACGCGTATCACAAAGGGGTATTATCATCACATTCCAGATGGGCAAACACAAATTAGTTATACTTCTACACCCATGAGTCACATATCTGGGGAGAATAATGACACGAAAAAAGACAATAAAACCCTCTGAAATCATCCTGAAGAGAGCAATTACAGGCCGATCGTTTCTCATCGCGCTGATCATCGTAGCGCTATGGACTATCCATGCAGCAGCCCTGCCCACGGTTATGTTCCCTCTCAAGCCGTCACCAGCGACCGGGCCATACCAGGATGCTGTATTTCTTGATATTGCAAATGAGACGATCTACGGATTATCGAACCAGGCAATACCAAATGGCACGACTCTGCTGGAACTACAGACAACACAGCAGCAACTTGCAAAGATGAGTATCAGCCCTGACCTGTACCCACGTGCCAGGCAGATCAATGCATACCTTTACTACACATCAAAAGCCGGTGGTGAGTACTCAGATGCCATGAATCTTGCTGGTAAGCCCTATTCTCCGGCATACAAAGATAATTCGGTGCTCAGTGAAGCACGCCAGTATCAGGCCGCGTCACAGGTTATTTGGAATCAGATCAAGGACCTCTATCCGGGAGTAACCCCATACCGACTTGAAACAGTGACTGGAGCGTACTCCCCAAACGAAGACCCGAATTTCAAATGGCCATATGATTTTGCATTACCTAGTATCACCGGTGACCTTTGGTAATACCGGAAATCTTTTTCCTGGTACGATCTGTGAGCCCGAACATCAGGGGGGCTGTGGATCACATCAAAAAAGTTATGCTGATTTTTCAATCTCTGCCATCAGCCGGTCCATAACCTCGTCAATGGCTTTCCAGGTTGGTGAATCCTGTTTCTTCCCGATAAACGGATGACCTGCATCACCGGCCTCCCTCATCTTGATATCAAGAGGTATCTTTCCAAGGAACGGTACCTGATGCTCCTGTGCAATCCGTTCTCCTCCTCCGCTTCCAAAGAGATCGATGGTGCCATGGCAGTGAGGACAGGAAAGTCCGCTCATATTCTCGATAACACCAAGGACCGGCATCTCAAGCATCGAAGCAAAGGTGATCGCCTTTGTTGAGTCCAGGGTTGCAACATCCTGTGGTGTTGTCACAATGACAGCCCCCCTGATATTCGGAGCAATCTGAGCGATCGTCAGAGCTTCGTCCCCGGTACCTGGCGGGAGATCCACAATCAGGTAATCGAGACTTCCCCACCTGACCTCGGACAGGAACTGCCTGATCACCCCCATCTTGATTGCTCCCCGCCAGACAACAGGATCTGATTTTTTCTTCAGTAAAAAGGCCATGGAGA
>CAZVAS010000065.1:0-12682 GCA_964625165.1 uncultured Methanospirillum sp. | reverse complement strand
GAGCCTTCATGGAATTTTTCAACGGTACATCCTGCACTGATAAACGGGTCAGAGAGAAGATGTTGATTCCTTATATGCGGAAACGAACAACCTTCTCATCACATGGATGGAAAACTGTTACTGGTCATTCTGGCTCTGCTTATCCTCCCTGCCTCGGGATTTGCAGCACCTATTCCTGATGATCTACAGATTCTCACAGAAGATAATGCCCCTCTTAATTATATTGAGAATGGAACTCTGAAGGGGATCACTGTTGATATGATGGAGGAGATACTGAACCGGATGGGGAGTAATCTCACCCGGGATTCGTTCAAGGTAGTCCCCTGGAATGATGCGTATACACAGATCAGCACCAATCCTGATACGATGATTCTTGCCATGGATCGTCTGCCTGAACGTGAGGATACGTTCCTCTGGGCCGGTCCGGTCATCACAGTCCCCCAGGTCATGTTTATCAGAACTGACTCAAATCTCTCTGATACCTCTGATATTGGCACTCTTCGGATCGCGACAATCACCGATGACTGTGGGAAAACCTATGCAATCAAGGCCGGAGCAGATGAGAGCAATATTGTGGAGGTCCCTTCCACAAGAGATGCTGTCCAAATGGTTGAGAACGGGTCCGTTGATGCCTGGGTATACAATGAACTTGCCGGGATGAAGGCGATCGATCAGTTCGCAAAGGATCCGAAAACGTTTGGCATGGGAAAAGAACTGGGATCAAGCCAGGTCTATTATGCATTTAATCGCGGAACATCACCTGCATTTGTCCAGGAGGTTAATACGACCCTCCAGTCACTTAAACGTGATCGATCAGAAGCAGGGGTAACCGAGTATGAACAGATCATCTCCCGGTATATCGGGGTGCAGTGTTCATTCAACTCCACCAGTAAAGAGAACGTGATTGATCTCATAAACAAGACTGCAGTGGCACTCTCATCCGATGCACCAGGGACTATTGTTGATATCAATGCAGGGAAAGCCCCGTACCGGGATCCAACCGACCCTGAACTGTATGTGTTTGTGTTTGACAAGAACGTGACGCTTCTGGCGAATGCAGTAAATAGTGCAAATAACGGGAAAAATCTCTCCGGTACGACTGATGTTACCGGGAAGGCGTTCCGTGATGATATGGTAGAGGGAGCTGTCAATAATGGAACCGGATGGGTGTCCTATGTCTACTCGAACCCGGATTCACTGGGGCTGTATCAGAAGATGAGTTACTACCAACTGGTGAACGGGAGTGATGGGATCTCGTATATTGCTGGTGCAGGAAGGTATGTTTCCTGTGATGAGGTCACCGGTCCTAAGGTCTGAAGGTGCCTGGTTACGCTTCTCACTTCGTTCTTTTTTTCCTGAATACTAGTGAGAATACCATGATTCATGGATCATGGTCGCTATGATCTCGAATAACTCTCTCGCAGATTTCCGGGATATATGGATAGGTGTTTCAGAGTATGAGGACATACCACGTGTGAGTCCGGCTGAATCGAATGGTCGGGTTTTTCTGATCGAAGTTTTCCTCATGCTATCGGTGTCAAAACACTCTTATCCTCATCTCTTCACTATTCATGTATAGATATCAATGAGTTCTCATCTTCCGTTTCTCATTTCTGTTCCTCACGGTGGCATTGATGCGGTAGAATCTGTCAGGTCACGACTCCTCCTCTCTGATAAGGATCTCATGCATTACTCCGATCCCCTGACCCGGACTATTTTCGGGTTTGAAAACCGTGTCGCAGCGTATATTGATACTCCAATATCCCGGATGATCGTGGATCTGAACCGTCCTCCTCTGCCAGTTCCGTTGCAGGACTCGGATGGCGTAATAAAAACCAAGACGTTCGATAACAGGGATATCTATAAGCCCGGTGAAGTTCCCGATCTGCATCTCATCCATTCGATGGTCATCTCTCATTATTTCCCATACCATCAGAAGATCGATGAGTATCTTGATCAATCCCGGATTCAGATAGCATTTGACTGCCACTCCATGCTTCCGACAGGGTCTGTAAATCAGGTAGATGCCGGGAAACCACGTCCTTTAATTTGTCTTGGGAATAATGGTGACTGCCAGGGAGATGAGAGAGAAGGAACACTTGCAACCTGTAGCAGGGAATGGATTCATCTCCTGGCTGAATGTTTCAGAAAAGAGTTCCCATCAAATGATGCAGTCGCACTCAACAAACCATTCTCAGGCGGTTTTATCTCTAATGCTCACTTCTGGAGAAGAGGCATTCCCTGGGTGCAGATAGAGATTAACCGGTCTCTCTATGAATCAATTGCTGGCACACCGGGGTCAGATGAGACGATACAGGACCGGGCAATCAGATTACGTGAGAGGATATGGAATGTTCTCATCGATTTTTCTGAATGTATCAACCGTTAACTTTGTTTTTACTACCATTACCCGGTTTAACCCATCGATAGTACTAGATCTTTGATGATTGTATCTAACCGGTGGGTGCCATTTGGAACCACCATTCATGATATATCGTGAAGAGAACCATTAGATCTTCATGTCCGGATAATCGCGATTTTCTAGCTTTTCATGGTTCTTTGTATCAGCTGTTTGGTATGTATATGAACATACAAAGAATAGTTTGACACCTAACTTATATGGTCCCGAATGATGTAGTGCACCATTCCAAACGTCTGAAAGGTCCAGAACATGTGCATAATACGATGAAGGACAGGTTTTGAGGACTTCTGAAATGTCTGTTTCACTTTGATCATCTTGAGGTGGTATATTTTGCATCAGAGGAAGAGTCACGATTTTTCAAATAAAAGTATAGGGCTATACCCCGGGATCATGGAGGACGATGATAGGTCAGGGTTCTCCATTATGCCGGATATTCGTTCGTTTTGTACCACTCTTTGATCTGATGACTGATGATCGAGAATGTCTCTTCCAGGAGGAATATGTCAGGATGTAATGCTGAAGGAATTTTGAAGGTCTTTACTCCTTTCTCATGTAACGTTGCACATCCTTTCACGATCTCTTCAACATCACGTTCACCATAGATGAACAAGGTGTCTTCAAAGTTGGGTTTTGGTTCCCATACAGGAAGCATATCCTGAATATCAAATAGTACATCGATATCCGGGGGGTGAACCCGGTAACTCCTCATCATTTTTAGAATATTACGGGTGTTCTCACTGTATTTTTTATCAAGAGAAGGTGAGATTGCTATCTTGTAATCTGCATCACTCAGAAGTGCCAGTCTGCCCCCAAGTGAATGTCCTATCGCTGTTACCTTTCCAAAAGATCGGCAGTATGATATTACGCTGGTAATGTCATCAGAGATATCAGAATTTAATGGGGTCTTATTCTGCCCATGCCCCCGGAGATCAACAATACAGACCATCAGATCATCTGCTGCAACCCGCAGTCCCAACCCCAGCATCTCATCCTTGCTTCCTCCGTACGAATGGATAATTGCTGCAACTCCGCGAGGGTTATCCGGTCGTAATATGATGGCAGGGATTGAATTGTTGGCATAATCTATTGATGTCTGTTCGATGGTTACCGGGTGAGCGGTGGTTGGCATGGTGAAGTTCTCCATATGAGAATGGTGTGTTGACGAATAAATAGTTAGGTATCTAATCAACTATGAACTTTAATTCCTAATGTGGTTGATTATTTGGAGAACAGAACACAGGTTCTATTTTTGATCAGATCAATTCAATCCTCAACTCGTTTCAGTAAAGGATGTGAGTGGTTGGTAATTAGTTGGATTCTTGATGGTTATGAGATCGTAACTATCAGATTCCTTGCGATGGTTGTCGATCACTCTCTTTGAAAAAACCGGAAGAACAATTATTGCATGGTATCTCTAATTTACAACAAAGTATGTGTATGACAGAACGGGATGAGGTAATATCGGTTCTCAAACGTGAGGTCATCGGGGTGAAAGATCGGTTTGGTATAAAGAGAATTGGTCTCTTTGGCTCGGTGGTACGAAATGAAGCCTATAAAACCAGCGATCTTGATATTCTTATTGAATTTGACCCTGCTACGGTTTCGTACCGAAAATATCTCGATCTTGAAGAACTGCTTCAGTCATTGTTCCCTCGTCCGGTTGAGATCGTTACCACCGATGGTGTCTCACCCTATATTCTGCCAGCTATTTCCCGCGAGGTTATCTGGATATGAGAGATGATCTTCCATTTCTCTATCATATTCTTGAAAATATCTAATGTATCAAGGAAAAATTTTGATTCTTTTTCAGGATAGCGATAGTTCGGAGAACTCACAAAAATAGGAAAAATGTATCCAATGTTGGTAGTTATAATACCCGTTTCACTCCTGGAAGGGATCTAATGAGGTGACTTACAATGAAACAGACCAGAATCGTGGATACCAGGACGAAGATAAATTTTACACATGTTGGTAGATCTATCGTAAAAAAGATGATAGAAAAAAAGATTAACACGATTGGATGGATGATATACACTGTATAACTATCCTCAGCAGCTGCCCTTGAAATCCTGCTCTGATGGTTAAACCTATTTCTAAATAACCACAATATCCCGACAACTATCATAATCGCGGTTAATTGTTCCCAGAACGCATAGAGAGCAGTTTGCCAGTTCAAACCTCCAAGAATAGGAGAGCCACCATGGATTATGCATAACAGGACGAGCGGATTTATTGCGATCAAGAGAAGTGCAATGATAGAACTTTTTTTTCCGAGATTATCAGGAATTGACACAAACCAGTTATTCTTTGCGGTATATATGCCAAGTATAAAATAAACGATATATTGGAGAAAGAACGGAAATTGTAGGTTGAAGAGTTCCCAATTCCAACCGATTGGAAGGAAGATCCTGATAAGAAATGATCCTATACCCAGAAGAAGACCTAATGCTACTATAGAACGGAATACGGGAAATGGATGCGATTCAGCACGTTTAGTTTTTCTCTCTGCTTCGAGCCAACAGGCTGCTATGATGGAGAAAACAAGAAGGGTAAATACGAACCACATCGGTCCGAAAGGGAAGTGAGTAAACGGGAAAAATGTTTTTATCAGGAAATTGAGTGTCGTACCACTATAGCCCTTTGTTATCCTTTCAACCTGACAGATAAGAAGTGGGTTAATAAGGAAGGTCCAGATAACGAGAGGTATTCCGAGACGTATCAGTCGATCCCGTATGAATACGCATAATCCCTTACGATTCAAGGAACCGGGGATGAAGTATGCCGAGATCATGAAGAATAATCCCATAAAAAACGACTGGAGAACCGAGACGATTACTGTCAGATAGAGGGACAAACCCGGATCATTTCCTGGTGCCACGACATACCAGTCACCCAATCCACCAAAGGTTATAGAACAATGCATGAGGATAACAAAACAGACCAACAATATCCGAATATTATCGATAAAAAATATTCTTGTTGTCGATCCCGGGATTTTTTCTACGACATTTGAGTTCATATTATTTTAATTTCTACCATCACATTCACGGTCATAAGATTTTTAGCTCGATCTCTCCTCTTTAATCGGGGTCAAAGCATGAGAACCGGATAGATTCATTGTATTTGAAAGATACAATAAAATTAAATTGCTGAGTGTACATCATCATGTATCTTCATTTCAAGTTCATGGACAAAAGCCATAGTAAAAAACCTCTTGAATTATGTCAATAGAGCCTTTTCCCACATTATAATCAGCATAGAGGCTTAAATTTATCGAAATCTAATCCACTTAATTCCAAGATCCCGAGCAATTTAAAGAATTGAACTCTAGATGAGCGACTTTATGCGATTACGTAATCAGAATAGATGGCCACGTCTTAGTGAAGACGATTGAACCAGTATATGTAAACTAGGTCTTTTTCCTTACCATCGAATTTTTCGTTGGAAAATTTCTCACATTCATGAGATAGAGGCGATTATTCTGGACAAAGGGTAAAAATCGAGATATACCTTCTTTGAGATCCTTAGTATATCAGATCTCAAAATACCTCATCACTGGAGTTGGTATTGATCAGTGAGACCCATTGGTGGTTTTTGGTATCTTTCATACCAATTAAGACAAAAACGCCTCCTCGGTATCTCTGTTCATGTAATACTGGTGATCGTCTTTCACTCTTATGGGCAATTCTGATGAGGATACTCGTTTCGTTCCAGGATTTTCCATTTTGACCCTCTGGTTGTAAGGATTTCTGAATAAATAAAAAGATCCCGGAGTTCAATAGTACCGTATCAAATTCTGAAAAAAGAAATCGGAGTCCAATTACTGATTCTGGAAAACGGTGGCAAGGTATCTCACCGTTACCACCGGATCCATCTCACAAGCCCGGTCAGATGACTCATATGATCCATGGATACCCCGGCAAGAACCATCGGGTCTACCCGGATCTCTCCATCCTTTTCAGTGATAGACTCGGCAACCATCCCTGCAAACTCCAGTGAAACCTCTGCTAATGAGAGATACTGCCGGTATACAAGATATGCTGCTGCCCCGTTCAGGACAGCAACTCCACATCCGACACCAGCCATTAGTTCAGCAATCACAGTCTCCCCCCGTACCTGATCAGATCCTGAACTGACATATTCCCTGATACAAACCCCCGGTTCACAAGAGAACGATTACTCTCACTCTGCGATCCCAGAACCAGCAGTCCGGTTCCGTTCACTGATGTCTGTCCAAAGAGCCCGTCTCCTACCAGGCGGATTGTGTCAACCTCACCCTTCCTGATGATACCAGATGAATACGCTGATACTTTTCCCCCATCTGGATCATCCTGACTGCGAAGCAGGGCACATACCCTGTCTAGATCAGATTCTTTCAAGACCGCAGATGCAAAATCAGTAAAGAGCACCGGGCCTGCAGACCTGATTGAAAGATCTGACTCTGTCTCATCACTCCCGGATATTGATCGATGAACCTCTGCCTTATCTGATGCCATCACCCTGGATGCAAACGATCCATTCAGGTCAGATCCTGCAGATGTAAGCATAACCGAGCCATCGGTGCGTATGGTTGTTGCAAGATACTCAGCACCGACAAGCCCTGAAATGGCAAGACAGATAATAGTCAACGCAAGATACTCTCTTTTCATACTCCCCCCGGATATGAAAAAAGAGGTGATCATGCCAGAATGGCGACAGTATCTGCCCAGGCTTCAAGTCCGGTCCTGATCGAGTCGGCCTCGTAACTGGAGAGGCTGACACTGTCACGTTTGAAGGTCACCGAGTAGAGTTCACCGTTGCTTGCATGACATTTGAGTGTGCAGCTGAAGGTGTCTTCAGAACTGTCACGTGATGCTGAAACCCCTGAACCCATTGCGGTTGTGATTGCAGTATTTCCGGTGATCTGGGTGACGGTTGTGTTCACCGCTGCCATCGTTGGCCCACGAACCGGAATCTTTCCGATCTGCTTTGCTTCTGCGTTCTCATAGGCAATTGCGGCAGCATATGCCTCTTTGCTCTTCTCTACTGCCGGTTTTGCAACCCCGGCTGACTCGTACGCCGTGCACCCCCACGGGTTGTTGTCAAGCACGTCCTGAACCAGTGCATTGAATGCTGTGTAATCAGCAATTGGTGTGGTCAATTTTCGAACCGCTGATTTTACAACGCTTTTCTGTGTGAAGTCCCCCATCGTTTCCACCTCGTCGCTGATGATGCGACAGTATGGGGTATGTCATGTGTTTATAAAGTATTCTGGGAGGGGGGTAAAACCTGGTGATTAACATTGTCAGATTGCCAAACGGAGGTCATGTGAGATCACCTGCTCGTACGTAGTGCTGCTGAAACGAGTTTTTTAACATTGTGCAGGTATGCGCAATGCAGAGGTACCTCATTGAATCTGTAATCCCTGACTCGTTATAAAGAAATATACCTTACGTAAATTGTGGAAGCTTAAAAGAAAAGATTTACGGATCTCTCACAACCACCATGTGTTCGGTGCTCAAATATCGTCATCTTTTGAAAAAACGCAGATGAACGATGTTCAACAGTGTTGAACATGGGCACATGGAGTATCGTCATGACACCAGGAGTTGTTCCATGACAAAAGTGTACTCCCCGCAGATTACCTTCGCTACCAGGCTGGATAACACGGGGAGTGAATATGTATTATCGGCTGGTCTGTTAAGAATATCCTTCACGTCAGGTGTGGCGGTAAGAAACCTGATAAGGATGAATACTCATCCCGATTCGAATCAGAGGATCGTCTATAGCCGGGAGGCTTGATGATCCCTGTTCATGAGTACCATAATGCCAGGGTCGCTGAGTATGCTGTCAAGCATCATCTTCTGAATCGGGAGTATACCGTTGCCAGGGTGACTGAACATCACGGAAAGGATGCTATCCCGTTTAATCTGATTGCATGGCAGTGTTCTGGTGAGATGACCTTTATCAGGGTCAGGTCATGCAGGAAAGGATCATCAAGGCAGGCATTTAGAAATGAGGTCAGGGATCTGAGTGCACTCCTGCAGAGCAATCGGTATCCCGGCAATATTCATCTCTGGCTCAATGAAGATGGAGTCTGGAAGCAGTATCTGATTCTTCTTGGTGGAGCAGTCCGGATCGGGGAGTTCACAAATGCCAGGTTATGAGATTTTCAGACCTGATGCATGGTGCAGAGATCTTCTGATTCGTATCTGTATGTCAACCGGTCTGCATGAACATGGCCTGATACAGTCCGGAGGTTCGGATGGCAGATGAGAACCTGATGCCAGAGATCCTCTCATCTCTCCATCTTCTCGCTGCTCCGGAAGGGATCATTGAGGTACGGATCATGCGGGATGACGGGATCTGTAGCGGGTACTTCTCTGATCTTGAGAAGGCTGCAGCAGAGATCGTCAGGTATGATGCAGATCCTCATGTTTCAGGCATTTATGTCACGCTGAACGAGGTTGATCCTGCTCTTCTTGCACGACGGGCGAACCGGATCAAGTTCAGGCTCGGCAAGAAGGATGCGAGTACTGCAGATGCCGATATCATCAGGAGGCGGTGGCTTCCGATTGACATCGATCCTGCACGGCCATCTGGTGTGTCTTCGTCAGAGTCTGAACATGCTGATGCACTCTGCCGGGCAGATACGATTGCAGAATTTTTATCAGGGCTCGGATGGCCTCATCCGGTGATTGCCGACTCTGGCAACGGTGCTCATCTTCTCTACCGGATCGACCTTGCGAATGATGAAGAGAGCCGTAACTGTGTCAGATCTCTGCTCGAACTGCTGGATCACAGGTTCTCTGATCCGACATGCAAGGTTGATACAGCGAACTTCAACGCTTCACGGATCTGGAAGGTGTACGGGACGGTCTCACGGAAAGGTGATAATCTCCCAGACCGGCCACATCGGAGATCGAAGGTCGTTGTGGCAGCATGTGAGCAGGAGTTGTCAGACGGTCTGGTCAGTGCAGAGCAGATCTATTGTCTGCTTGACTCTCTGCAACCAACCCGTTCTTCTGCGAAGAATGGGGGAACCGGGCCGGATGGGAACCCGGAGATCGGTATCGATCTTGCATCATGGCTCACAGAGCACAATCTCTCGTATACTGAGAAGCCGTACACCAGCGGTCGCCTCTTTGTGCTTGATTCCTGTCCGTTCTCATCTGCCCATTCTGACGGGGCGTATGCGATTCAGTTTGCAAACGGTGCTATCTTTGCCGGATGTCATCATGACTCATGCGGGTCCAGGAGGCAGCGGTGGCCAGAACTTCGTGCCATGTTTGAACCAATGAAGCCTGATGTTGAGACCAGGCTGGCGAGGATGAGATCTGAACGGATCAGGGCGAAGAACGAGGCTGAAGGACGAAATCGTCCCACCGAGTATGAACTTGCACAGGCTCGTGCCCAGTACGAGGATTCGTGCTCTGATACCGGAGCAGATCAGGAGGACGATGTACAGGAGGATCCTCTCGTGACAGAGACGGTTCTCTCCCGGTGCAGCGGGATCCTTGAGTCAGAGGATCCGCTCTCGTTCCTCCTCCAGACGTTTGCTTCTGTTCATGAGGGCGATCTCACGGTTGCCGAGTGTCTTGTCCACTCGCTTGTGTCCCGGTCGGTGATCAACAGTAAAGGGCTGCATGTCTCTATAACCGGTGAGTCAGGGAAAGGCAAGTCTCATGCTATCGAGATGATGATGAGTCTTGTTCCACAGCGTTTCCGTCTCGAGGGCCGGATGAGTGACAAGGCCCTGTTCTACATGGATGATCTCTCTTCAGGGAGTGTTATCACGCTCGATGATGTGAGCCTTTCAGACCAGATGCAGGAGATCCTCAAGGGTGTGACGACCTCGTTTCAGAAACCGTTTATGTACCGGACGGTGAACAAGGACCGAAAGGCACAGATCTGCACTATTCCTAAGCGGTGTGTCTGGTGGATAGCAAAGGTCGAGGGTCCTGGTGATGACCAGGTCTTTAACCGGATGCTGACCTGCTGGATCGACGATTCGGAGGAGCAGGACAAACGTGTGCTTGACCGGACGCTCTGCAGTGCAGAGAGTCTTCCTGATGTCACCGGTCCTGAATCAGAGGAGGTGCTTGTCTGCAGGCAGATCTGGGAGTCTCTCTCACCGGTCTGGGTGGTGATTCCGTATGCAACGAAGATTCGGTTTCAGTCGGCAGAGAACCGGAGGAATCCTGATATGCTGCTCGATCTGATCAGGACGAATGCTGCTCTGAATCAGTGTCAGCGTGAGTCCAGGGATATCGGGTCTGTGAGGTGTGTGATTGCGAACCGTGAGGACTTTACACAGGCTGCACGGCTCTATGCGACGCTGAACGGTGAGACCGGAGCCCAGGCGAATAAGCTGACGAAGCGTGAGAGTGTTCTTATTGAGGCGTTTATTTCGCTCAATCAGTCAGAGGTGACGATCGCCCAGCTTCAGCAGGTGACCGGGATCTCGAACTCTTCTGTCGGAAAACTGCTTCACGGGTATCATTCGTACGGGAAGAGTTACTCAGGTCTGCTTGATAAGTGTCCGGCTGTTTCGTTTCTTGACCGGACGGTGACGAGTGGCGATGAGGGCTGTTCGACGATGCGGAGATCCCGGGTGTATCTCTGGGATGCGGTGTTGTATGATGCCTGGGAGAAGGGAGGGAGTGTCTGGCTTGGTGATGATGACGGGGGAGATGATCCTGATTCTGATGATTCTGATACGCATCCCGATGACGGGTCTGACGGCTCTGCCGAGCCGGTTTCAGAGACGACGATGCTCTTCTCTGATGTGAAGTCAAGGAATTTTGGTAAGATCTCAGGTCTTCCTGATCGTCGCAGGTGCAGTGTCTGCGGAAAACGTCCGACACAGTTCCAGGAGCGTCTGTCCCGTGGGAGTTCTGCGAAGATGGTTCGGATGCTGTGTGCTTCGTGCTATCATCGTGCAGTATCCCGGGAGGTTGCGTCGATTCTTCCTCTTCCCGGTGTTATCGACACGAAGTCACTTGTCAGACGAACAGTTCTGAGTGGTCGCTGTCAGGTCTGTGATCGGAAGGCTGCTGTCTGGTCAGATCCTGATGCACGAGTTCACATTTGTGATCAGTGCTATCAGAGGCTGAATTCAGCTGAGTCAGACCCCAATGTTTCCACTCCAGGTCCTCCGTAGGTAACTTCTATTCGGAATTTATGGCGAGTTTGGAGAAGTTGTACTGTACAGTGTCAACGTAATATTATGAACAATTTTGTGGTGTGATGGGTATTATGAGTGAATTTATCGAGCGTGAGAAGCCCCGTCCAGGGTTTGAACTCTGTGGACGGATGATCAGGGAGGGTGATTCCCTGGTGGTGTTTATCGATGAGGTCGGACGGTTTGAGATCCCGGGGAATGTGCTAACCGCTACTCTTGCCGGTCTGGGAGATGGTGAGTTTTCATGGGGAAGAATCCGGCTGTCTGATAGTGGCCGGGGGCTGTACCTGGATATCGGAGGAGTGAGTTATGCAACTCCGGTTGCCAGGGTGAGAGCCGTGATGGAAGGGAAGAATCGGAAGGGTCCGGTGAGCAGAGTGAGATAAGTTCTCATTCCTTTTTGGGATTCTTGGGCTCGCAGGTCAGGCACCGGCCTTTGTGTACACAGATGAGGCCGCCACATGTGGGGCAGGTGTACTTTGCAGTCTGGCTCGCTAGAAACGAGTCCATTCCTTTTTCTTTGATCTCATTCAGGTTGTCCAGCATACTCATTGCGTACTTTGTCCGGTACCGGGTATCCAGATGCTTGAGTTTTTTGCATGGGATATCAGGACAGTCATAGCAGAAATGAGATGGGCTGGTTCTGACAGTTTCACAATTCTTGATGATGCAGGTCTCACAACTTTTGGCATTCTTCGGAGTTTCGTCTCTGCATCCCAGGCACTTGTTCTTCGGTCTTTGATAGGCCTGGCATAATGCACAGTTCATGCCACATGGGGCGATCAGGTCTGGTTGGATCATGGTTGTGAGCGGGAGATGTGGTGTTTGAGCGGGACGAATCCTCTCTGTATCCGGTGCCGGTTTCTTGATTCCTTGGTGCTCCGGTGCTTGATGGATCACCGGGCGGGAGAGCGGGAGATCCAGGTATGCAGAGATATGTGATCATGGGGGCAGGTGGTCACTGTATGATCCTATTCTCCCGCTCTATTATTATAATTATTATTATTCTTAGTTAGATCTTAGTTTAGAGAAAGGTGTGTCCGGAAAAAGCGAGCGGGGGTTCCCGCTCACGGGAAAGATTGGGGGTTTTGTCCCGC
>CAZVAS010000064.1:0-12735 GCA_964625165.1 uncultured Methanospirillum sp. | reverse complement strand
CCCGGAAGCACCCCGAGTGCTCCGGATGTTGCATTCATGATCTTGAGTGTTACCGAGTACGTCCCTGGAACGGTATAGGTATGGACCGGGTCTTTCTTGCCTGATGTTGCCCCATCTCCAAAATTCCAGTAATATGAGGTTGGATTTCCCTGACAGGCACTGGTGAATGCGACAGTCAGGGGAGCTGAACCCTTCGTCTCATTGGCAGTAAACGAGACCTTCAATGAATCAGACCCCTCATTTTCAGTTGCATTGTTTTCCGGAGAAACGGCGTTCAGTGACCAGTTGTCAACAGAGCCTAGCATACTGGTTCCCCCGTTTGGCCCCGGCTGTGAAAGAAGAGACTCCATGTCAACTGTCGGAGTCGGTTTTTCAGAATCAGAACTGGTGAGATCTAAAATCCATGCATCATACGTTCCATGATTCCCTGATACATCACCATCATTGGAGTTTGTGTATCCGGCAACCATGTACCTCTCACTGTCGGTCTGGACAAGTGACCATGCATCATCATCCCCGGTTCCACCGAGGCACTTCTGCCATATCAGATCTCCTTGTGCATCCAGTTTCACGATCCATGCATCATACTCCCCGTGATTCCCTGAAACATCGCCATCATTGGAGTTTGTGTATCCGGCAATAAGGTACCCACCGTCAGAATCCTGGACTACTGATTCTGCTCCGTCATCACCGGTACCACCGAGGCACTTCTGCCATGTCATATTGCCTTTCGCATCCAGTTTGGCTATCCAGGCATCGTAGTACCCATGGTTTCCTGACACGTTCCCGTCTGTGGAGTTTGTATATCCTCCAATCAGGTATCCCCCATCTTTGGTACTGATGATTGAGTTTGCACCATCATCCCCACTACCACCGAGGCACGTCTGCCACTCAAGCCCGCCGGTAGTGTTCAGACCTACAATCCATGCATCATAGTCTCCATGGTTTCCGGTCACATCCCCATCGGTGGACTCTGACATCCCTGCAGCCAGATATCCTCCTTCCGGAGCCGCTACGACAGAAGTTGCCCGGTCCTCACCTGATCCACCCAGACACTTTTGCCACACAAGTGTTCCGTCAGCGTTCAGCTTCTGAACCCAGAGATCATAGTCCCCATGGTTTCCTGACACGTTCCCGTCATTGGATCCGGCTCCTCCCCCGATAAAATACCCGCCATCTGCAGTCTGGATTCCTGAATAGCCCCAGTCGTGTTGACTTCCTCCAAGGCTGGTTGACCATTCAGTAGTACCGTTTTGTGAGAGTTTCAATGCCCATACGTCATCGGCACCATGGTTTCCGGTCACATTCCCATCTGTTGAGTACGAATACCCGGTGATCAGAAATCCGTTATCGGTGGTCTGGTTCACAGTCATACCGATATCGATAGCTGACCCGCCAAGATTCTTCTGCCATTCGATGGCTCCTGTTTCGTTGAACTTTACAACCCAGTAGTCGTAATTTCCATGATTTCCGGTAACGTTCCCATCTGTGGAGTTTGAATATCCGCAAAAGATGAACCCCCCGTCTGTTGTCCTGGCAATTGAGGCAGCAGCGTCCTCCCTGGTCCCTCCAAAGCATTTCTGCCAGGCAATATTATTTTCAGGGATATCCTTTACTGCCAGTGCAGCCATAGTTCCGGATATACTCTTTGTTTTGACAGCCTGTTCAGAGACTGAGAGACTCTGAGATTTCACTGGTGGAAGCATCGTTGTGGAATTATTCCCTGATTGTACCTCTGATGATGCATGAAATATCCCGACCGATACATTAGGTGCCGGTCCGGGTATCGCAGACACACTCCCAATCAGAAGGCCGATGCAGGCCAGCCCGACGAGAAGTATACACAAGCGTCGTGTCGAATATTTAAAATCAGAACTTATCCTCATATTTCCCCATTTATCTCCCTAATGCGGCAGAACGATCCACCATACCGTAGTTCTTCGTACTATTCGAAGAGTAATATAATTATCGATATATGTGAGTTCGTGATTCTTAAAATCTGAACCTTCTTGCGCTAATGTCTTTAAATTTCCGTTAAATTCAGATAATTTCTTGTGTATCACCTACTTTGGGTGAGTCCGGGTTTGTTATACCAATGATTGCTTGATCGTCAGAGAGGAGTATATAAAGAGAATGTGAGTGAATCAGATGCATTCCCTTCATATGCAAAAAAAGAAATCTCCACTGTTTTTACCGGGATATCAGACCATAAAACATGGATACATTTAATGTATCCATCCTTTCTCACGCATATACGGGGTACCAAAACTGAGAATAATTGTGCTGATCAGAAAAATTGCCATCATATCTCCGACCATCCACATCTCGAAAAACGGAACAAACTGTCCGGATGGAACGATACCGGTTGTGGAGAGGATATATGTCCCCAACAGTCCGCTCACTATGGTATTGATGATGCACCCAAAGAACACGAAGAGGATGACATCTTTCACAGACGTAAGGGCAGGATCTGCACCTGTCAGGTGGAAGACAAGAACCGGGATAGCAACCTGAACGGCGTCTGCTACAGCAAATAACAACAGCCATTCGGGAGTGAGTGGCAATGCCAGCAATCCACTGAGCAGACATCCGAGATATGCTGCCAATATTCCTTTCCATCCGAACCATATCGCAAAAACCACCGTGAATCCGATACCAATAAAAAAGACCGGATTTTTAGAGGTGAGGAGAAAGAGAAACCCGAACAGGTCGAGGATCGTGGCGATTATTATCAGGCCTGCAAGTACCCCGGCCTCGCACATCATCCGATCTCCATGCATATGAGATTTTACTTCCATCTGATGAACCTCCTTTGTCATCCGAACACTGCAGGGTCAATCTCATCAAGTGACTGCCCTTTTGTCTCTATCCTGAAGATGAGGGTTACAAGGAGCCCTGCAAGAGAGACAATACCAATCACTACAAGCACTCCCCCGATACCTGCGAGATCCTGGACAATCGGGATGAGAAATATCCCGACCGCTGCTCCCGCTTTTGCCACTGCTGATGCCAGTCCGTGAGCAGAACCCCGGACCCGTGTTGGAAAGAGTTCAACAGGCAGGATGAATGTGGTTGCATTCGGCCCGAGGTTTAAGAGCAGGTTAAAGAAGATAAACCCGCTGAAGATGAGATAGATGTTGCTTCCAAACAGCCAGGCCATCAGGATGAGGAGCATACCCAGGGACATTCCAATAAAACCGTAGATCTGGAGTTTTATCCTGCCGATTTTGTCAACATATCGCATGTTAAGCAGGAAACCGGCGAGCAGGAAGATATCAAGGAATGCAGATCCTGCTATAGACTGGTAGATCTCATCAAGACCAGTCCCTCCTTTATTTGTGAAGAGTAGGCCTGCAAGCAGTATCGGCAGAAAAATCCCCACACCATACATTGCCACATCCATCAGAAACCAGGGAACCGTTGCAAGAATGGTCCTCTTCCTGTACTCCTTCGAGAAGAGGATGGAAAACTCGGAGTGACTTTTATCTGCCTTTGCAGGCTCTTCACACTGCTTTGCAACACAATCCCTGATCTTATCCTCTTTATTTGGGATCAGGTGGCAGATAACCCGGGCAGCCTGTCTGAAGAGTCCCTGTCCGAGGTACCACCGTGGGCTCTCAGGGACTGTCGCCCTTGCTATCAGAACGATCACTGCCGGAATCGCTCCGGATATCAGCATCCATCTCCAGGAAGACGGGTCAGGATATATGAAAAGAATAACAAGACCCACGATTGCGGCTGTGAACATCCCGACTGCCTGGAATGCAAACGCCCCTATCAGCATTCTGCCCCTGAGTGCAACAGGCATAAACTCAGAGACATATGAAGCACAGATCGGGTAATCAGCACCGACACCCACGCCAAGAAGCAGTCTGAAAATGATCAGGGAGGATATGTCCCAGGCAATACCGCAGCAGAATGAAAAAATGATGAACAGAAAGAGATCGACGATATAGATTGATTTTCTTCCGAATCTGTCGGTCAGGACACCACCGATGGATGCACCGAAGATCGCCCCGATAACCGCAGCAGAACCGATAGCTCCCAAAAGAACCGGACTTGGTGAGAGGTCTTTGATGATCAGGGGGAGAGCAATTGAGATGATGAAAAGGTCGTATCCATCGAGAAATATTCCCATTGCTGAGAGGATCCAGATCCTCCAGTGGGTGGGTGTGAGATGTGAACAGTCAAGAAGACGGCACAGCGCTGCATCCCTCTTTGCGTTCGAAGCAGTTTCAGGCACAATATCACACCTTCAGATAATGGAGCCGACTACAAGGCAGGAAGAATAGGTTTCGCGAGGTCATGAGAAGTAAGAGTCAGCATGTTCCTATTTGTAAGTAACTCTACCGGATCCTCTTCTGATATAAGATATCAGGATCGGTATCTCTGATCCACTGGTGCTTCAATGTATATGTGTTCCGATCTTGAGACCTGATCCCTGAATTTTCATCTTTCTGATCACACAGACAGATGCAGGAATGTCAAAGTGATATGTAAGAAGTCATGTATTGCGATGAAACAGGCATGATCCCTGGAATATAGCATCAATTCATGAGATCCTGACAATTGCATGAGATTATAATTTCCCTACGCGAATAGATCAGGTATGGATATCGATCTTCAGGTCCTGAAATCTCTCCCGATAAAAGAGAAGATCCTCTCGGCACTTGTCCTGGCCCTGGTGTGGGGAGGAATTGTCGTAGCAGTTCTTCTTTCCTGGCTCAGGATCATCGAAGATCCCGGAACCTTCTTCTGGGGCTGTATTGCAGGGTCTGTCGTGCTCGCTTACCTTGCTGTCAAGAAGAAGAAACTCGATATTGTATCCCTGCTCACCCCGGTGTACGCAATCATCATCTTCACCTGTCTTGATATCACACCAAACCTTCTGCTCCAGGGTCTGTATGCTGCATCAATCACGGCTCTGCTTGTAAGGATTCATCAGCGGTTCTCCTAAACCAGGAGACCGCCCGAACCGTTTAACTCTTTTTCGTGAATTAATCCAGTTCTGACAAAAAGGATACAGAGAATTGGAGGTCTGTACCTAAATTATTTTAAAAAAGGGGTTATTCGGAGAAGACATTATCATAGATCATGTCTGAACCCGTTGCTTCAAGACGTGCACGTTCTGCCTTCTCCTCTGCAAGTGCATGGATTGGTGGGTTCATGTCACGGCCTGGAACATACTTGAACATCTTCTCGAGTTCTACCTGCTGTGCATGCATGTAGAGTGCATTCGGGATATCTACTGCACAGAGTTCTTCACACTGACCACAGTTGATACAGGAGTCTGAAATGTGTGCGAATCTGATCAGGTGGAACATAAAGCCCGGTGGGGTTGTTCCTTCCGGAATGTACCATGGTTTCTTGGTAGAGCACTCGATACAGTAGCAGATCGGGCAGTTGTCAATGCACTGGTAGCATCTGATGCACCGTGAGCTCTCGGTCATGATCTTCTTGAGCCGCTCTTTTCCGGCACCAAGGCCTTCAAAGTCGCGGTGACGCCACTCATCACCGAGTTTGAGCATTGCCTTCTCAACCTTTGCCCTGATATCGATACCCTTCGGGTCAGGTGCACAGGTCTCGATTGCTCCTCCTGACTGAGCACCGTTCAGGAGGTTTGCACCCTTCTCTGAGCAGATCTCAACAAAGGTTGCCTTACCTGCCTTCTCACCGAAGACTCCCCAGTTACCGCAGGCAAGGTCTGCCTGACGTGGAACTTTCATCTTGCAGCGGCGGCAGTTGGACCTGCGTCCGTACCCTTCCTCTTCAAGTTCCTCGATCTTGATTCCCTTGTGTCCACCCTCGAACTCGATGATGAACTGACCCTTGTCGATCTCTTCCTTGTGGACGATATCAGGGTCGACCTCGAACTTGTCTGCGATCATCCGGCGTGCATCGACCGGACTTACGGATCCTCCACAGTTGACACCGATCAGGATGACATTGTCAAGGTTGATCTGGTTCCGCTTTGCCATCTCGTAAAAGGCCATTGCATCGCAACCCTTGCAGGTAACTGCGAGTTTGCTGTCCTTTGCACCGTTCAGGTACTTCTTGATGATCTTCGGGAGCAGAAGGGTACCACAGTGGAGAGATCCGGCGGTTGTCAGAATCTCGGCAGGGTCGGTGATGACGGCTGGGACTGCATCGTACAGGTCTTTGCCCTTCTTGATTGCAACAACTGCATCAACAGTCTTGCTCTCAAGTGCGTACTTCAGCAGGGCAGTGATTGCTCCTCCACACTCTCCTTTCTTGAGTGTTTCTGCATCCTTTGCCCATGCATATACCATATCGCCTTTTGCTGCCATGTTCAGGCCTCCTTGTCAGCTGCAACAGTAAAGGCCGGTTTGGAAGCTTCAGTGATCAGTACTGCTTCAGGTTTGTCGATCTGTTCCCAGTTGATACCCTTGTATGCCGGAACTGAGGTGATCATCTCTGCGAATACTTCCTCAGCGGATTTCCAGCCGAAGTCCTTGCCCATTGCTGCTGCAATGTCTGCGGTGATCTTCCAGTCTGGCAGTGCCAATTCAGGTGCATCTGCAGCCTTGTGAACACGCTGGATTCTTCGTTCTGTGTTGGTCTGGGTTCCGTCCTTTTCCGGGAGTGCTGCTGATGGAAGCACGACATGGGCAGCATCCATGAATGGCCCTGCAATGCTGTCCTGTAAGATGACAAGTCCGGCCTTCTTGAGTGCCTCGACGGTCTCGGTGTATCCGCACTCACAGACCTTGGGGCTGTCTCCAACCATGTAGACTGCCTTTGCCTTTCCTGCAAGAACAGCTGCATATCCGCTGCCTTCTGCCGGAACGGCTCCGATGTCAACAGCTCCCTGGCCGTTGTTGCGGCTGCGGAGGACTAATATTCCGTCTGCGTTGCCGGTGAGAATTGCAAGGTTTGCCATTGCCCGTGATCCTGCCTCTGAGAGAGCAGTCGGGGAGAATGCAAAGACGCCCTTGCCTGATGTGAGCAGTTCGGCTGCTGACTTGACAGACTCTTCAGAGACGCCTGCTGCATCTGCTGTTGCTGATGCAACTGACTTCTTGAAGTCAGCAAATCCTGCTACCTTCTCAGCCGCCTTGTCGTATTTGCCTGACTTGATGATCTCAGCTGCAACTGCATTGATGAATGCAGCTCCGGCTGACTCCTTGTAGGTTACAACTTCATCAGCGAGGTGTCCGGTTGGATTTGCCTCTGAAGATGCATACAGGACTTTTGCTCCTGCCTTCTTTGCTGATGTGATCTGGCTGATAAGGATCGGGTTCTGAACATAGAGGTTGGCACCAACTACTGCGACCACCTTGGCTGAGAGCATAGAGTCGATCGAGCAGGTAGATGCGTCAAATCCTACTGATTTTGAGATTCCGGTCCCAATAGCTGAGTTCAGACAGCTCTGGGTGTTGTCGATGTTTCCGGTTTTGATGACATCTTTTGCAAGTTTGACCATTGCATAAATGTCTTCATTGGATGTTCTGGCTGATGCAATGCATGCCACTTCATCGGGTTTGAATTCTTTGAGTTTTTGTGCTGTAAATGAGATTGCCTCTTCCCAGGATACTTCCTGAAGACGCCCGTCTTTTCTAATCAATGGCTTCGTGATGCGTTCAGGGCTTTTCAGATACTCCTCACAAAACCCACCCTTAATGCAGAGTCTTCCCTCATTAACGGGTGAGCGGTGATATGGCTGAGTACCTGATACTACCCCATCCACAACCGCAAGGTTCATAGAACAACCTGTTCCGCAGAACGGACAGGTTGTCTGGACGTATTTAAGGTTCATTACATCGCTCCGTTGCAGTACTCAGGTTTATTCAGGAATTATATGAACTTATGATATTAGTTCAACAAATTTGGTGATTATTGATGGATAATTCCAACGATTATTGCGAGTTCAAAAAAGTGCGTCTGCTTTTCAGAGGTGAAGATCACTCATCTCCGGGCTCCTATATTTGCAATAATGACCTATATAATATGCATGATTTATGAACAAAGATCTTCTCATCCCACCAATAATTGCTGATTGCATCTATTATGCTGTCTCCGGGGTATCAGATGTCCAGTTTTTAGAGACATCAGGATGTCCTGCCTGCTCAGGTTCTCTCATATCTCATGATCTCAAAAAGCGGCGTTTCTCCACTATAAAAACGGATGCCGGCATCACCCATATCTATGTATATATAAAGAGGTTCCACTGCAGAGATTGTGGGCAACTCTGTTATGCCGATGCTCCATTTTATGAGAACAGCAGGTTTGGCTCTCCAATCATAGACCTCTGCCTGGTGCTATCGCGTTCCTACTCATACTCATATACCTCGCATATCCTCGATCAACTTGGTATTGTCATAGACCGGGGGACTGTCAGGAAGATAGCACAGAGATATGATCACCCTGTCAAAGTTGTTGACCTGTACGGGATTCAACTCCCGGGTTCTATTCTGGCACTATCTACTCTTGGTATGAGATCAGCCCAGTCCGGTCCGTTATCAGGATCTGAGGTCCTGGAGGCGTGTGGCTTTCCAGAACCTATATAATTGTTCGTTTCACCTGGCCGGGATTCAATAAGAAACCATTATTGGGATACCCGGTGACCTCAGATGAGAGGATCCGTAATGGAACTGAACGGTGTAACGATAGACAACACATTTGCAGAAGGATTTCCCATCTGGGTCTGCCGCGTGATGATCACTGCTGTGACCCGCGAATACGCCATGAAGGCTGCTGTTGAGGCAACCGGCTTTGCAACCTCAGCCATCGGCTGTCCGTGTGAAGCAGGCATTGAGGGGTACCTCTCCGGTGACGAGACCCCTGACGGACGCCCGGGCGTCTCAATCCTGATCTGTGCATCAAAGAAGAAACTCCCAGAGCAGGTTATGGAGCGTATCGCAGAGTGCGTTCTTACTGCAGCAACCACCTCGGTCTTCAACGGACTTCCGGATGCAGAAGAGAAGTTCGACATCAAGATTCACTTCTTTGGTGACAAGTTCGAGTCCAAGGTCGAGATCGGCGGGCGTGCCTGCTGGAAGATCCCGATCATGGAGGGAGACTATGTTGGTGAGGAGGTCTTCGGCATGGTCAAGGGTGTCGCAGGCGGTAACTTCTTCGTGATGGCAGAGAACCAGATGGCTGCACTTCTTGGTGCACAGGCTGCATCAGATGCAATCCTCGAGGTCAAGGGTACTATCACCAGCTTCCCAGGTGGTATCGTAGCATCAGGTTCCAAGGTCGGGTCCAAGAACTACAAGTTCCCAATTCCGGCAACCACCAACGAGCAGTACTGCCCGAGCATCAGAGAGAAGGTCCCTGACACCAAGGTTCCGGAAGGCGTCAAGTCTATCTACGAACTGGTCATCAACGGCGTAGACGAGGCAGCAGTCAAGAAGGCCATGGCAGCCGGTATCAAGGCAGCTGTCAAGGTCCCCGGGGTTACCTTCATCAGCGCAGGTAACTACGAAGGAAAACTCGGACCCTTCCAGCTCAAGCTCCACGAGATTCTTGCATAAGCCAGATCTCCTGGAATAATACCTCAGGCATGGCTGATGAGATCTCAGTCATGCGCCAAATTCCCGGTAAAATCGGGATATTTCTATTTTTCAGCGCTTAAATTTCAGTAGAATCATCCCAAAACGCTTAAAAGAAACTTCAACCAAAGATCCTGTGTAAAGCTCCTGGGATATCTGTGTGGTTGATCTATCCCAGGCTGTCTGATACGTTATCTCGAGGATGAAAACTCATGAAACAAGACGAATTCAAGAAGATTCTGCTTGACGCAATCGACAAGGAAGTTGAGTCATACACCTTTTACAAGACCATTTCTGAGCGTGTAAAGGACGCAGCCCTTAAGAGCACATTCCTTGAACTTGCAGAGCAGGAGACCTACCACCGCAAGACCCTTCAGGAGTACCTTAGCGGAAGCAAGAAGGAGCTCAAGTTTGATGAGGTCAAGGATTACCACCTGTCAGACATCATTGAGGCACCTGCCCTGACAACCGAGTTAAAGCCCCTTGACGGCCTCAAGATCGCCATCAAGAAGGAAGAGGATGCAATGAACATGTATCAGAAACTCTCTGATGCAAGCGTTGATGCAGAGCAGAAGAAGCTCTTTTCAGAACTCTCAAAGATGGAACTCGGTCACAAGGCACGCCTTGAAGATATCTATACCAATGCGGCCTTTACCGAGGCCTGGTAATCCTTTTTTCAAAAACTAGTGCAGCCCCGCTCGAGATGGCCTGATGATGCCAGTGAGTCTGACGTCGCATATGGATCAGATCTGTTCCGGTGAGACTATGCGATCAGAGTACGATATCTTCTTGGGGGATGTGTACGATGAAGGCGGCGAAGTCTTCTGTCTGGGATCTATATAACGGTGCGAAACAGTACGTGGTGCCGCTCTTTCAGCGGCCGTATGTATGGTCACGGCCTCAATGGGAGCAGCTCTGGTCAGACATCACCGAACAATACTCGCTCAAATCAGGTGATCCGCGTGAGAAGATACCTGACCGGTTTCTCGGTTCTATCGTTGTTGTCAGGGAGTACGAGAAGAACCTCGATAAATATACCATCATCGATGGTCAGCAACGGATAACAACCATCAGTATCATCCTTGCAGTGATCCGTGCGTTTGCAAAAGAGCGTGGTATCACCGAGCTGTACGAGCAGATCTCTGACTTCCTCAGGAACAGTCCCCGGAGTGGGGAGGGGCAGTATGTGGTCATCCCTACCCGGGTTGATAAGGCGTCCCTGTATCACATCTTTGACGAGGATTATAATTTCGAGCACGACTCGCGTATCGTCGAGTGTTTTGACTTCTTTTGGCGCAAGATAGACGAGTCCCGTGATCTCGATCTCATGTCTCTGCAGCAGGTGATCACCGAGGATCTCTGTGTTGTATACATCGAACTCGACCAGGGTGAGAACCCGAACCAGGTGTTTGAGGCACTGAACTACCGTGGTGTCCCGCTCGAAGAGTCAGATCTCATCAGAAACTTCTTCTTCGCAAGTCTTGAGTCTCCCGAGGTAGCAGAGAGCCAGTATGATCAGTTCTGGAAACCGATGGAGGAACGGTTTGGAAATCATCAGGATCTGATCTCGCGGTTTCTCCGGTACTTCTGCATGAGAACCGGGCGTACCATCCGCGCCGGAGAGATCTTTGAGTCCATCAGGCGTACGTTCCTCGGCGCTCCTCCTGATGAGATCAAAGGCCTGCTACAGGACATCAACCGGTACTCTGATTATTATCTCCGCCTATTGCAGCCTGAACTCCTTCCGGTGGAGAAGGTGATCTCTGAAGAGATCAGGCGACACCTTGGCAGGATCAAACTGCTTGGTTCTGATGTAACAGCTCCGTTCCTGATGAACTGCTTTGGATGGAATGATCCGGGCCACAAAAATGGAATCGAACTTACCGACGAGCAGTACTCTGCAATTCTAAAGCAGGTTGAGACCTATCTTGTAAGGCGCGCAGTCTGCGGAAGATCGGATGCCGGGTATGAAGAGGTCTTCTCACTTCTGTGCAGCACTATCGACAAGGATGCCGGTCCTGTCGCAGATCAGGTATCCTCATTCTTCACCAGGCTTGAAGAGCCGTACCGGATGCCTGACGATGATGAGTTTGACGATCACCTGAGGTACAGCGACCTCTACCATCCTGAAGGTGAGAACACGGTTGCATGGGTGGTGATGACAGCCCTTGAAACCTACTTCTCGGCCCAGGCACCGGCAACGGAGGTGTTTTCAGGACTTGATCTCTTTGAGGATTCGCCATCTGAGCAGATGATCGATCATATCATGCCGGTGACCCTGACCCCCTGGTGGCAGGATCACCTGGGAACAGAATGGCAGACCGTTCACCAGGATTACCTGCATCGGCTTGGCAATCTCACCCTTACGATGGAGAACCCCTCCATCCTGAACGCTGATTTTGATACAAAAAAGGCATGGTACGCCCTTGACACACACCTGCTCAATACCTCGATGAAAGGGATCAAACTCTGGCGTAAGTTCCAGATCGATCAGCGTTCCGGTGTTCTTGCTGCATTCTGCAAAAAGATCTGGCCGTATCAGGTTGAGATCTCTCACGCTGCAGTTGCGCCTGAAGAGTCGGCTCCCGGGCTTCGCTTTGGGGATATTCCCAAGACCGCAAAGCCGGTGAAGGTGACCGTCCAGGGTACTGACCATGCTGTGAAGTACTGGTACCAGGTTCTGGAGGTGACAGTCAGGGCGATATTCGAGGCAGAGCCTCAGAAGTTTGAACGCATTGTTCGTGAGTGGCCGGGATATTTCTCTGATGACCCAGCCCGGTATAAGTCGTCGGTAGGGCCGTACACCTTCAAGTCACGGTTCGGAAGATACCAGATCCGCGATATGTGCATGGGAATGATCCGTCTGATCGGCTGGAGCGACGATTCCTGGTCGCTTGAAGTAGCGGATCACTGACCCTTTTTTACAGATTTTTTTAGCAGATAGTTTATCTAGTTTGATGCCGAAAATTCTGGCAACGAAATTTTCGGCGACAAATATGAACCCTTCCATTCCGGCAATTACCAAAGACCTTTCACCAGATGCATGGGCTGCTGAAGTGAATCTGGCCGACCCGTACGTGATTCATTATCCCTGGATTGCTGCTCTCGCGTCCGAAGATGGCAGCCAGGTGGAACTCATCGAGTGCTTTGACTGCATCGGTGGTGCAATGTGGGTTAAGAAGCATTACGCCAAGAGCCCGCTTGTGGAGTCTGTCAGGAC
>CAZVAS010000063.1:0-13211 GCA_964625165.1 uncultured Methanospirillum sp. | reverse complement strand
GGTCACCTCATCGATCATTCCCCCACCGAGAAGCAGAGGTTCCAGGGTATCTTCAGCCATCCAGAGCACGCCGGTCCCGGTAGGCCCGAGCATCTTGTGGCCGGAAAAGCAGAGATAATCACATCCGATATCTCTAACATCGGTCTTCATATGGGGGACAGACTGGGCACCATCCACTAGACAGAGGGCATCATGATCATGGGCGATCTCTGCAATCTCTTTTACCGGATGAACGGTTCCAAGCACATTGGAGGCATGGCTTACGGCAACAAGCCGGGTATTTTTGGTTATTGCAGAAGAGATATCGTCAGAGGTGACTCCAGCCAGTGGATCTGCCGGAGTAATCACCTTCACAGAAGCACCCTTCTCCCGAAGAGCATACCATGGCAGCAGATTGGAGTGATGATCAGTGACCGTGGTGATGATCTCATCACCAGGCCTGAACGTCAACCCGTGGGAGACCATGTTGATCGCCTCGGTACAGTTCCTGACAAAGACCGGTGTTCCCCCTTCCCCGCCGATGAATCTGTTTATTGTCTCGTGGGCATCCCAGTAGAGCTGACCCGCTATCTGTGATAGCCGATGAACTCCACGTCCCACATTGGCCCGGTAATGGGTCTCGTACTCCACCATTGCGTCGATGACCGGCTGCGGGGAAAGACTGGTCGAGGCATTGTCAAGGTAGATGACCTCCTGGGTAAGGGGAATCTCCTGCCTGATCCCATCAATGTTCATCTGATCTGATATCCTCCCATGATGTACACCATGTATTGCCGTTGGTTAAGAACCTCATGATACCGGCACTGCCGGAACCGTGGGCATTATCCCGGAGCAGGATACAGATAGTTATCACAATCGTGAAAGCGCTTCCATCAGACGAAGAACCAGCGGAGCCTGCATGTAACCTGAATCTCATCAGGGAGATCAGGGAGATGGCAGACCGGCAGGGGGTTCTTATCCTCGCCCACAACTATCAGTCGCCTGAGATCTACCAGATTGCAGAGAGAATCGGAGACTCTCTTGAACTGGCCAGAGCAGCCCAGGAGACCGATGCAGAGACCATTCTCTTCTGTGGTGTTGACTTCATGGCTGATACCGCGAAGATCCTAAACCCGCAGGCACGAGTCCTGATTCCGGATCCACAGGCACGGTGTACCATGGCACACATGGCAGGAGAGCATGCAGCTATGGATCTCAGGGAGCAGTACCCTGATGCTGAGGTTGTCAGTTATGTCAACACCACAACGGCAACCAAGGCGGTGAGTGACATCTGCTGCACCTCTGCAAACGCAATCGAGATCGTTGAGTCTGTTGACTCTGAGCAGGTGATCTTTCTTCCCGACAGGAACCTCGCTGCATATGTGAGCAGGTTTACGCAAAAAGAGATCATCCCTGCAGCCGGGTACTGCTATGTCCATGATGCCATCACAAGAGAGAGTGTTGAGGCCATGCAGAGGCTCCATCCTGAAGCAGCCTTTGTTGCACATCCGGAGTGCAGACCTGAAATCATCGACATGGCTGATGCAGTCTGCTCAACCGGGGGGATGGCAAGGTTCTGCCGTGATGCATCGGCATCATCCTTCATCATCGGCACCGAATCAGGCATGCTCAACCGGTTGCGGTCAGAGGTTGTTGGAAAGAAGTTCTTCTCGGTTGCCGGAGTCTGTGCACCCATGAAACAGGTAACGCTTGAGAAGATCAAGGCCTGTCTGACATCCGGTTCTGGCGAGGTTGTCCTTGACCAGAACCTCATGGATGCAGCACGAGCCCCGCTTGAACGAATGATCGAGGTCTCAACATCCAGGCAGAGCCGATCCTGCAGGACCCGGGAAGAGATCAGAAAAGGGCTATAGGCAAAGGGCACCTTGTATTAATCGTCTGATAAAAGCACATCACAGAACTGGCGTAACATATGACTGCAGAACGAATCGTGTACATGGACCATTCTGCAACAACCGCTACCGATCCAGCGGTCGTCGATGCAATGATCCCATGGTTCTCAAAAGGATACGGAAACCCGTCATCCCTGTACCGCATTGCACGCGAATCAAAAAAAGCCATTGAAGAAGCAAGAAATCAGGTAGCAGCAGCACTTGGTGCAAAACCTGATGAGATCTACTTCACTTCAGGCGGAACCGAGGCTGATAACTGGGCAATAAAGGGGATTGTATCAGCGAACCATAAGAAAGGCAACCACATCATAACCAGTGCCATTGAGCATCACGCAGTCCTTCACACCTGCGAATACCTTGAAAAACAGGGATTCACAGTCACTTACCTCCCGGTGGATGAGACAGGACAGGTGCGTATCAGCGACCTCGAGGATGCTATCACTGACCAGACCATCCTGGTCACGATCATGTTTGCAAACAACGAGATCGGTACAATAGAACCGATCGCTGAGATCGGAAAAGTCTGTCGTGAACACGGAGTGTTCTTCCACACCGATGCTGTCCAGGCGATCGGAAACGTCCCGATCGATGTCGAGGCGATGAATATCGACCTCCTCTCACTCTCAGCGCACAAGTTTTACGGTCCGAAAGGAATCGGTGCCCTTTACATCAGAAAGGGAATCAGGATTGACAACCTTCTGCATGGTGGAGGACAGGAGAAGAGGAGACGGGCTGGAACCGAGAATATTCCCGGAATTGTTGGGCTCGGTCTTGCTATTGAACGTGCAACTGCACGAATGCAGGAGCAGAATAAGCGGGTCTCGGCGCTCAGGGATCGTCTGCTTGATGGTATTCTCAAGAATATTCCGAACACCAGGCTGAACGGACACCCGAAGGAGCGACTTCCCGGCAATCTGAATGTAAGTTTTGACTTTATTGAAGGAGAGTCCATGCTCCTGCTTCTCGATCACTTCGGAATCTGTGCCTCAACCGGGAGTGCATGTACGTCAGGATCGCTTGAACCATCCCATGTGCTATTGGCCACCGGGCTCCCTGCCGAGACCGCACATGGGTCACTCAGACTCACGCTTGGAGCAGAGAACACCGAAGAGGATGTTGATTATGTTCTGGAACAACTCCAGAAGGTAGTAGCCCGCCTGCGGGAGATGTCTCCTCTGTACGCAGATCATAAAAAGAGGTCATGTAATGTATAGCGAAAAGGTAATGGATCATTTCATGAACCCCCGGAACCAGGGGGAGATCACGGAAGCTGATGGTGTTGGAGAAGTAGGAAACCCGACCTGTGGGGATATCATGCGTATCTTCCTCACCGTGAAGGACAACATCATCACTGAGGTGAAGTTCCAGACATTCGGGTGTGGTGCAGCGGTTGCATCCAGCAGTATGGCAACCGAGATGATCAAGGGAAAGACCCTTGAAGAGGCATGGGAGGTCTCAAACAAGGCGGTAGCAGAAGCACTTGAAGGACTTCCGGCAATCAAGATGCACTGCTCCGTTCTTGCAGAAGAGGGAATTCACAAGGCGATCAACGATTACCGGGTAAAGCACGGGCTTGAACCCTGGGTAGAAAAGAACCCTCATTCACATGACCACCATGGTCATGAAGATGAAACCTGTTCCTCATAATCTTAATCAGATTCATTTTTTTCGAACCATTCTCCTGCCTTCTTCTGACAATCCTTATCCAATGACAGAGAGAAGCATCCCATTTTGAGAACGTACGAGATCGCTTATAAAAACCATATATCTGATCAAGTCGGTCTTGGCTTTTTTTTGAGAATCCTAAATATTCCGAGGTGATCCTAAATCTTTCATTTGGTGACTCCATCTGATTTGCATCAAAGGGAACGGTGTAGGAGAGGAGTCAAAAATTAGATTTACCGGGAGATGAGGGAAGTCTTCTCCGGATATGTCACATTCAAGACATAGAACTCATAGGAGTTAACCCCGTCCGGATTCTGGAGTGAGTAATCGATGTCCATATTCAATCTGAATAGTGCATGAGGCCGGTTTTCTGATGAACCCCAGCTGTTGAGTACAGTCCAGTACTGGTTTTCAGGGTCAGCGTCGTTATAACCCAGGACGAGCATGACATGACCGCCATCATTGTGAATGGAACCCGCTGTGAGGCCGGGTGTAAAAATGTCCTCTTCAGTCTGGTTATTCCAGAAGTTCATCATTGGAGTCCAGTTATCAGGCGTATATATGAATAGCACTGCTTTTCCTGATTGCAGGGCTGCTTTTATCGAATTGACTGCGGTTTTATTGGATATCGGGCGCTCTTCATACTTAGCATTTGTACTAATCATGAGAGCAGATACCTGATCGAGAGGGTAGTAGGGGGTGGTTTGGATGTTTGATGCATTCATTACGGTTGACTCACCTTTTTCGCACATGCTCCGGCTGTCTACAAATGATGCATTCGTGTTGGTCCAGGGAACTGCTTTTTTTGTTGAATTATAAAAATCAGCAAACCAGACTGGAGACCCACCACAACAGGCCCATATCCCGGTTCCATTGTGATACGACGAGGTGAAGTACTGAACTGATAGCCTGTCGGTGATGTTTTTCTGGTATGCGAGATCGAGTTGAAGAGCTCCGGTATCTGCCCATACCCAGCAGTTTCCACAATGCTCATCGACCCCTCCGGTCTGGTCCCATTCGGATGGAATATAGACAAACCGATCGAGATGGCTGAATGAACCTCGTGGGAGGGATGTCAGGTTTTCAGGGATGGTGAACCTGGGCAGATTTCGATTAGCTTCCTGCATTGCAAGCACGACATCGGTCTGCAGACTCATCACAGCTGCAGCAGTATCCGGGGTTTCACTGTTCTGATTAGTAGCGACAATAGTGCTAATCTCATCCAGATCAGCGTGTGAATATCCACTGATATCCATTGCCCTTCCAATTTCACGGGGATCAATACTCCGGAATGCAGTGAGGTTTCCCGAGTCGATGTTTTGTAAACTTATTCCGCTGACTGAAATATTTTCAGGACCGCTGCAGGATGTACAGGAGGCTCCTGAAGAGGGTGCCACGAATAAAAGTGTAAATATCAGGGTCATTACGAGTGTTCCACTAACCACTCCGGGCAGGTTTGCCATATACGGTACTAGATGGTGAGAAGAAGAAGAAAAATTTATGATGAAAAATCAGTTCTGATCCATATCATTGGACACTTTTTTTGTGAGATATTTGGAGATATGCAAGACTCAAACGTCCATATTGACATTATTTCCTTATCCGGAAAGGGATTCGCTGACTACATCTGTCCATCAGGCATAATTCAGTAGTTCAGAATCACAATCATCAAAGATGCAGAGATTTTTATCTGATCAAATTTAGCCGGATTCTTATCCCTTTTATACTCCCGAGATAACCTATAGGATAGTTCACGATTGTGACAGTAACGATAATCCCGTAATGAGGTAAGGTAGAAGGAGATGGAAAAGAACACAGATCTGATCTTTGCAGCACTCTTCAAACTGGAAGAGGCACGACAGGTGATCCGGGACGGACTCCCATCGGGCTTCAACCAGCAGGAAGAGACCCAGTTCAAAGAGAAGATCTCAGAGCTCAAAGGGATTGTCCAGGCCCTTGAAACCGGGACTGCCGGGAAGAAACCAGGCAGGATCGCCGGAACGATAGAAGTTCGAACACGTGAGGAGGAGAATATCAACATTCAGCCGATCCAGGCAGCAGGACGGCTGACCCTTGCAGCACGTCAGGCAATCATCGCCTATGGTGACGGCTACTCCACCTGTGATGCCTGCCGGAAACCATTCAGGCTGGATAAGATCTCAAAGCCTCCAATCGCAGACTTTCACACCCAGCTCGCCCAGTTCGTCAATATGGATCAGGCACGGGTTGTGCCAGGAGCACGGAGAGGGTTCCAGGCAGTCGCACAGACCGTTCTTGAGAAGGGTGACTCGGTGATCGTCTCCGCATTTGCACATTACACCGAATTTCTCGCGGTGGAAGGTGCTGGCGGAGTCGTTAAGGAGGTTCCTTTAAACAAGGACAATATCATCACCGCTGATGCAACTGCAGAAAAGATCGAACAGGTAAAACAGGAGACAGGAAAACTCCCGACCCTGGTGATGATCGATCACTACGACTACCAGCTTGCCAACGAGCATGATGTCAAAGGGATCGCAAAGGTTGCTCACAGTTACGATATCCCCTTCCTCTACAACGGTGCATACACCGTCGGAGTCATGCCTGTCGACGGAAAGGCAGTAGGAGCAGACTTCGTAGTCGGCTCCGGTCATAAGAGTATGGCTTCGCCGGCACCTTCCGGGGTGCTGGCGACGACGAGCGAATGGGCAGACAAGGTCTTCCGAACCACCCAGATGGTCGGAGATGTCACCAAACGCAAGTTCGGGATCAAAGAAGTAGAGATGGTCGGATGCACGCTGATGGGATCAAATCTTATCGCAATGATGGCTTCGTTCCCTGAAGTGAAAGAGCGGACACTCCACTGGGACGATGAGCTGAAGAAGATCAACTTCTTTGCCGATCGCCTGCTTGCCATCGACGGAAGCAAGATCCTCTCAGAGTACCCGCGAAAGCATGCACTGACCAAAGTGGATACAACCGGCAGCTTTGACAAGATTGCAGAAACGCATAAGCGTCGTGGCTTCTTCCTCTCAGACGAACTCTCTTCAAAGGGGATCGTCGGAGAGTTTGCAGGGGCAACCCGCACCTGGAAGCTCTCAACCTACGGGCTCTCGTGGGAGAAGGTCAGATACCTTGCCGACACATTCACCGAGATAGCAGAACGTTACGAATTACCAGTTTCAAAAAATTAAATCACTGATTACCATGACTGACAAAAAAGACAGAGACGCAACCACATCACTGCACGCAGGACAGGTCCCGGACCCAACAACCGGAGCACTTTCAGTACCGATCTACCAGACAACCAGTTACCAGTTCCGTGATGCTGACCACGCAGCAGCACTCTTCGGTCTTTCAGAGCTTGGAAACATCTACACCAGACTCATGAACCCGACCACCGACGTGCTCGAGAAGCGTATCGCTGCACTCGAGGGCGGATCAGGAGCTCTTGCCGTAGCATCAGGACAGGCAGCCATCTCGTACGCCCTCCTCAACATCACCCAGGTTGGCGATGAGATCGTGGCAGCAAACAATCTCTATGGCGGTACCTACACCCTCCTGCACTACACCTTTGCAAAGCTCGGACGCAAGGTCATCTTTGTCGATTCCCAGGATTCCGAAGCATTCAGGAAGGCAATTACCCCGAAGACCCGTGCTATCTACGCAGAGACACTCGGAAACCCGAAACTTGATGTCCCTGATTTCCGCAAGATTGCAGACATCGCCCACGAGGCAGGAATCGCATTCGTTGTGGACAACACCTCTGCTGTCGGTCTGGTCAAGCCGATCGAGCATGGTGTTGACATCGTTGTCCACTCTGCAACCAAGTTTATCGGTGGACATGGCAACTCCATCGGCGGACTCATCGTCGATTCAGGTAAGTTCAACTGGGGCAACGGAAAGTACCCCGAGTTCTCTGAACCTGATCCAAGTTACCATGGTCTTGTCTACTGGGATGTCTTCAAGGACTTTGCAGGGCTTGGAAACGTGGCATTTGTCTTCAAGATCCGTCTCTCACTTCTGCGTGACCTCGGTGCAGCACTCTCACCATTCAACGCATTCCTGCTGCTCCAGGGATTTGAGACGCTCCCACTCAGGGTAAAACAGCACTCAGAGAACGCCCTTGCTGTTGCAAAGCATCTGAAGGCACACCCCAAGGTTGCCTGGGTCAACTATCCGGGTCTTTCAGACAATCCAACTCATGCTGTTGCATCCAAGTACCTCACCCACGGGTTCGGAGGTCTTCTCGGAGTCGGTATCAAGGGAGGAGTCGAGGAAGGAAAGAAGGTCATCAACGCACTCAAACTCTTCTCCCATGTTGCAAACATCGGAGACTCAAAGAGCCTTGTGATCCACCCGGCATCAACAACCCACCAGCAGCTCACTCCAGAAGAGCTCACTGCAACCGGAGTTACTCCTGATTACATCAGACTCTCAATCGGAATCGAGAATATCGAAGACATTATAGAGGATCTGGATCAAGCCTTAGCTCAGATCTGACCAATATGATTCGAGGATCTGTTGGAACGGTAAAAACCGAACAGGTGACATTCAAAGAGCCTCTCACACTGGAAAGTGGGGAGACTCTCCCTGAACTCACTGTTGCATACGAAACGTACGGCACCCTTGATCGGGATCGATCAAACGCTATTCTTATCTGTCACGCCTTGTCAGGAGATTCCCATGCAGCCGGTTATCATACAGGAACCGACAAACCAGGCTGGTGGGATATTGTAATCGGTCCGGGAAAAGCACTCGATACAGATCAATACTTCATCATCTGTTCAAATGTTCTGGGCGGTTGTAAAGGGACTACCGGCCCTTCATCACTCAATCCACAAACAAACAAACCATATGGTCTTTCCTTCCCGGTCATCACCATCGGTGACATGGTTCATGCCCAGCGTCGTCTTCTTGAGCACTTCAATATTCAGCGTCTTTTTGCAGTCATCGGCGGATCGATGGGAGGAATGCAGGCACTCAAGTGGTCAGTTCTCTACCCGGACCTTGCAAGCAGGGTTGTAGTGATCGCAAGTACTGCCTACTCGACCCCGCAGCAGATCGCCTTTAACGAGGTTGCCCGGAGTGCAATCAGGTCTGATCCTGACTGGAATCATGGTGACTACTATGAGAATTTCCCACCGACCCGGGGGCTCTCGCTCGCCAGAATGATAGGTCATATCACGTACCTCTCTGATGAGTCGATGCATCAGAAGTTTGGCAGAGGCCTGCAGGGGAAGGATGAACTCAGTTATGACTTCACCACCGATTTCCAGGTCGAGAGTTACCTGCACTACCAGGGTGATCGCTTTACCCAGCGATTTGACGCAAACTCGTACCTGTATATTACCAAGGCGATCGATTACTTCGACCTGTCAGTGAATGACTCACTTATTGAGGCATTTCGCAGTGTAACGGCAAAATTCCTGATCGTTTCGGTCTCATCAGACTGGCTGTACCCACCATACCTCTCCCAGGAGATCGTCACTGCTCTCTCATCAGCAAATGCAGATGTTGAATACTGTGAGATAAGATCAAATTTTGGTCATGATGCCTTCCTGCTTGAGGAGGGGCAGATGAACTATCTTCTCGGACGGTTCCTCTCGTCTCTGACCATTGCAGATGTGATGAAAGTACAGGCACCGACTCTGAACGAGGATGTCACGATCAAGGAGGCTGCAGAGCTGATGATTGCCCAGTCAGTCAATCATCTCCCGGTGGTTGACTCAGAGGGAGCACTCGCCGGGATCGTCACATCCTGGGACATCTCGCGTTCAGTTGCACGGGAGTTCACCTCACTTGATGAGATCATGACACGGGATGTCTACTTCGCATCACCAGAAGAACCGGTTGACAGTGCAGTAAAACGGATGGAACAGAACCACATCTCTGCATTGCCGGTCGTGGATGACAAACGAAGAGTGATCGGTCTGATAACAGCAGAACGCCTCTCCCGCCTTATCGGCCGTTGCCGATAATCACCCACTTTTCGAAATACCCAAATCAGAGCCGTGTGAAGATCTGGTATCTTGATAGTGATCAGATCGCACTGCCTCATCGTAGCAGGGATTCTTCTCTTCCTTATTGCATCATCAGGATGTGTCGCTACAGATGAGAATACCAGACTGAATCTCACGTTTTTTGATGTAGGCCAGGGAGATTCGTGCCTCCTGCAGGTTGATGGAAAGACCATGCTCGTGGATGCCGGACCCTACGAAGCAGGGCCGAAGATCACGGAGTGGCTGAAAGAGAGAAATATCTCGTATCTTGACGTGGTGGTCGCAACCCATCCTCACAGTGATCATATCGGAGGAATGCCAGCCGTGCTCAGGCAGGTTAAGACCGGGGTCTTCCTTGATGCCGGTGATACCCACACAACCCCGTCATATGAAGTGCTTCTGAAAACCATCGAAAAGTATCAGATTCCTTACCGGACCGTTCATGAAGGCGATCAGATTGACCTTGACCCCGGGGTCAGCATCAGGGTACTCAGCCCTGAAACCACTACCTCAGGTGACCTCAACGACAACTCGATCGTCCTTGAGATCACTTCAGAGGGCAGAAGATTCCTGCTCATGGGTGATGCAGGGATAGCAGTCGAAGACCGACTTATCAAAGAGGGAAAGGATCTCAAATCTGACCTGCTCAAAGTCGGCCATCACGGAAGCAGACACTCTTCAGGGCGAAGGTTTATTGAGGCTGTATCACCAGAGATTGCCATCATATCACTTGCTGCCGGAAACGATTACGGATACCCGCAAAAGGACCCGATCAGGTATCTCACCGATGCAGGTTCCCGGATATATCGGACTGATCAGGAAGGAACGATCACCGTGACCGCAGATCAAAAGGGTCTTGCAGTAAGTACTGAAAGGACACCCCAATCTGCCCCAAAATGAACGAGGAACAGAAGTCAGGGTGAAATTCTGCTGTCTCGTATGAGGAGTAACCATGACAGATGCAAGTAGAATAGTGGTGATGACCGTAGACAGGATTGAGGATGGATATTGTATCCTGATACCAAGGGACAATCCGGAGGATATTATTCAACTCCCCCGGAAATACCTGGGAGATTTCGAAGAAGGTGATATTCTGGAGTTTTCAATCACGAAAGATGAGTCTGCAACACGAGAGGCGCGAAACCGGGCGAGCAGACTGAGAGAACGGCTCGTAAACCGGTGATCTAATGCGGGTGAGAAATATAATATTCGAACAGGTCACGATTGTGAAACATAATATACTTTTGCATATAATAGGTACACAATGAAACTGCTGGCTGGTGTGGTTGTCATCGGCTTTCTTCTGCTCGCGGTACTTTCAGGAATTCCATCACTCCCAATGGAGCGAAAAAGTTCCTGTTGCACGACTGATAGTTCATCAGGCCGTCTCTCCTGTCACATGACCATGACGAGTCAGGGGACAATCCATACCTGCAGTTGCAAGACAAATACTGCCGGGTCACCGGCACCAATGCCGGCAGGCTCCTGCAATGGTACCTGTGGATCGCTGATGGCATCTATGTCACAGCCTTCATCTCTGCTCGACCGGTTGCGCAGATATGCAGTCAGCGGATATCGCAGAGTAACAAACAGGAACCTGCTTGAGCATGAGGGCAGGCGCCAGATATATGATGAGATTGTTGCTTCACCCGGTGTTGATATCAGAAGACTTACCGAGATAACAGGGATGAATGAGAATACCCTCCGGTATCATCTTGAACGACTCTACGACGGGGGAAAGATCCAGGCATCTACAATCGGCGGTATCTGTCACTACTTTGAAAACCATGGGAAGTATTCAACCGGGGAACAGATCCTGATGGCACGGATGCTGACTGCTGCAAGTTCACGGATTCTCCGGATCATCCTTAACCAGCCAGGTCTCACCCGTGGAGAACTGGCAGATCTCCTCGGAGTGGCGGGACCGACTGTGACACGGAGTGTGCAGCATCTCACCGATGACGGGCTTGTCCGTGTGGAACGCGATGGCAGATTTACCAGGTATTATCCTGATAAGTTAGTATGGGGAGGCTCCGGGCAGCGATTGACTCCCCCCTTCATGCACGATACTGCATCCTGCGATCGGGCATGCGCAAAGTGAGAGAAAATATAAAGTACATTTTATATTCTTTTAAGCAATATTTTCCCTGATGATTAGATCACATTTCTTTCCACCCGTTCTGATTCAGCTCATCCTGGTTCTCCTGATAATCTGCATTCCTGCCAGTTCTGCAGTTACTGATCCCAGCCAGAACAATACAATCAAAGCTGCTGACCAGTCCGGACCAGACTATGAGATAACAGATATCAACATGCCTGTCCAGACCTCCTGGACAGAACCCGGAACATATATCCACCCAAATATAACCATACGGAATGCCGGTGCTGCTGATATCGGAGCAGAGTTGGTACAGATTCAGGCATCTCTCGGCAAGTATCAGTTGATATCAAAAAACAATCAACTATCACCGTTCAAAGCAGGAGAGGTTCGGACAATAACACCAGATTATCTTGTCCCGAGTGGAGTCCCTACCGGCGAATACACATTAACTGCTTCTATCAACCGTGGTCCGGAACAGGATGGAAAGAGCATGAATAGCAGTTCGGTGTCTGCTCCTGATAAGTTAAATGTGAAACTGATAACATCGAAGACAAAAGTTCGTTCGTGTAATTGCGGGTAAAATAACCCAGAAATATTTCTTTAACCGCGAGACGAAATCCACATTTCAAGAAACTGGTGATTTACATACTAACTTACTTACTGTTTGCGGTATCCAGAGTTGACTTGATGGACTCGAGATCAGACAGCATTTCATCGAACGACTGATATCTTTCATTTGGATCAACTGAGAGGGTTCTGGAGATCAGGGGGTCAAATATCCCCAGATCGGGTCTTTCCAGGGAGGGTAACACAAGTCCTGATGAAGAACCCTCCCAATACTCGCTTGTTTTTGTAAGATGATCATTGCGACCATATGGCCTTGATCCGGTTAATAGCAGATACAAGAGAGCACCGGCCTGGAAGATATCGGTTTTTTCGCTGGTGGCACCGTATTTTTCAGGAGAGATCTGTTCTGGTGCCAGTATCCAGCATGCAGAATTACATCCTTTCTCTGATAAGACCGCTGCACTGTCAAAACCACCGATCCGGATATGGAGATTTCTGTCAATAAAAACATCAGAGGGTGAAAGAAGGTAATGCCCGAGCCCCTGATGATGAAGATACGATAGACCTCTGCAGAGCCCAAGTCCTATCTTTACTGCAGCACGCCTTGGAACCGGAATTGAAAGGTCGGCCAGTGAGTATCGTCTCCTGCCTTTCTGAACAGCCCCCTCAGGAGGATTTGTTACAAGATACGAGACGGGTTCTGTTTCACTGGCAACAAGGCGAAGTATATGCGGATGGTGAAGAGAACGCCAGATCTTAATTGCATTTCCAAATGAGGGTGAACGTGCAACATCAGGGCTGATGATCTTAACCATCTGAAGAGAGGCATCAACAGCACGGTTGACAAGGAAACAGTTCCCACTCTGATCAGAACTGATTGAAGCAACCGGAGTGTACAACTCCTGAAGGCTGGATGGAAAATCAGATGTATCAGAAACTTGAGGCTTACGCTGCTTCGATTCGTCTTTTTCTAACGTTTGTACAGACTTTCTGGCATTCAGATTATCT
>CAZVAS010000062.1:5794-13287 GCA_964625165.1 uncultured Methanospirillum sp. | reverse complement strand
GCTTCGTTGTATTTTCCAAGACGACTCAGGACAACACCTTTGTTGTTCCATGCACTGGTGTACTCAGGATCAATCTGCAGAGCTTGATCATAGGCCTCGATGGCTTCATGAAATTTTCCCAGCCGACTCAAGGCAACACCTTTATTATTCCAGGTAACACCCTTCTTTTTGTGTGATTTCGCTTCCTGCATGGATGCTTTTTCGACCAGATTTTCAGTCAGCTCATTCGGTTTTATCGCAATATTCTGCGAACACTCTTCAAGCGGTTCCATTGATCTTTTTTCAATGGGGAGAGCAGCAGATGAAATATCTTCTTCTGATATGTCTACACTGTCACTCGTGTTCTCATTAGAAACTTCATCAGCAGGAACACTCATGAGCTCATGATCCTGACTTTCTGAATCTGAAGATAATTTGGATGGATGACCAAAGATCTCCCTCTCCTCTTCTTCCCAGGGATCAAGGTCGTCCAGTGCTTTAATCTCAAACAGGGAGTTAAAATCTTCGATATCATCATCAGGATTATTTTTGCATATGTTGCGTGAGCGATTGAATAAGAATCCCATATCTGGGAAAGAACTTGTCATCCATATTATAAGCAAACACTACGCACAGCAGATCAAATATCCCATAGAGTTGGTTCACCATTCGAACGATAAAATAAGGTTTCCGGTGATCCAGGATGATTGAGTGGTCAGAATTTATGTTTCTAAGAATGTTTTTTTCTGCTGGCTGGTCATGTTTTCAAGTTTCCTATAGGTAATATCCTTGGCGATACCACTCACCTGAATTACAATACCATTCTCCTTTACCTGGGCTGCACCCTTATCGTGGATCCATTTGAGTTTGCCTTCTTTGTTAAAGATACGATACTCTACGTCATATCTGGGAATCTTTTCTGCTATCCATGCAGAAAAAGAATTTAGAACACGATTTTTATCATCAGGATGTATCCGGTCGGTCCATATTCGTGGATCAGCATAGAGTTCATCTGATGAAATACCCCAAATCTGTTCAAAGGAAGGGTTTACATACAAGACACGTTCCGGGTTTAAGGAGGTAAACCAGAAGACCTCATCGACATGTTCGGCTAACTGCTTAAACCGTTCTTCACTCTCTTTCAGACGTAACTCGGACTTTTTCCTTTCTGATATATCAGAGATGAACGAGTAATAGTACTGGGGATTACCTCGATCATCTGTAACCAGATGAACAAAGAGCTCAACAGGAATACGGGTCCCATCCTTTCTGATATACTCTTTTTCGTACTGAATAGGTTTACCAGTCCGGTGAAGTTCTCTGAGCATAGAGAGTTCATGTTCCTTCCATTCATCGGGAGTGAGATCACGTGCCCAGTCCAGAGATGATAATTCTTCAGATGTATATCCAAGCAATGCCTCAAATGAGGTATTACACATCCGAATCTGCCCGTTTGGAAAAGCAACCGCAAATGGATGAGAGGTATGTTCAACCAGATCAGCAAAGAAACTGATATTATCTCTGCTATGAATACGGATATCAGCACTCTCCGGCTGACCGATCGGTACTATGGCAATAAGCCAGACATATGATCTTCGTTGAGGATGGTAAACTGTATTGCCAGTACACCGAATCAATGTCCCGGCAACAGATTTTCCAGCCAGATGTATCTCACAGGATTCGATCTCCCGAGAGTCAAGAATATGTGTAAGAAATGCACCGAATCGGGAGTGATCATTATCAGCAAGAAAGTTCTGAAACTGCTGATCCAATATCTGATCCTGTTTTTGGTGTAGGATGGTTGAGACCTGATCATCAGCCTCAATTATTCTTCCCTTCTCATCTAGAGTGAGGTAGGCGAATGGTGCATGATAATAGAGGTCCACAAAATGTCGGAGTTCGGACTCAGTCTCCTTGATGCTTTGCAACAGATCTTCCCCTCTGATCTCGTGTTCATACAATCTGATGAGAAGATCACGATATGAGTCATCTTTCTCACCTTTTGCATAAGCAGTTTTTTTTTGTGACTGAAGGCGTTGTTCTGCCCGCTTACGGAGATCGACATCACTACTGATATTCAAGTCTGACGACATCCATTACCCACCCTGATACCCTTTGGGATTTATAAAGGTAAGATGGTTTCTCTACCAAAGAGCAGATCTCATCTCTGAAAAGAAAATAAAAAAAATGTCACTGTGAGAGTATAGTGATAAAAAAGATCAGAATGCTGTCAGAATTACTCAACAACAGCAACTAATACATGAAGATTGTTGGAAAGACCAACAACAATGCCGGTTCTGATTTTTCCATCGATGTATCGGACAATGGGCTGGTAAATACCCTTTGTGAGTTTCTTCTTCAACTGGTAATATTCACTGGACTTTACCAGGACTTTGTGAACATTCTCGGGTTTAATTAGTTCAGGACTCATTGATTACATTTCAGCAATTGATAATAAAAACATTGTCAAATGAAATGATATAAAAATCAAAAAAGAACTCAAAAACAGACCTAATAGGTCCATTTGAACGATGATTATAGAGTAAACAGACCTATTGAAGATCTGTTCCTACCATACCTCAATCAGACCTTTGCTGGAACCGGTGATGGATCTTCCGCCACCGGGAGTGACCATAAAGGTATTTTCTATTCCTACAAGACCGACATCAGGCACACCTTTCTTGGGTTCAAGGGCAAGAACCATCCCCTCCTGCAGTGGTTCGTCAAACCCTTCAGCAATAACTGGTAGTTCATCGATCCATAGCCCGATACCATGTCCAAGGAAATTTACTCTGTGTTTTCCAAATCCCATGAAATTTTCAAGAAAAGACGGATCAAGATCATGAATTACATCACGGTAGATCTCTGAGGGAACTGCACCTGGCACAAGCCGGGTAACGATCTCATCCTGAATCTCAACACATTTCATATGGACAGATATGGCATCTTCAGGGATCGGGCCACCGAACATGTAGGTCATCGTCTTGTCGGTCTGATATCCTTTGACCCCGCATCCAATATCGATATTTACCAGATCCCCGGAGGTTAATCTCCGATCCCGACTTCCCATAAGAGGTGTTGAGGGATGGAGACCATATATGCCGCCCGGTGAATTTATGCAGGTGGGATAAATTGAGTTGGTTCCAAATCCGATCTGCCCGAGAAGCATCTCGTTGAACATCCCGAACCTGATGATCCCCTGATGCCCTTTTTCTACCATCAGGGAGAAGAGTTCACAGGTCAGTGATGCTTCGTCAATACCCTCTCTGAGCATGCCAGGTACGCAGTCTTCAAGAACTTCGCGATGAATCTCTCCCGCCTGCTTCATCAGAGCAAGTTCATATGGACTCTTAATAGCCCTTACTGCTGAAACCTGGTCATCAACTGATCTGATATCAGTAAATGGAAGATATTTCTGAATCCGGTTGAGCTGGGCGAGAGTCATGATCCCGGTCTCAAGATATACTGTTGATGGGAGCTGACCCATCCCGGCAGCGATATCCCGGTAACTCCTCATCTTTCTGATATCAGGGAAGAATGACTCATCAAGGGCCCGTTCATAACTCTGTCTGACCCAGAATACAGCATCGCCTCCCTGGAGAATGAGCAGGATGCCATCCTGCATAGTTCCGGTGAAATAATATAATGGAATTTTACCTACGATTGCCGCGATCTCCCAGTCCGGACAGGACATATCCATTCGAGCCCGGAACCGGGTTAACCGGTCAGTAAGTTCGGTCAACGGGACCTTCATGCGGTATAGAATTGGGGCGATGCTAACTTAACAGATACGAATAGGTCATTTTCTCCTATTCATCTCTTCCTATCCTGTACCTCCCAACAGGGATGATCATCTCAAATCTGGCTCCCTTTCCAGGCATCCCGTTCTCCGTAATTATGATGGATGTGATTGAAAGGATCTCTCTGATTAAAAAGAGTCCCATCCCCGTATTCTTCCCGACTCCGCGTGAAAAAATTCTTTCTTTCTCATCAAAAGAGACGCCTGATCCATCATCAGCATAGATCAGATGAAAACCATCAGATTCAATATAGCCATCTATAGTGATCATGGTGACATGACCACCATGCCTCATTGAATTATCTATAAGATTTAAGAAGACCTTCTCAAGAAGCACATCAGCAAATACAAATAAGGAATCAGTATTTATTACCAGTTCAATGCCGGAAGGATTCAAGGTTGCCATTGCCTGATGTACCAAAGAACTTACCGAGAGCCACTGGGGAGCCGAAAGCCCGATATCCTGGTAGTCATGGCTGAACCGTATCAGTCGTATCACTTTCTCTGCTGCTACATCTTCAGTATCAAGGAATGACCGAATTTCAGGAGTAATATCCTCCTCTTTCATCAACTCGAGAGTACTCAGTATCACGGTCATCTGGTTCAGGAGATCATGACGTGTAATGGATGAAAGTAGGTTCAATTTTTTATTTGCCTGGTTGATTGCAGCTTCGTAAAGTTTTCGCTCGGTGATATCACGAAAAGTTCCGTGAAATCCGGTGAGTTTACCATCATACTGATAAATAGGGTTTGAGACGATCTCAATCCAGATAATGCCCCCATCCTTTTTCATCCATTCGGTCTGAAAAAGCCCTGCGGGAAGACGTTCCCCTGCCTTAAAATGACTGTATCGTTCTGCTACTATCTCCTTGAAATGTTCCCTGGCATGTGCAGGAATAAAATCCCAGATGCGTCTGCCCACAACCTCATCTGACCTGAATCCACGCATTATCTCATCAGCCGGGCTGATGTACGTAAATGTAAGATCAGGAGTCAATTGCCAGTGAACATCACTGACATTTTCAGTCATGAACCGGTACTTGGCTTCACTTTCCTGAAGTGACTCTTCAGCCATCTTTCTTTCAGTTATATCACTACAGATTACAAGGATTCGGGGTGATTCAGACTCATATTCAATAGAAGCGAATCTGAAGATGACATACTTGTGATCCCCGGATGATGTACAGATCCAGGAACTTATCAATCCATCATGTCTTGGGGAATTGATGATTGTATTCCATTCCTTCATTACCCGGTCGCGATCTTTCAGGATGGCCAGGGAGAGGAGATCGGTGATCGTAGCATGATGGCAAATGTTTCCCAGTATCTCATGTGACCTCGGATTGCAGTAGATCTGTTTCTGTTCAGAACCGTCCCCTTCAAAAATGCATAATCCATCACGTATACTGTCGGTTACGACTTTGAAGAAGTTCACATTTTTCTGTAACTCATGTTTTGTCTCTGATATTCGGAAAAAGATAGGATCAATTGCTCTATCCAGAAGATCCAGTTCATCTCCGGGATCTATCTCTATCTCATCTTCGTCATTCTGTTCTGGATGCAGCGGTATTCGTGCTTCATGAATCTTGTGAATGATCAGATCTATTCTTGAAAGAAGGACACGATCCATGAAGATCAGAACAGTAACTCCGATACCAAGTCCAGATAGGATAAGAAGCAGGATGGTAGTAAAGATCAGTTGCTTTCCGCTTACATAGAGATCTCTGGGTAAGGGAATATTAAACTGGTACTTGTTCATACCTGACAGATCTGGTATCTCAAAACGGCCAAGAATTACGGACTCATTTACCAGACTGGTTGTAACAGTTGGATCAGGTTTTTGTAAAACATGAGTGGAATCCAGATCATGATCTGCATCTTCTCTTATACCGGGAGCCGGTATTTTAGAATAATAGATCTGATGATCAAGTGTTGATGTGAGTCGGCCCATATATCGTGAATCAAGCCATATGAGAAAATGCATCGTTCCCTGAGCTGGTCCCTCATATGAGTCGGTCAGAATAGGCTCACTTGCGATCAGGGCATCATGATCAACAAGACTGACTATTCCTACTATCCCGCTGGTCCTTGAAAGAAGATTGTATCGCTCTCCCAGATCTTTGACAGGTATGATCTCTACAGATGAGAACGTGGTGAGGATATCCGAATCAGGGGTTCTTTTCTGTGTAAAGAGAGGATAGCCGGTACGATTCAGAATGATAATTCCATCAAGTCCATTTGATCTAAGAAACTCGGACTGATAGTTCGTTGAAAGGTATGAATCCTCGGGATTTTGAACATATTGGTACGAATCATTCCATCCGGAATACCCACGAAGGAGACGATCCATGGTCTGGAGATCAGTCACGATCTGCTGGTAGCGACTCTGTGAAGTCTTGGTTACCTGTTCATTTTCAAGAGTCTTGTAATGTGAATCGAGATAAAAAGAGGCATAGCTGGCAAATAAAAGAATAATAAGAATGAAGCCTGTGGCTATCACAATCAGAGACTTGATTCTGAGATTCATCCCTTCCGCTAGTCTTACGACGCTACATTCAGCATATAAAAATATGCCATGCAGTATATCGGAAAGATCTTTCAGCAGATATTGGTGATCAACAAGATTGACCGATATGAATGATAATTTGAATTCAAAGAAATAATTCAATTCATTATTCTGAATCCATAAAAGGGCAGTAGATTAGCCGCCTATCATAACCATGGAACTTAAGTTCTATGAAATGCAATATAATAGTTGCGCAGTCTCACGCAGATTATTGGTGATTTCTATGGATTCTCAGACATTGTCAACAATACTTACTCATCTGAAAAATGGAACGTTATCAGATGACTTAATCTTGCAGAGCACTTTGACAGATGATCCAGTCCTCACCAAAAAGATTCAGGAACTTAAATCCGAATTTGATTCAAGAGAGCAGACCTGCAAAAGGATGGAGGCCGTCTTTGGATCTAGCCCGCAACCGATTATCATCACTGATGATCAATACAACATACTCTCAGTCAATCCCTCATTTGTCACCATGAGTGGTCTCTCTGAAGAAGAACTGATACACAGGCCTCTCAGTGAAGCCATCCCCCCCATTTATCAGACAGCAGTTTCCAAGATCCCGGGTCAGGATTCTGATGATACCGGATTTATCGCTATTGACTTTCCTGCAGGAAGAAAAGTTCTGGATCAATATACCATCAGGGTTCCCTGTGAAAAGGATCGGATCAATGAGATCATCCTGATCTTCAAGGATATTACCATCCGGGTTTCTGCTCAGGACGAGGCTGAGCAGATAAGACAGAAACTGCTTCACGACTATGGTGAGAGAGTAAAAGAACAGAAACTCTTCTACTCAACCGCATCACTCATCCAGGACGACTCACGACCAGCGGATGAAGTGCTCATAGATATTGTACAATTAATTCCTCCAGGATGGCAGTACCCCGATATTACAGCCGCATCTATCAGATATGATTCTGCACTCTACTCTACAGAAAATTATGTCGAAACCTCATGGATCCAGAGAGCACAATTCAGGACTCAACATGGGATAGACGGATCTATATCAGTAGTTTATTTAGAGGAATGTCCATCCGAACATGAAGGACCATTCCTCCTCGAAGAACGGAATCTCATAAACTCGCTCGCTGAGATGCTTAAAACATTCCTTGACAGGAAAGAGAATGAGCAGGAACTGGCAACCAG
>CAZVAS010000062.1:0-5694 GCA_964625165.1 uncultured Methanospirillum sp. | reverse complement strand
CTTATTCCCCCCGGATGGCAGTACCCTGAGATCACGGCAGCACAGATAACATACAGGAGTAATGTGGCTAAAACAACATCGTATGTTGATACCAGGTGGAAGCAGGATGCTAAATTCATTACCCGGTCTGGATGGGAGGGCATTATCTCAGTCGTATATCTCAAAGAAAGTCCTGCGGAGCATGAAGGGCCATTTCTTCTCGAAGAAAGAAATCTCATCAATTCGCTTGCGGAGATGCTCAAAACATATCTTGACCGCAAGGAAGGTGAGCAGGAACTTGCAGAACTTGAGCACCTCAACAATACTATTGTACAACAACTCCCGATGCCAATTCTGCTAGTTGATGAGACTCAACACATCCGTGTGACCAATGACGCATACATCGGCCTTACGGGGTTCACCCGGGAACAGCTCATCGGTACCAATCCATGCAATATTAAGGTTATTGAACATTCAGGAACCGGACTACGAGAGCTGATCGCCTATCAGAAGCCTACATACGGTGAACTCACAATACAATTCCCGATCGGGTTGCGAACTCTTGAGCAGTATGGTATTCCGATCCATAACAGGTCAGGAACACTGGAAAACTTCCTGATTGTGTACAACGATATAACCACAAGGAAAGAGAAGGAAGAGGAGGTCGCCCACCTTCTTGATGATGCCAGGGGTAAATCAGAAGCCCTTGCCAGAAGTGCCGAAGAACTCGAGGATGCCATGGCGAAGATGGCTGTTGGGGATCTTACCAGGATTACATCAACTTCAGGTGATGATCCGCTTGCACGAATAAAAGAAGACTACAATACAGCCCTGACAGCTATCAATGCAGTATTATCAGAACTTGAGGGATCAATATCAAGTCTTTCAGATACTGCAGGACAGACCTTAAGCAGGACCGATGCCATCAGAACAATAATTACCAGTGTCTTTGACCGGGTCCAGGGTTCGACTTCAGGAGCCAGGGAACAGATGAATCAGACTCTGCACATGTCCGAGGAGGTGAAGACCTTATCGTTGTCAGTTGATGAGATCGGCACGACAGTCCAGAGCCTTATGGGACAGGCAGAGCTCGCATCAAAGCAGGGAGAAGATGCAAAACGCCTTGGTGGTGAGGCAGAACGGAAGATGTCAGCAGTCGGAGAGATCAGTGCCAAGAGCATGGATCAGATCACCGAACTGAACACCCGGATGCTTGAGATCAATAAGATCGTCAGGATGATATCAGATATATCGAGTCAGACTAACCTCCTCGCTCTCAATGCCGCAATTGAAGCCGCCAGGGCAGGCGAGCATGGACGTGGATTCGCTGTCGTTGCACAGGAGGTCAAGAACCTTGCCGGGCAGTCAAAGGTTGCAACTGGACAGATTGAAGAACTCATCCATTCGATACAGAAGAGTTCAGGTGAGACTGTAGAATCCATCCAACTCCAGTACACCGAGATTCAATCAGGTATTGACAGTGTAAGCCAGACCATCAGTGCTCTTGGTAGTATTACACATGTAGTTGGAGAGATCACTGAAGAGATGGCAAAGATTACCCAGGCAACCAGCGATGAACGTGAACTCATGGAGCAGGTTATGAAGGGTATCGATATCCTCAGCAGTGAGAGTTCTGAAAACCTGGAACGGATGGTTGAGGTCTCTGCAAGTGTGGAAGAAGCAAGTAAATCAACCTCAGAGATAGCTTATTCATCCCATGATATTGCTGACCTTGCCAGCCGGTTGAGAGTACAGGCAGACAGGTTCAAACTTCAGAAGAAGTAATACAGATATTCCTCTCCTATTTCTCCGTATCAGACACAAGAATTATAGACTATCAATCCATACATTCGATAATGCACAGATCTGTTTGGTCTCTCTTAATTATCGCGGTATTTATGGTATGTATGGGTATTCTTCCAGCCAGTGCTGCAGATACCCTCTCTGGTGACGATGCAAAGTTCATCACCGATGTAACAAAAGAAGGACTCCCGTTACTGAGCTCTATTCCTGACATTATGAAGGACGGATTCTTCAACGGCAACGAGTCTACACTACAGACCGTGAACAAAGAGCAGACTGAAAAAATTGATGCCTTTGTTACAAAGATCAACGAGTATAAACTTTCAGAGAAGGTTACCCCGGTCAAGAGCCAGTTCATCAACTCAACAGAGATCTTCAAGACAGATCTGACCGAGTATTCAACCCTCACGAACTCCTGCGGTTCATGTGTTGCCAAGATGAATGAGATGTACCCGAAACTTCTTGAAGAAGCAAACAAGACCAGCACCCTTGCCAGTCAGTTCAGTTAAATAAAAAATACCGTTAATACGGTTCCCTTTTTTTTAAAAAATATTGATCTGATTTCACAGATCATTGCCAACCATGCAGATCATTCAAGCTGTCGTGTCAGGGATTTGATTGCCTCTTCGTATGAAGAAATATCAGGTTTCAAGATAACAACAGGAATATCGACGATCCGCTCGATAAGGGCAGCCAGGATTGGAGCACAGATTAGCCCTGCTGCTCCTTCTTTCTCTGCCCGGACAGCAGCTACGATACAATCTTCCATTGTGTGAGCCGGATATCCTTTGATCCGGTATTTTTTTCCATCAAGGGTAATTATCTGATTACCAATCTCGTCAAGCAGGAACTTTGCAGCGATAATCGCTATTGTATCCTGATCAAAAGGCTCGAGTGCCTGGACGATCGCACGCACGGTGGAGAGGCGGGGGTCACGTTCACCGGATGTGATCTTGTAGATGGTTGCAACGGGGATTTCTGCAAGTTCCGCCAGCTCTTTCAGGCTTATCTGCTTGCGATCCAGTGCCTCTTCAAGTGCCTGTTTAAAGTCCTGTCTGAAGATTGCCCGAGAGAACATACAATACAATTGTATTATTATTAGATATAATGTTTGTATTAAGCGCCACTTTTTATCCAAATCAGGCAAAAGCATCTTATTGCTGGTTGTTCAATCTTCCCCTATATGCCTGAAGATATCATTCATGAGATAACCATCCTTTCCGGTACAAATAGAAATGGAGTACAAGAGGGCTTTGATGAGATTCGGATAAAACCAGGAGATACTATCTCAATCGTTGGCCCGACCGGATCAGGAAAGAGTGCCCTCATCAATGATATCGAGATATTTGCAAGCAGGGATACAGTAACCGGCAGGCAGATCCTGGTCAATGGAGCAGTACCGCCTGAACATTTCATCAGGGATCCTGCAAGAAAGCCGGTAGCAATGATAACCCAGAATACCCGGTGTCTCTGTGATCTCACGGTAGAGGAATTCCTTCTCATGCATACAAAGTCGAGGGGATATCAGGGTCAGGATCTCATTGATGAGACTGTTTCTCTTGCTAACCAGTTTACTGGTGAGGCTATTCGCCGTAAGGTTCGGATGACACAGCTCTCCGGAGGCCAGACCCGTTCACTCATGGTTGCCGATGCAATTCTCATATCAAACACCCCGATTATTCTGCTTGATGAAGTGGAGAATGCCGGCATTTTTAAAGATCGTGTTATCGAGGCACTTCGCCAGTACCATAAGGCCCTGCTCTTTGTAACCCACGATCCTCTTGTTTCTCTACTCTCCGATCGCCGGATCGTCATGCATGACGGTGCAGTTGTAAAAGTCCTCACTCCGAATGGATCAGAAAAGTCTGCTCTCAGGCAGATGCTTGCGTACGATGCTGCAATCTCCCGTGTCAGGGAGATGATCAGGGCTGGCGAACTTATCACGAATGCTGTACCGGCCTGATCAGATGCGGCTTATCATAGTAGCCGGGCCTCCTTCCACAGGGAAGACTGCAGTTATCAGGCAGATCATCAGATCAATGCCAGAACAGCGGTTTGCATACCTGAAGATCGATGTTGTAGTTGCAACTGAGGATGAGGAACTCGCTGCCGAGTTCAACATTCCGACAAAGAAGGTATACTCTGGAGATCTCTGCCCGGATCATGCAGGAATCATGGTGATGGATGATGCTATCACCTGGGCAGAAGAACAGAATGCAGATTATCTGATCGTAGAGAGTGCCGGGCTCTGTCTCCGTTGCACCCCATATACCACCCAGTCACTCGGAATCGTTGTCCTATCGGCTGTATCTGGAATTCATTCTCCGGTCAAGATGGCCCCGATGATAGCACTCGCTGACATTGCTGTGGTCACACGAATCGATCTTGTCACACAGGCTGAAAAAGAAGTTTTCAGGGAGAAGATCAAAGGGATTAGCAGCGGGATCGAGATTGTGGAGACGAATGCCATCCAGGGGACCGGTCTTCGGTTTCTGATCAGGGCGATCAGTGAAGGGCCGGAGGTGACGGACTCAAAATCTATCACACTCAGGGGGATACCTCCACTTGGTGTCTGTACAGTCTGTATTGGAAAGACATCTATCGGCTGGCAGAACCACTTTGGCGTTATCAGGAAACTTGACGGGGCTGATTATCTCTTCAGAGGTGAGTAATCTGACTGGACAACCAGACCGAATAGGAAATCAGACTGTTAATCCTTCAATCTGGACTCCACCTGGTCGTGACTGCGGGGCGTGCGGGCACAATTCATGCACGTCATTTATGGATGAGATCTCTGCCGGTTCAGCAAGGATGACCGACTGTCCCTTTTATCAATCAGATTCTTCATCCGGATCATCATCAGGGATCCGACAACAAAGCATCAATAGTCTTCCACCTACACGCAATCTGGAACAGGTTCCAGATCAGGATATTCTCGGAAACCCACTTGATTTTATTCTTCTTCCGCTCCCAGGAGAATTGTCTGCACGAAAATTTCTTCTTCCCTTCAGGCCTGATATGGTAGAACGGTGGGAGATCAAATCTGGTGATATCATTACCGGAAGACCGATGGGAGCAGGTTGCCCAGTACAGCATGTTGTGCAGGTCATCACCGCAAGCAAAATATCAGGACTCATCACAGGTCACGTGGTCGGACCAGCATATTCACGGGGTCGTGAGGTAAAGGATCTGGAAGCCTACCACATGATAGGGTTTGAAGGAATCGCCATACCTTCAAGGAATGAACCTGTCTTTGGCAAGCGAATGCGGTTTCTTCCCGGGTTCTGTATGATGAATATCGGGCATACCGGTGTTGTGAATATGGTCATGGGCACAAAGAACGGGCTCCATGTACGGGTAGAGGATATCAGGATCTGATGAGCAGACTTGAAGAGATCCGAAAGAGGATCAAAGACAAAAGTGCGGTCGTTCTCACTGCAAGCGAGTTTAAGAAGCAGATCGATGAATGCAAACCTGATGAACTTCTCAGGGATGTGGATGTTGTTACCTGTGGAACATGCGGGGTTATGTCAGGGACCTATGCCGTCCTCTCTGTTCCCGTTGCTCCACCCGGGACATTTCTTCGTGTAGACACCGTAACCCTGAATGGGGTTCCCGCTACTCCCGGACCATGTCCGAATGAACGTCTGGGCCTGGTTGATCTCATCGTATACGGAACTGCCCATGCTTCTCCAACGTACGGGGGAGGACATCTGTTCAGGGATATTATCGCTGATAGGAATCTCCATATTGAGGTCACTGCAGAAGGGAGATCATTTCAAGCAGAAATTTCAGGTCATGATTTGCCCCATTCACGGCTCTTTACCACCAGAAGTGCTTTTAAAAACTATACAGCAATCATCAACAGATCTGAAAAACCGGTGAATACGATCTTCTCAGCAAATCCACTAG
>CAZVAS010000061.1:7714-13356 GCA_964625165.1 uncultured Methanospirillum sp. | reverse complement strand
ATCGAGATAAATTCCTTTGAGCAGATGTTCTTGCGTTGAAGCATCGCTTTCAGAGTATCTCCAAGATTCTCCGGACATCCGGGTTCTGATCCACTTACATCTGGTGATGATCGTACGGTAATGAGATGTTTTTCAGGAAGACCGTCGTGAAGGAATGCTAGCTCGACATCCATCACAATTGAACCGTTGAACTCGACAACACAACGTCCTGTATCGGTAAATGTTCCGATAACAGTTCCTTCAACCTCTCTGCGGCTGAGAAGATCCATGAGATCATCGATCTTTTCAGGTGGCACAGCAAGCGTCATTCGTTCCTGTGATTCAGAGATCCAGATCTCCCACGGTGCCATTCCCGGATATTTTAATGGAACTTTATCGAGCCACACATGACATCCGTTGCACTCTTTTGCCATCTCTGCTACTGAACAGGATATTCCACCGGCCCCATTATCAGTAATACTGGTGTAAAGAGCCTTATCCCGGGCTTCTTTTACAATCACATCTGATAACTTCTTCTGGGTTATCGGATCTCCGATCTGAACAGCAGTTACCGGACTCCCGGGATCCAAGGCTTCAGATGAGAAGGTAGCCCCATGAATTCCATCTTTACCGACTCTGCCACCGATCACGACGATGAGATCTCCAGGCCGGGCCTGTTTTTCATAGAGTTTTCGTTCTCCTTGTTCACGGGGCATGAGACCGACGGTTCCGGCAAAGACCAGGGGTTTACCACAATAGCGGTCGTCAAACCATACAAATCCCTGTGGTGTAGGGATTCCTGAGCAGTTCCCACCCACTCCGACACCTGCAACAACGCCGTCAAGGATACGACGTGGTGACAGAATCGGATTTGACTGGTCTTTGCCACGGTAGAGGATCGGGTTGGTTTCAGGGTCGCCGACACAGAAACCGTATATATTAATACATGGTTTTGCCCCAAGTCCGAATCCGATAGTGTCCCTGTTTACTCCAACTATACCGGTGAGGGCTCCACCAAAAGGATCGAGAGCTGATGGGGAGTTATGAGTCTCAACTTTATGGGTGACTAAGTACTCATCGTCGAAGATTATTGCACCAGAGTTGTCTGAAAAGACACTGAGACAGATGTCCTTATCCCCTCTTTCTGTTCTTATCTTGTTGGTGGCTGCCTGAATGAACGTTTTATACAGGCCTTTTGGAACATCATCGTCCATTGCTGAAGCAAAGATAGTATGTTTACAGTGTTCGCTCCATGTCTGGGCAAGTGACTCTATCTCAACGTCTGTTGGTTTTCTTCCTTTACCATCAAAGTAATTACGGATTGCTTGGAGCTGTGCCAGGTCCAGGGCTAGCGGCCCTCTTCTCTGACCGGTAGCAGGATCAATGATCCCTTCTTTCCCGATGCGGATGAGGTCCTGGTCATCAAGGTTGAGATCAACAAGTTCGGCTGTCGGAAGTTCATGGAGATCAACAAGTGGAACAACACGATCCATACCACTTGTTCCATACTCCTGCCTGGATTTGATGTGGACACGGTTCACAAGTGGGTTTGCTAATGTTGCGGCCAGCAATTGCAGCATTTCTGAAGAAAGTTTTCCACATACAAAATACAAGTGCGAGGAGTATACTGCTTCACCGGGCTGAAATTTTCTTTTTGTAAAATCTTCAATGGTCTGCCGTGCTGTTGTGCCCACGTTATCAGTCACACCGGGAAGAAACCCAACCTCTATGGCAGAGTCAAAGTATGCCTGAGTGGCTTCGTCCACAGCACATTTCTGTACCACCGGGTTACTCAGTTGCAGTCCGATCTCTTTCAGTTCTTCAGGAGTGAAATCTTTTGAGTTCGTGGAGATGGTGTAAACATCGACGAGATGAAGTTCTTCTATTGGAATCCCTAGTGAACGTATCCGATCGGTTCTGACTGTAAGGCGGGGGTCTGCCTTATAACGGATCTCTATCCGGTGGACATAAGCCATGTGTACCTTATAGATATTGATCTGTGAAGAGCAAAATAAGTATCAAATTTCAGTGGTATCTCTGGAGATGATCATGTCTGATCCCGCGAATAAACCGGATCATAAAAACGGCATATTGCACGAGTTATGTATCAGCAAAATTGAACAGATCACATTTGGGATAGGATGCCAAATTAGTTAAAATAACCTAAGAATGATGAATTATCATATTATTACTAGATATTCACATAGAAGTTGAATTACAGTATCTCGAAAAGTTCGTGAAATGTCGATGGCGACTTCGTTAATTATATATGTTGGGCAGTGCAACTACTATTCATCACACCGTCATCCACCAGATGACAGGAGTAGGAGTTTAGCAAAGAAAAATGCATAACCCACTCAAAGAGTAATCCTACAACTTATTCTTCCTACAATTCAGGGGGTTATCCCCCTCAACACGTTCGCGATAATGGTATGATGTAAAATTCTCGTAATCCTTATACGGATTTCATATTTCAATTCATATCATCCGATTTTTCATACATTTCAAGAACTTTAATAAATTTTCCAGATATTGCAAAGGACAACAAGTCGAAAGGAATACTTTCCCATGAATTATTTAATTCACCTCCACCTACACTATATTCAGAGATAGTATGTATTGTCCAAGTTGTGGTGAAAAATTAAGTGATTCGGCTCGGTTTTGTCCAAAATGTGGTGCAGAGATCGATGGAGGGTCACCGGTTTATGATACCAGAAGATCGCGGTCAGGCAGATATGCAGATATGGATCCCAAAGACCGGATGATGAGACTGGTCTGGGCACTTGTGGTAGTTCTGGCGTTCATGCTCTTCTTTGCGGGCTATCATTATCTGAAGGCATCAACCGGCCTTCCATAATAATATATATTCATTTTTTGGTGCGATTAGAGCTGTGGTATTACTATCACTTTTCCTGCCAGAATGCGTACCATTCCTTGAAAAAACCGGATAAAAATTCAACAGAACAGGAAACCTGAAAACCTGCAATAGAACCATTTATACCGGTTCTTTTGTATCAGGTATAATTTCTGTCAGCACCAATACTAATTCAGGACTAATCATTCATATGACTAAAACAATAATAACCGTACTTGGCAGGGATACTGTCGGCATCATCGCAAAGGTCTGTACATATCTTGCTAATAATCAGGTCAATGTCGAGGATATATCACAGACGATCGTCCAGGGCTACTTCAATATGATGATGATCGTTGATACCGACCACTTACAAAAACCATATTCTGAAATGTTGACAGACCTTGAACGTCTTGGTGATGAGATAGGGGTAAAAATCCGGTGCCAGCGTGAGGATATTTTTACGAAGATGCACCGGATCTGACGGATTCTCATGATAAATATTTTCGAGGTCAATGAGACCAACAAAATGATTGAGCAGGAGAAGCTTGATGTGAGAACCATCACACTCGGCATCAGCCTTCTCGACTGTGCTGATTCAGATCTTAACGCCTTAAATCAGAAGATATACTCAAAAATTACACGACTGGCAAAGGACCTTGTCTCAACCGGAAAAGAGATCGAACGCGAGTATGGTATACCAATCGTAAATACCAGGATTTCAGTAACACCGATAGCGCTCATTGCCGGTCAGGCCTGCAAATCAACTGAAGATTTTGTATCAGTAGCAAAAACCCTGGATAAGGCTGCTCTTGACATGGGCGTAAACTTTCTTGGTGGTTATTCTGCTATCGTATCAAAGGGAATGACGACGACAGATGAGAACCTTATCCGTTCCATTCCGATGGCACTCGCTCACACCGAGAGGGTTTGTAGTTCAGTAAATATCGGGTCGACTAAGACCGGTATCAACATGGATGCCGTAAAACTCATGGGTACCATTGTAAAGGAGACGGCAGAGGCGACCAAAGATAATAATTCGTTTGGATGCACAAAACTCGTTATCTTTTGTAATGCTCCGGACGATAACCCGTTCATGGCCGGTGCGTTTCATGGTATCTCGGAGGCTGATGCGGTAATCAATGTTGGAGTCAGTGGACCGGGAGTTGTCAAGCATGCACTTGAGGGAGTAAGAGGAGAAGACTTTGAGGTCCTTTGTGAGACTGTCAAGAAGACGGCATTCAAGGTCACTCGTGCAGGACAGCTCGTAGCACAGGCAGCTTCAGAACGGCTCGGTATCCCGTTCGGAATAATCGATCTCTCTCTTGCACCGACCCCCTCGGTTGGGGATAGTGTTGCCGAAATTCTTGAAGAGATGGGGCTTGAATCAGTCGGTGCACCGGGAACGACAGCTGCTCTTGCCCTTTTAAATGATCAGGTGAAGAAAGGAGGAGTCATGGCAAGTTCATTTGTTGGAGGTCTCAGTGGCGCCTTTATTCCGGTCAGCGAGGATCAGGGGATGATAGATGCCGTAAACCGGGGGTCCCTGACACTTGAAAAGTTGGAGGCTATGACCTGTGTATGCTCTGTCGGACTTGATATGATAGCTATCCCAGGCTCAACACCTGCATCAACAATATCCGGAATAATCGCTGATGAAGCGGCAATCGGTATGATCAACCAAAAAACAACTGCTGTACGGTTAATCCCGGTGATTGGAAAAGATGTTGGAGAGATGGTTGAGTTTGGTGGTCTTCTGGGTCATGCACCGGTCCAGCAGGTAAATAAGTTCAGTTGCAGTGATTTTATCAATCGTGGTGGAAGAATTCCTGCCCCAATTCATAGTTTCAGAAATTAATCCTTTTTTTCCTTTCCAGCGCTTTGGTTACAAACCTTGCAAGAAAAACTTGACCATTGTAGCCAGTAATAATAATTTCAAAAAATGTAATGACTGATCCAAAAAAGATATGATGGTTATACAATATACCCGAGCATCCGGGCCTTGTTATTTGCATCTAGGGCATCATCCTTGTTGCCCAGTTCTTCGTTGATCTTGCCCTGGTAATACCATGCGGTTGCATTCTTGGGATCAAGTTCTGTAGTCTTCTTGAAATTTGCAAGTGATTCAGAGAGACGTTTTGCCTTGTAAAGATCAAGTGACTTGCAGAACTGTGCATTCAGATCTGATGCATTTAGTTTGAGTGCAAGATCGTACGAATCAATTGCCTGAGTGTACCGCTGCTGGTTGTCAAAAGCAGCACCCTTTGCCATATAATCTTCAACAGTTTCTGCTGATACTCCGGCGATTAAAACTGCCATAACAAGCAGTACTGCACTGATAATTATGTGATTCTTCATACAGTTCCTATACCTTACCTGTGTTTATCAGATATGGGTTTTCTCGTCTCACCGGTTGATCTTTTTGAATCTCACAATAATCAGGCTACTACTCTTCAGTTCTACGGAAGGCTCCTGAGGGCACGGTTAACTCAAACCGTGCACCCTTGCCCGGTTCACCGATCTCTCTGATAGTTATCGAAGTAAATGCAAGAATTTCCCGGACTAGAAATAATCCGATACCGGTATTCATCCCAAATCCCCGTTCAAAGATATTTTCTTTATCTTCGGTGATGATCCCGACTCCGTTGTCTTCCCACAGAATAATCAAATTATTTTCAGCTTCGTATGTGAATATACTGATTCTGGTCACCCTCTGACCATGACGGATTGAATTATCAAGAAGATTTGAGAAGACTGCACTCAACATGGGATTAGCAAAGACAGATACTTCCTGGATATCTGTGGTAAG
>CAZVAS010000061.1:0-7614 GCA_964625165.1 uncultured Methanospirillum sp. | reverse complement strand
AGATTGAGCTGTTTATTCGCCCTTTGCGTCCTTTCTTCTGCCCCTTTGCGTTCGGTGATATCCTGGTTTACACCATGTGTCTTGATGAGTTTCCCTGATGAATCTCTTGATACAGCAACTCTGACTGATATTGATCGAGTCGGCCCATCTCTCCGAATGATCCGATGCTCAAGATGGGAAACATATGTAGGATCTGAAGCGACCATTACTTTTCCCACCTCATTCCTGACAAGTTCATAGTCGTTGGGATGGACAAAATCGCGAACATATCGATCTGCAGTCATGTGGTATCCACCTTCTTGGTCTGCAGTTGTACCATATAATGCAAAAAACCGATCATTAAAGGTGAAGTGCTTTGTTTCAGAATCATACTCCCATGCTGCAAGCTTTGCCATGCTCATAGCTTCATTGAGCAGATTTTTACTTGTCACAAGTTCCTGCTCAATATGGGCACGTTCTATCTCTGCTGCTGCTTTAACAGCAATAATATCAATAATTTCCCGCAGAGAGTCAGAGATTGAAATCGGTTTCCTGAATAAAATACAGAGGATTCCAAAAGCATCTCCTGCAGAATTATACAGCGGTGTACCTACATACCCTTTAATATTGAGATCAGTAAGATCCTTGTCATCGGGAAAAAGTGACGCGACATTGTCAGGGTAGACACTAAAGCCGTTCTTTATGACACTTTCACAAGGTGAACCTTTGAATGTGTACATGAAATCCTGTACCGGCATCTTGTCAAGATGCATTGCGAGAACATGTACTCTATCGATCTCCTGTTGAACTTCACCAATCAGGACGCAATCTGCATCAAGCCAGGAACTGATGGTTTCAGTAATAAGATACAGAGATTCGACGCCGGTAGTCCCGACCATGCTCCGTACAAGTGCTTCAAATGCTGACTTATCAGCCCTTCGGTCTGAAATGTCACTAAAGATGACACAGACACGTTCCTGAGAATCAGATGGACGATAAGCATTGCAGTGATACCATCGTCTGGTGGGTTCATGATATTTCTCAAAAACATGAGGTGTACCGGTTGTTGCCACAGACCTGTAGATATTCACCCAACTTAGTTCAAGCCCTGGCCATACTTCTAAAATATCTTTTCCCCTGACATCTTTCAGGTTCAATCCGGTGATCTCTGCATACGCATCATTAAAATACCCAAATCTGAAACTGATCAAAGATCCTGTATCATCAAAAACAGACTCCCATATGATGAATGCAGAGTTCATGTTCCTGATTATCTGCTCCATATCCTCTGATGTCCTCTGTAAAGCTTCTTCGATCTGCTTTTTTGAGGTGATATCTCGTATAGATATGAGAATTGATGGTAGATTCTGAAAGAGGATAGTTTTTCCGACACTCTCTAACCATCGAATCTCCTGCTTCATTGTGATGATCTTATACCTGGCGATATACCCATCGATTCCACTGGCTACAGTCTCAAAATCTTTAATTACATCATCAATTGATTCAGGAGCAACCAACTGCATGACGTTTATCTTTCCGATGATCTCATCTGGATGATCTGCTCCAAGCATCTCCGCAGCAGCAGTAGATGCAAATCTTATATTTCCAATTGGATCAAGAATCAGTGTACCATCCAGTGAATATTCAATCAGGGTTCTGAACTTCTCTTCACTCTCGCGAAGTTGTAGTTCTGATTGTTTTGCACGGGTGATATCCCTGATAGCAATCTGAACACCGGTCAGAGAATCATCAACAGATGAAGGGACGATATTCAGGCTTACATAGCCCAGATTTCCATCTTGTTTCTGTATCTGTAGTTCCAGATTCTCTACAAGTTCGCCATGAGATGCTCTTTTTACACCGACGAAAAAGTCATCAGAATTTTCTGAAAATAATACCTTGGAAAATGATTCTTTCAGATCGATCAGTTCTTCTGGATCATACCCGGTGATCAAGCGGGATGATGGGGATACATATGAGGGTGAGAACGTGGTGTCAAGAAGAATGATAAGATCTGATGACCGCTCGGCCATACTTCTGAAACGCTCTTCACTCTTTGCAAGGGCTTCTTCACGAACTTTTAGAATATGGTAATTTTGTCTGAGTTCCTCTTCACTTTTTGCTAATTCCTCATATGCAGAAGAGAGGTCCTCAGCCATTCTCCTGATCTCATATTCGGCAGTCTTTAAATTCTGAATAGAGTGGGTGGTGGTGATAATCCCGTCTATACCCGCAACACCCAGGAGATTTGATCCAATCGATTCTACAAAGAGATAACTTCCATCTGCTTTGCGAACCCTGTACTCAGTCGGGGAATGAGTGTTGGTCATATTCAGAACATCCAGGAAATCTGACATGACCAGTTTCTGATCATCAGGGTGAATGAAATCAAACGCCTTACGCCCGATAAAATATCCTTCCGGATATCCGAGAATCTGTGATGAAGAAGGAGAGTCAAAGATGATTATACCATCTTTATCAAGAATTCTGATAATATCTGAAGAGTTCTGAATAAGCAACTTGAATCTCAGTTCATTTTCAGATAAGAGGGCAGCATCCCTCCTTCGTTGAACTGCCGTCCTGACCTTATGGGTGAGTTCGGTAAATTGTGGAGTAGGACGTCCTCCTTTCTGAAGATAAAAGTCAGCTCCGCTCTCGATAGCCTCAATGACAACATCTTCTCTCCCCCTTCCAGTGAAAAGAATGAACGGTATATCTGATCTACTCCTGATTGTCCGCAAGAGTTCGATTCCATTCATACCTGGCATCTGATAATCAGAGACAATTGCATCGTACTGCTTTTTTCCTATTGATATGAGTGCTTCTGGTCCAGATGATACTGTATCCACAATCATCTGGTATTTTCTCAGGTATTCTGCAGTGGCAACTCGTAACAATGGTTCATCATCAACGTACAGGATTGAAAGGAGAGGTTGTGTCATATGTTAGGTTGAATAATTCTTCACATCCAGTAGTTATAAATTGGATTGTACTTTATGCATTATCTGGCTAATATAGTCAGAATCGCATTAGCTCAAGATAAAACCAGGCTTATCTGAAGAATGAGTTATCGGCGAAGATGAATCAAAGATAAAACAAAAGAGTTAGATGAATTGAGATGCGTTCTCGACATCTTCCCCTTTGAGAGTTTTTCGTCCTGCATCAGAGGCAATTTTTGTAGCTTCCCTGACAAGTTTAGCAATGTATTCTTCTGCAAATGCCAGAATTGAAGCAGCCCCATCAGCTCCAACCCTTTCGGCTCCATTCGCTTTTGCGAGCCTCATGACTGCAGCAGTCGGCAGATCTGTCTTCTTAGCAGCAACTCTGGTCTTTGCCGGACTGGTCTTCTTTGGTTTAGCTGCCTGCTTTACCGGCTTTTTTGCCGCTGATTTCTTTGACGTGGCTTTAATTGCCATTCATTCCCCCGTATATCATGACGTACTGTGTATAACTTCAGAAAGGTCTTTACTCCAAAGAGTCCAGACCATTTCTTCCCCATCAAATAACATCATGAATATTTTATTGTATGAATAAATGGTTTAAAAATTTTTGGGCTCCTTTTGGAGAATTCTTCATTTGTATCAGAGAACTTTTCAAAAAAAAGAAAAAATATTGATGAATTTTTCTCCAATTCAATTGGAATTTTCTTCATCTACGTCACAAAAAACGAGAAAGCATCCTTTTAATTATTTGAGAAGACCAGAACTCCATTCTTTTCATCAACAACGATCTCCTTCTCCTTTGTTACTCTTCCTTCCAGGATCATTTTTGAGAGTTCATTAAGCAGATTTTTCTGAATTACCCGTTTGATAGGTCTTGCTCCGAACTGAGGATCAAATCCGCGGTCTGCAATAAATCTGACTGCCTGATCGGTTGCAACGAAATTGACGTCGTTCTTCTCGAGCATCTTTAGGATCTGCCCGATCTGCAGTTTTACTACAGTCTCGATCTCATTTCTGGTGAGGGGTTTAAACATGATGACTTCATCGATCCGGTTGAGAAACTCGGGCCTGATGGTCTTTTTCAGGAGAACCATGATCTGCTCTCTGGTCATGTCAAACACTTCGTCCCTGTTCAGATCTGTGACCTGTTCAAGATTTTCCTGGATGATATGAGACCCGATGTTTGAGGTCATTATAATGATGGTATTTTTGAAATCAACAGTTCGACCTTTGTTGTCTGTAAGACGCCCATCATCTAGAACCTGTAGAAGGATATTGAAAACATCTGGATGGGCTTTCTCAATCTCATCAAGAAGAACTACTGAGTATGGCTTTCTCCTCACCGCTTCGGTCAACTGTCCGCTCTCTTCATACCCGACATAACCAGGTGGTGCTCCGACTAATCTTGAGACTGTATGTCGCTCCTGATACTCGGACATATCAATACGAACCATACTGTTCTCATTGTTGAAGAGGAACTCAGCGAGAGCCTTGGCAAGTTCTGTCTTCCCGACACCGGTGGTTCCAAGAAAGATGAATGACCCTATCGGGCGTTTCGTATCCTGAAGACCTGCACGACTCCTCCGGATAGCATCAGAGACGGCACCGATGGCCTCATCCTGACCGACGACGCGTTTATGGAGTTCCGATTCAAGTGTGAGGAGTTTCTGCTTCTCACTCTGGAGCATCCTGCTAACTGGAATCCCGGTCCAACGTGATACCACCTCAGCAATCTCCTCAGCATCGACTTCTTCATTCACCATCGCAGAATCTTTCTGAAGATCGGTGAGTTTATCTTTCAATGTCTCGATCTTTTTCTCGATTGCAGGAATGAGGCCGTACCTGATCTCTGCTACTCTACCGAGATCTCCGTTCCTATTTGCACTCTCTGCCTCAAACTTGAGTGTCTCGATCTCGTTCTTCTGTTGCTGTATCTGTTCAACGATATCTTTTTCTGACTGCCACTTTACTTTTAACCGGTTTCGCTCGTCGGTTAGGTTTCCGATCTCCTCATTCAGAGAGTTCAGCTTTTCCTGGTCCTTCTCCCGTTTGATGGCTTCACGTTCGATCTCAAGCTGACGGATTCTTCGCTCAATCATCTCAAGTTCTTCAGGAACTGAGTTGATCTCAAGACGAAGTTTGGATGCCGCCTCATCGATGAGATCTATTGCTTTATCCGGAAGGAATCTGTCAGAGATGTAGCGTTGTGAGAGTTCAACTGCTGCGATGATCGCCTCATCTTTAATTCTGACATGATGGTGAGTCTCGTACTTTTCCTTGATTCCACGAAGTATGGAGATTGCATCAGGTATGTCAGGCTCATCAACCATGACCGGCTGAAACCGGCGTTCAAGTGCTTTATCCTTCTCAAAATACCGCTGGTACTCTTTCAGGGTTGTTGCACCGATTACGTGAAGTTCACCCCTGGACAGAGCAGGTTTCAGGATATTTGCAGCATCCATTGCTCCTTCACTGGCGCCTGCACCAACCAGGGTGTGTATCTCGTCGATAAACAGGACGATCTCACCCTCTGCTGACACTACCTCTTTGATAACGCTCTTGAGACGTTCTTCAAATTCTCCCTTATATTTTGCCCCTGCAATCAGGGCGCCCATATCAAGTGAGAAGATCTGTTTGGTCTTCAGGTTGTCCGGTACATCACCATCGATGATCCTGTGTGCCAGACCTTCTGCAATCGCAGTCTTGCCCACACCCGGTTCTCCGATGAGGATCGGGTTGTTCTTTGTTCTCCGCGAGAGGATCTGAAGCACTCTGCGGATCTCTTCGTCGCGGCCGATAACAGGATCTAACTTTCCGCTACCTGCGAGATCATTCAGGTTTTTGGCATACTGATTCAGAGCATTGTAGGTCTCTTCAGCAGTCTGACTCTGTACAGTCGATCCTTTACGCAGATTCTGGATAGCGGTCTTCAGTTCTTTCTCTGTTACTCCGTTTTCCTTGAGCAGTCGTGATGTAGGATCATTCACAGACATTATTCCAAGGAGAAGATGCTCGATGGATACGAACTCATCCTTGAACTCCTGGGAGAGAGCAGTAGATCTCTGTAAGGCTCTGTTTGCATCCTGTGAGAGATACTGGTCACCGCCACTCACTTTGGGATATGAATCTACAATCCGGTCGAGTGAACGGGTGAGAGAATCAAGATTAACATTGAGTTTTTTCAGGAGGTATGGGGTAACATTCTCATCAACTATCAGGATCCCTTTCAGCAGATGTGCATTCTCAATAGCCTGATTCTGTTTTGCTGCCGCGATCTCCATGGCCTTTTGAACGGCCTCCTGTGATTTTAGGGTAAAATTGTTGAAGTTCATGACAGAATACCTCCCGAACATTCATTTCGGAATTGAAAATTTACTATTCGTATAGGATCTTTTTTCAGTAAATAGATATCCGGATATGCATCAGCCGGGGCTCTGGTTTACGTGCTCCGCGATGATTCCATTTGAGGAATCTAACCTTAATCTGTAACAAACCGGATATAGTAATACTATCCTGATTTTATTTCCGGTCGATGACCAGAACAACATGTGATAATAATTCTATTATCAGATCAATTGTAAAATAATACACGTTTTACATGAAATTGAAATTATTAGGTTATTCCCTGATTTTTATCATCACTCTGGTGTTTATCGGCATAGTTACGGCAAGTAATACATCAGAAACAGCACATGCGAACGCGGTTATCGGGTCAAATGTAAAGGCTAGCGTTACTTCAATAACCCCCGCTACAGGTAAACCTGGACAGTATGTCGCATTTACACTAAATGGAACTGAACTCTCGAGAAATATCAAAGTATATCTGGAAAATGGTGACGTAAAAGATCCTAAGAGCATCATTGCAAATGGAGTAAATGTGACCTCTTCAAATTCCCTTACCGGCTCATTCAATATTCCTAATACAAGTTCTATTGGAACCTGGAATGTAACCGTAAAAGAGGCAGGAGAAATCTTTCCTTCAGGTGTAAAGTTTACCATCGCTAGATGATCTTATAATAATCACCTGATCGTAAACCTATCCTTACATTTTTGATATTGCGGGTAGGCTTTTTAAATTCAAATTTCTTTACGTTTCAGGATAATCTATCTTGTACCCCTGGTAATGAACCATTGAGTATGGTCCAGACGGATATTATTTTTGAATTCACTGTCCGACAAAAATGATTCATGAACTTCGATACCCGAAGCGATGTGGAATAACATACCATTGAAATCTCCCTGTAATTCTTCAGGAGTATTCAGATCAGTCATGCGATTTTTCAGATCATCTGGTATTCATTTTATTATCCGGAAGAGATTCCACTGAATATTCCAGGAAGTGTGAGGTAATATTTTCTTTGTTCGTGTTGATCTCTGATCATGAAACGGATCTTTCTGTTCATGCTCCTATTATTCATATCAATGCCTGTTCTGGCTCTTGACACATCAGACTGGGTATCAAAATCCACAGATAACGGATATTCATTTAAAGTTCCCCCGACCTGGCAGTATAACGAGATAGGAACTTCTGATAATAAGGGGGTTCAGTTTACAATCGAAGAACCACAAACCAGTGCGTCCGTAGTATTCGGGTACAAAAAGAAGCCACAGAATCAGGTGCTGGATGAATCAGACCTAAAAAGTTTTGTCGATGAGATCGCTTCAAGCAAGAACATCACGATTGAACAGACAA
>CAZVAS010000060.1:11997-13559 GCA_964625165.1 uncultured Methanospirillum sp. | reverse complement strand
ATAAAAAAATCCAGAGGAGCACTTGATTGGAAGAAGGTCCAGGAACAGGCTCTTACTCTGCAGATACAGGTACAGGATCTGAAGAAGACATATCAACTTGATGTACCAAATCCAGAAAAGACGGTTTTTCCAGGACTCAACAGCAGAGAACAGATCGTGTTCCTGAAATATATCAGGTATCTGAACGACATGGAGAGTTACGCTACAAACCTGAAAAATGCTGTGTACTACCAGGAGAAGGGCGGTGATACTGACTCACTACAGACTGCTCACCGATATCAGAATATTGCTGATCAGTTTGAGAAACAGGCTATAGCAGAAGTGAAGACAATATCAGATTATTGTACCGATTTTAAGTATACATTCATGAACCCGGGATCAGTTCAGGAATACCGGTACGTGTAATCTCACTTCTTCTTTTTTGACCCAGCTGACCAGCGAAGACCTGATTCAGGATCTGATACGAGTTATGCGAAACTTACAGTTCCATCAGTGCCATTCACTTCAGCAAATGTTCCTGCCGGAAGATCGGTGAGAGGAATAGAGAGACGATCTACCATTGGTATATGTCCGATGATTGCACCGACAGCAATGATGGTCTCGGCTTCTGTATTGATGATCGCAGCGGGTGCATGACCACTTCTGGACAATGCATAGAGGATATAACTCCCGACTGTCGAACCCTTTCCGTACTCAAATGCAAGAACAGTGCCGGTTATATCTTTTCCTTCGAGAGGATGTCCTTTCTCCATCACGATACCGGTCTCCGGGTCAACTCCGGATAGAAATGAGATAGGATCTGGGCCGATGAGTAACGGTCCTCCTGCTGTTCCCTTGGAAATTCCCCGTCCCTGAAGGATCATATCCTGAGCATATGGGTTATTCCCGGTAATATGCTATCCTGTTCCAAGGATATCTGGAAATAGTAAAAATAGCGATTGAAAAAAAATGTCAGATTCGAATCAGACGGTGAATCTTCCCATCTCCCGGGAGATTCTGTTAACTGATTCGGCCTGACTGGTGATAACCTGTGAGATCTGATCGAGTGCAGCAGATGCCTCCTCGCTGGCTGCTGCAGATCCGATCGCCTCTTTGGCAGTCTGCTCGATCAGGCCTCCAACCTCGTTCACACTTGCTGTAATCTCCTGGACTGATGCAGCCTGTTCCTGTGTTGCTCCAGCTACCTCACCCATGTGAGAACTGATATCATTTATCGATTTTACAATATCACTAAAGACTGCAAGGCTTTCCGATACAGCTGCGCTACCCGCCTTCACTTCTTTCGATGAGCCCTCCATTGCCTCATTTACTTCTTTTGACATCTGCTGGAGAGTCCCGATGATTCCTGCAATATTCTCAGCAGACTTCTGAGATTCGAGGGCAAGGGATTTTACTTCGTCAGCAACTACAGCAAATCCAAGACCAGCATCACCTGCACGAGCAGCCTCGATTGCAGCATTTAATGCCAGGAGATTTGTCTGGTCTGCGATGTCGCTTATCACCTTTACAATCTTTCCGATCTCACCCATCTGCCTGGAGATGTCACTGATCATGGTGTCTGT
>CAZVAS010000060.1:9139-11897 GCA_964625165.1 uncultured Methanospirillum sp. | reverse complement strand
GTCTTGACACCATCTGCGATATCTTTCATCTTCCCAATGATATCATTCTGAAGAGAGTCGGCAAAATTATCCATGGTACGTGCCATGACTCCGACTTCGTCCTTACGGACCAGATTTAGTCTCATCCCAAGTTTTCCAAGTGAAAGATGCTCAAGCATCGTAACAGTCTGGGAAAGTGGCTTTGTGATACTCCGTGTCAGATATATGCCAAGAGCGATACCGACAACTGCTGCCAGAATGGTCAATAATGTCATCGCCATCATGGCAAAGTCAGAGTCTTTATCCTCCGTCTTCTTGAGTTCATCTGCCCGGTCAAGGTTGGTCTTCCTCAGTGAGGTCATTGCAACATCTATCTCACCCCTGGCTTTAGCTGTTGCACTCCCTGCGGCAATTCCCGCAAGTGCTGAATCAGTCTTCCCGGCCGAGATATTTGTCAGGACGTTTCCCACTTCATTCTGATATGAACCCCAGGCTTTCTCGAAATTCTTGACCTGCTGTTCTTCATCACCAATAAATTTCTTCTGCTTATACAGTGCAAGCTGGGCGTTAATTACATCTATGGCATCCCTTGCCTTCTTCAGACTGGCTTCCCTCTCATCAGGAAGAAGAATAGCTTTGTAAGCTTCACCCCTGATCATCTGAAGAGAAGACTCTATCTTGCCCAACTGGTCGGTTGGGAGAAGACGATCCTGATAGATCTCATTCATCATCGAGTCCATATTAGCGATGAAGAAGTACCCGATAACTGAGATGATCACCGCTATTCCAACAACGATGAGGAAACCGCTGATGAGTTTCTTTCCGATTTTTATGTCATCAATAAACATGATCCTCCCTCCTCACCGAACCCTTGGCTCCTGGAATCAGTGCGGCTCTCCGGTGGATGTGTTGACATTACGGATGTATCTATAAATAGATATCGTGAATGAGAAAGAAAAGATTAAAGAGATGTGAGTTTTTGAGATCTTCGATAACAATTTGGAAATGTTATTCTTTCATCTGAATATATGTCAGAAGGGTTGTATTGTTCCTGTCAGCCATTGTGAGGTTTCTGTCAGAACCTGATACCATTGCAACCCGTTCAAGCAGTTTGAGGTAGATGGATTCGGTCTCCATGGTAGTCTGGTCCTGGCAGGCCATCCGGGTCCCTACAATCTTCAAGAATGAAAGGTTGGTGCCTGACAGATTGTAAAGACCATTATATGAATTGCATCCTGATGAACCGGATAGAGTATTATCTTTTCCAAATAGTATGGAAATTTTTGTATTGTTGACGAGCCGGACAGGTATGCCGTCTTTGCGAAGGTAGGATGTCAGGTACCATGCTGTATTTTCAAGTGTTTTATTTGCAGTTATCGGGGATATCGTATATTTTCCCATAATGTTTTCAAGATGCTCTATTACCGGTTCAAGTAATACAGGGATCGATCCATTTGATGCTTTGATGGTCTGATTCTGGTATCTGAGGGTATAGATAACTGCACTAGGAGAAGGGTTTACAGGCAATGTCTGGGGTTTTATAGTAGTGAAGTTAGTTCTTGTACACAGGGAAGTGAGGTTATCCATCTCCGAATCTGAAAGATTAATAGACTGGATTTGTGTCCATTTAGTAACCTCACCATGCTTATCAGCAAATATCTTCAGCTCTTCATAAGATCCGGTAGTTCCTGCTGCCTTCTCAAATGATAGGAAAGGTTCAGACCTGTTGGCTATTTTACTTCCTGCTACCGGTTCGATCGATATCACTTGCACGGGATCTCCAACCATTATAGCAGAGACCATGTCATGAACCGGTTGTAGCTGGTACGAAACTCTGGTTCCATTTACTTTGAGATCAGATGGAAGAGATAATGGCTGGTAATGGCGGCCATTGTCATCTTTTATAGTATATGCCCCTCCCTCAAGATCCTGAAACAGTATGACCCCTGTGCCAGAAACGATAGGGAGGGGAGTTTCTATCGCATCTGGTTTCCTGGCTGAACCATTTGCTCCGGTATCTGATCTGGTATCTGTAACCGGGGTGGCGTTAGCAGTAACCACTGACTGTACAGGCATTTTTCCACTTCGGTCTGTAGAAAGACATGCAGAAAAAAGACAACATATGACCATAACCAGAACAAGGCTGAAGAGAAGAAACTTAATCCGTCCCATGATACTCACCGATTACCATAAGGTTACCCTGACTGCTATGAGAGTCTTCTGGTAAAAATGGTACTCCTTGCGTAGAGATCCCTATGCAGAAGTTGTAAATCGTTCAGGTATGATACGGAGTTTGGATTCTAAACAACCCGGCGGGAATATGAATCTCAAACCGTGCTCCCTTTCCAGGTACCCCTGTTTCACTGATGGTAAGTCCGGTTGAGGTGAGGATCTCATGAACCAGGAAGAGACCCAGGCCGGTGTTATGTCCGACACCCTGGAGAAAAATTCGTTTCTTCTCTTCAGGCAAAATTCCAACACCATTATCCTGGAGAATGAGAATGAGTGAACTGCCTTCAGATCTAGAATACATTCTGATACAATTGACATGACCACCGTGCCGGAGTGAATTCTCCATCAGGTTATAAAGTGCTCGGGAGAAGAGTGGGTCTGTCCGGACAGAGATGCCTGAAACCTTGTTTTCAATAGTAATACCATTAAGAGATAGTTGTGCTGCAGCCTGATCAAAAGCAGTACCAGCATCTATCCATTCGCTCTCGCGAATACCGAGACTCTGGTAATCACGGGTGAACTCGATGAGATATTTTATTCCATCAAC
>CAZVAS010000060.1:4304-9039 GCA_964625165.1 uncultured Methanospirillum sp. | reverse complement strand
GGTTTTCCAATGACCTGCGAGATCTTGTATCCGGTCATCTCATAAAATGAAGGAGAGATATAAACGGGGATAAACTGGGTATCGAGCATAATGATGAGGTCTTCACTCCTCTCAACCAGTCCCCGGTATCTCCCTTCGCTCATCTTGAGTTCGTTTTCTGTTATTCTGATCTGCTCATACGCTGCAGCCAGTTCAAAGTTCTTCTTCTGGAGGATCTCTTCAGTATTTTTCCTTCTGACAATACCCCACATGCCATTCATGAGAAGACTGAGCTGACGAACATCCTCGTCATTATATTCCTCGACCTTGTTAGCAACCCCTGCAACCATTACAATGTTGTCTCCATCGAAGATCGGGATATTCATGTGACGTTTGAGTGGGATATCAATGGGGAGCACTCCTTTTCTGTCGGCTGCAGCTGATGCATAATCGTTGGTAATTACAGGCTGACGTTGCCTGACTGCTTCACCCCAGAGTCCGGTATTTTTTACCTGATACGAGAGAGGTTTTTCAGAGATCATGCATTCATGAATTGTTCGTTCTGACCAGGAGTACATGGTCATCGTATACTCATCATCACTCACGAATGCAAGGTACCCATACTGACTCTCAGTAATAGTAACAGCACTCTCAAGAGCAAAATCAGTGATCTCTTTCAGGCTTTTATCCCGTATAGCATAGAGTCCTATCATTGCCTCAAGCCTGATCTCGTTCAGCATCCTGCTCTTTTCTTCACGCTTCCTGGCGCTGATATCCCTGACTATTGCCTGAAGAAGTGTATGGCCGTGAATGTCAATCTGACTCATCGTTACCGCAGTATCGATAACAGATCCGTCAGGTCTGACAAACTGCCATTCAAATACTGGAATTTCTCCAGAAAGTGCCCTGAAAATATTCAGTTCAAACAGTTCCTTTGCGGTAAGTCCGCCAGGCTGCACAGGAGTAGATATTTGAGAGGGGGCAGTGCTGATCACAGCCTCGCGATCCCTGCCCAGAAGCGAGATACCCCGTTGATTGCTGTCTACGATCCGGTCATGATCGAGGATGAATATTGCCTCTCCTGCCGACTCAAAGAACTGTCTGAAAGTAGCCTCACTCTCTCTGAGTTTGGTGGATGCACTCCGGGTGGAGACCGACTTTTTGATCTTGTGAGCCAGTTCTGTGAACTGTGCTCGTGGATCTCCACCTTTCTGTAAATAAAAATCTGCACCACTGTTTAATGCTTCAATGACGATCTCCTCTCTTCCTCTCCCGGTGAAGAGGATGAAAGGAAGATCTGGCCAGTTGGATCGGACTTCTCGCAGAAGAACTATACCGCTCATGTTAGGCATTTCGTAGTCAGAAACTACTGCATCGTACTCTCCTGCCTGAAGTTTACTGAGAGCCTCTTTTCCTGACTGTGCCACATGTATCTGAAAATCACCCAGTTTTTCAAGAAACATACGGCCGATATCCAGAAGAACCGGTTCATCATCTACGAGTAAGACTGATATCATTTTTTGAGTTATTTGCCGCTATATGTTGGCTTACGTCATATATAGGCGATATGATTCGGCATTATCGAAAATACTATCTATTTTCTATACAGAAATGGGTATGATTGGCATGATTAGCATACCCGGGTTATGTACGGCTGGTAAAGTTGTGGTGGTTGGGCTTGGGGTGCTCTTCCTGTTTGGAAGCAGGGATAGAGAGAAGAAAATTGAAAATATTGTATGGAGTGTTCCGATTCCTCCGGATCTCCTCTCACGCCTCCGTGATTTCTCGCCTGTTGCAATATCAAAAACATCAGGAATATACCTGGACGATGTATTTGATATTCTAAAAGGAACCAGACCCAGAACTGCCCCCGAAGTCATCGAAAAACTTAACAAGACTATTGAGATCCTTCAGAAGCGCGATGAAGAACTGGAGAAGGAAGCAGCAAGGATCGGATTTATGATCAAAGGGTTTGATGCAATCGAGCAGCGCGAACATGAGAAACACGATCAACCCAAGCGACTTGCCGGTAAAGAAGATAAATAAAAAATCTCTTTGTACCTCTTTTATTTTGGATGCCTGTGCCTATGATGAATGTCCGGGCGATGAGGATGCTCATGCGTTATCTCTTCATGAGCATGTAGATGTGAATGAGATCGCGGCTCGATATCCTCTCTTTTGAACCGTTCATCGGTATGGTGATCCTGATGATGCCCATCATCATGGGTGTGCCTATGTTCATGTATAAGAGGCGGATGATGGTGCAGATGGATGTGTGTCTCGGTGAAGATGAGGTACATTCCGATGAACATCATGATGAATGAAACTACAAAAGAGTAACCTGGCCACTCCCTGAAGATCAAGAACGAGAAGATGATACCAAAAATCGGGTTTATGCCAAAGAGTGATCCCGCACGTGAGATTCCAAGGTTACGCATACTGAGCAGATATAGGATCATAGGCAGTCCACTGTAACAGAAGAAACCCAAGAGCATTCCGCCAATAACCCCGGAAAATGCTGGCAGAGGTTCACCAGCAAGATATGCTCCTGTTAATAGCACCGGAAGAGCGATGAACCCTTTTGCAATCTGAATCTGAACCGGATCCCGATCTGAAAGGGATCTGTTCCAGCCTGCTTCAAATCCCCAGAATATACAGGTAAGAAATATTCCCAGAATCCCAGGGGTAATCTGGAGTGTAAGATTAGAGGTGAATGATAGGCTCATGCATCCGATTGTGATCAGAGAGATAGCAATCCATATCCGGGAAGATACAGCCTCCCTGAAGAAAAGAACTGCAATGACAGTGTTGGTTACTGCAACAAAACTGGTGAGAAGAGATGCTTCAGGTGCAGAGATATACTGAAGACTTACAAGAAGCATCGCAGGAGCCAGAATTGAACCGAATACACTAGATGCAGTGAGCGCGGGAAGATTTCGAAGTACCAAAGGTGCCTCAGTTTCACCTTGTGCACTTGTATACCGGTTTCTGATAAGAGCGAATGCTCCCATACCGGTTATGGTTCCCCCATACATCAAAGCACAGATGGTTAATGGTCCGGCATCTGAAAGAATTAGTTTAGAACCTGGTGTGCTGATACTGAAGAGCATTGCAGCAACAATTACACAGATCAGAGGTGCATGATTTGATTCTGATATACGGGCAATTGTTGAAGGGGTCAAGATAGGTCCTGTAGATTTTCCCTCATATTTCTATGGGGATTCATAAAAAAGCACGTAAAACAGTACCGATAGACTCATTAAAGTAGACTTATAATGTAAGGTATCTGCCCCTTCGCAAGTATTGTGCTGTCAATATAATATGTGGGTTCTGCAATGGTACTTCAATCAGTCAAGCGATTTATCGGAAAGTTCAGACTACGAACTGTCCTTACAGTCTCGCTGGTTGTCCTGCTGATCTGTGCCATGGGAATAACCTGGCTTCTAGCGTATCTTAATACTCAGTACACAACATCAGATCTCGCAGGACAGTTAGAGGGTGAGATATCAGATCGAATTGTTCAACATCTTGATGTCTATCTTGAAACCCCGCACCTCGTAAATTCACTCTGCCTGGACAGTATAAAGTATGGGGGAATCAATGTCCACAAGAATGCGGTTCTTGAGAAATATTTCAGAGCTCTTTCATATCGGTTCCCAACAGTAGAATCCATCTGTTACGCTAATGAAGAGGATGGAAACTATACCATCATATCTTCAGTCGGGGCACCGGGGATAGCTAATGGAACTGACAGATATCTCGGATTCTCCAGAGCGAGTACTAACTTCTCTTTTGTAGAGTACCTTACTGACAGCGAAGGCCGTACTATACGACAAACTGTTGAACCGGTACCGTACGATCCCAGATCCCGACCATGGTACAAGGCTGCAGTAACAGCTGGCAGATCTACCTGGACCCCCATCTACATGTGGGTTGAAGGAGTTGTAAGTCAGGATGCAGTTGTCCCGGTCTATTCAGATCAAAACAACCTTCTCGGAGTCCTGGACACCTCATTGACACTCGCAGGTATCGGAGAATTTCTTCAGAATCTTCAGATATCAGATAATGGCCAGGCTTTTATCATAGAAAAATCCGGGCTCCTTGTTGCGTTATCAGGATCGGGAGATCCCTACATCAAAGAGAATGGAACACTGGTGAGGTTGTCTGCTCTCAACTCAAGTGATTCAGTTGTCCAATCAACAAGCCGGTACCTGATAAACCATATAAATAATCGTACTAACATCACTTCCCGGGAACAGTTCCAGTTTGATGCCAACGGAGTTCGCGAATGGGTACAGGTTTCACCGTACCAGGATGCTCATGGGCTGGACTGGCTGATTGTAGTCGTCATACCTGCATCAGACTTCATGGCAAAGGTTGATGCCAACAATAACCTGACAATTCTTCTCATCATTGTATCGGTAATAGGAACAATCCTCCTCTGTATCGGACTTGCTCGCTGGATTACCAGACCGGTATTGTCTCTAAACAGGTCTGCCCGATCCCTGGCCAAAGGAGACTGGACAGACTGGGTAGAACTCGATCGACACGATGAGATCGGAGAACTATCAGAGTCATTCAAACAGATGGCTGATCAGTTACAGTCGACATTTTCTTCACTTAAAACAAGCGAGGAGCGGTACATCCGTCTTTTTCAGTCTTCAGCCGATGCAATCCTTCTCTTTGATCAATATATCCTCGTGCAGATGAACCGGGCAGGAGAAGAGATGTTTGGAATCTCCCGCAAAGAAGCACC
>CAZVAS010000060.1:0-4204 GCA_964625165.1 uncultured Methanospirillum sp. | reverse complement strand
GAGCAGGAAGCTTTGCAGGAGTCCTACTCGCAGATAAAAACAATTCTACAGTTTCTTCCAGATCCAACCTTTGTCATCGATGCAGAAGGAAGGATCATCATCTGGAACAGGGCTATAGAGAAACTGACCGGGAGATTATCAGCTGAGATGATTGGGAAGAACAATTACGCACATTCAGAAGCAATCCACAATACAACTCAGCCGATTCTGGTAGATATTGCACTCACTTCTAAGGATTATAATGGCACCTTATACCCAGACATCGAACGTTCCGGTGATCTGCTGAAGACAAGTTTCCGGACAGAGTTCTCAGGCGAAGTAAAATATTTCTCCTGCCTTGCAGCTCCTCTCTATAACAAGAAGGGAGAGATCATCGGTGCCATAGAGTCGATACGTGATATTACATCACATAAGATGGATGAAGAGGCCCTCCTGATTGCCAATAAGAAATTAAATCTTCTCTCCAGTATCACCCGTCATGACATAATTAATAAGATCATGATTACGAAGGCCCATCTCTTCCTCCTCGAAGAGACCACCCTTACCCAGGAGCAGTCCGATTCGGTAACAGCAATCAGACGTTCTATGGCTGAAATCGAACATTTTGTATCCTTTACCAAAACATACCAGGAACTTGGATTAAAGGTACCGGTCTGGCAGGATGTCGGGGAGGTCTGCAGAAAGGCTGCAAAAGATGTTGATCTTGGGTCTGTTACGTTACGCAATACCATAGCCGGCATCTCAATATTAGCTGATCCATTATTAGAGAAGGTCTGTTACAACCTTATTGAGAATGCCATCAGACATGGAGAAGGTCTCACTGAGATATCAATCTCTGCAGAAGAAAAACCTGAAGGGCTCATCATATCTGTTGAAGATAATGGATCAGGAGTTCCTGATGAGAACAAAGAGATCATATTTGAGCGTGGGTTTGGAAAGAATACCGGGTACGGATTATTTTTGACCAGAGAGATCCTCTCAATATCTGACATTGTTATCACAGAGCGTGGAACATTTGGAACCAGTTGCCGGTTTGAGATCCTGGTTCCAAAAGGAAAGTACAGGTTTAGTTCAGAATAAAAAATTACACTCCTGTGTCATACAGGAGTGAGTAAAACCTGCTTGTCATCAACGAGATGAAAGGGCCGAGGAACAGGCTTAAAATCCATCCAATAATCCATCCAGCAATCGGAACAATGCTGAGGACTAATTCTATGATGGTTATGATTATGATCAGGAAGAAGACTACAACCATCAGAGCGATGAGAGAGACGATGTAATGAAACCATCCAATCTTTCCGATTGTTGAAATGATCTCGCCGATGGCAAATGCCTGACCCATCTCACCTGTTCTTGCAAACCTGACTGATCCGATGATGCCAAGGAGTCCGAAAATTATCGCCAGGATGATAGTTATGACAAGACCGGTGATGACTCCACCAACTATCGGAAGAACTGAGGCAAATGTGATCTCTTTTCCAGAACTGATGATACCGATGATGGCATATCCCACAGTTGCAATGAACGCCAGCATCGGTATGATCATATACACGATGTTGATGACACACAACTTGATCCCATCGATAAACAGACCGAAAAAAGACTCTTCTTCATATGCTGGTTCAACTCCCCTCATGACTCGTACGGTATAGCCGTACATAACCGGGAATATGATCGAACTGATGACCAGCATGATCCATCGTACCCATTTCCCAAAGAGAGCATCCTGAGCAAAACCCCAGGAATCACTTAATGCATCGCTAATTCTCATAATCTCACCGCGTGATGCAGATACTATGCTGCTCCTGTTATTTGATGACTCGTATCACACACGTATATGCGTGTAGCTTCTATTCCAAAAGATCAGATCTCATTCATTATTTTTAAAATTCTTAAATTACCGATTAGATAAAAAGAAATTTATCTGTATGACACACCTGCCATGCAATCATGCAGTGAAAAACTATATCGTCTCTTATTAAGATGAACTGTGTCCCCAGAAACGGGGTACAAGTGATAGGTATATTCATATCCTGTCTGGTCAGGGGTTTTGCCTGATCCCGGATAGATATTCCAAACTGGACTGTCCAGGACCATAAGTCAGGTCATGTCTGATTCGGCAATTGATATGATCTGACAAATTATAGGCACAGATGAACGTGGGATTGAAAAGAAATCAGGGCAGTATGACTGTGTAATCCAGTCCGGGCAAGTTTGAGGAGGTAAAAAAATGTCTGTCATGGTAACGGGTCAGGAGTTCAGTGCCCCTGGCAGAACTGTAATTATCACAAATCCCTACACTGAGATAACAATGCATCAGGCCCTTGAGATGCAGATGGCAGGTAATTATGAGAAAGCTCTTGAGATGTATGATCAGGTTCTCCAGATGGAACCTGCACATGCCGGTGCCCATCATGCCAAAGGCAATGTCTATGATCTCATGGGAAGGTTCAATGATGCAATCTCCTGCTATGACTCAGCGCTTGAATGCGATCCCTTCAATTCAGAGACCTGGTACAACAAAGGTGTTACTCTTCGAAAGATGGGATGTGATGATGAAAGTGCAGAATGTATGATTCAGGGAGTATCCCGCTCTATCTGAACATTTTTTCTCGTGATAGTTCTCATCTGATCATGGTGTGTAATAATTCTTTATTTTTCTGATTACTCATAATTCAAATAGTTTGATGATCAAGATATTTGATCATATGATAGTAACAAATTTAGAAAATGAGGTAACCTACTGTGGCTGAACCTTCTCCTCTTATTGATGAGTTAAATGAGGGATTAGTAGAATTTTTTGACAGATTCTCTTCATGGGAAAGTTCAATCATCGAGGCAGGTCACCTGAAGATCGCTGATGCCCATGCTATTGAAGTTCTTGGGCATTACGGACGTATGAATATGAAGGACCTGGCTGGTAGGCTGGGTCTTACCACCGGTACAACCACGATGACTGTTGATCGGCTTGAACGAGGAGGATATGCATGCAGGATCAGGGCCGAGCATGATCGCCGTTCATACATCATCGAACTCACATCAACAGGACGCGAAGCTTATGAGGAGCATCACCGGCATCACCTGAGTCTGGCTGAGGAGATCTCATCCATTCTTGGCGAAATAGATTCAGAAAAATTTGTGGCCATTCTCAGAAAGATAAACGAGAATATCTGATCATGACATCAGAATCTTCATCATGTTCTGATACAAGTTGCAGCAGTTCCTGTTGCAGTTGCGCCTCTCACCAGTCAGAATCAGCTTACCGGAAAGAGATACTTCTCGTCTCTGTATCAGCATTTTTCCTGTTGATCACTTTTATTTCCGGAGTGTATGCAACTGAAAAACCACTTATCGGAACCGGTTCTGCACTTATCTCACTTGCTCTGACCGCGATTCCCATCCTGTACGAAGCAGCTTCCGGACTGATGAAAGGTCAGAGAAATGTATGTGAACTTGCAGCCCTTGCAATCATTGGAGCAGTAATTATTGGGGAGTACACGACCGCAGCTGAAATATCCCTAATTCTTGCAATCGGCGAGTTAGTAGAGTCATATGTGTACGCCAGATCACAGAAAGATATAGAAGGAATAATTAAACGACATCCCAGGATCGGATATGTGCTCAGGAACGGTGAAACTGTTTCTGTTGATGTGAATCTGATTCAAGTAGGTGATCTGGTAGTTGTCAGACCTGGTGATATTGTTCCGGTAGATGGAGTAATCAGGGAAGGACAGTCGGGACTTGATGAATCCTGTTTAACCGGAGAGAGTCTTCCAATTCTCCGGAAAAGTGGAGACTTCGTCAGTTCCGGGAGTGTGAATCTTGACGGAGTGCTTCTTATCGAGGCAATCAGGCAGTCATCACAGTCAACATACGCTCAAGTTGTGAATCTTGTGCAAAGTGCAGGACTTCGCAGGCCTCCCTCTCATCCGTTTATTGATCGGTTTTCGCGATGGTATACACCGCTCATGCTACTAATTGCCGGACTTGTCTTTGTCTGGAGCAGGGATATTGTCCGTGCCATAGCAGTGTTGATAGTGGCATGCCCCTGTGCCATCCTTCTTGCAACACCATCAGCAGTTCTGGCTGCGATAGGTCATGCGGCCAAGAGAGGTATTCTCATTAAAAGTGGAAAATATCTTGAGATCTGTCATGAAATATCAACGGTTATCTTTGACAAGACCGGAACACTTTCTACCGGTGT
>CAZVAS010000059.1:9535-13596 GCA_964625165.1 uncultured Methanospirillum sp. | reverse complement strand
GTATCAACATGATCAAAACTGCAGAACGTGCCGGGATCTCAATCAGTTTTCCAGTAATCGGGCATCCTACACCGATGGCACTTCTCCTGATCGATTAAAAAAACCGGTCAATAATTATGACAATCAATCAGATGACATCTTTCTCTAATAATCACCGGATAGGATCAAAATTATTGATATTTGTAACCAGTTTTATTGAATTAAGGTGAGATAACCGATATAAATTCATTTTGATCATCCAGTTCCTATGCAATGTTTATATACAATTCTCTCATTCATTTCTCTGATCCTATGATCTCCCATCCTCTGCGGGTATTATATGTAGATGATGAACCGACGTTACTCGACATCGCCAAGATATTTCTAGAACGTACCGAAGGATTCACAGTAGATATCGTTGAGTCTGCAGAGGATGCACTTGAAAAACTAAAAACAACCCAATATGATGCCATCATTTCAGATTACCAGATGCCGGTTATGGATGGCATAGAACTTCTTATCAAAGTTCGCTCATCTTTTGGAGATATCCCTTTTATTTTATTTACTGGAAGAGGCCGGGAAGAGGTGGTTGCAACTGCAATAGACAGTGGAGTTGATTTTTACCTTCAAAAGGGTGGAGACCCCAAATCACAGTTTAAAGAACTCGCCCATAAGGTGAGAAGGTCGGTCAAAAGCATCACAGCTACAAGGGCTCTAGCAGAGAACGAAGAACGGATGAGGCTTGCTCTTGAAGGGGCAAAAGAAGGTCACTGGGAAGTCAATGTAAAAACAGGAAAATCATATTTGAGTCCACGTGGCTGTGAAATTCTTGGTTATACCCAGGAAGAGATCGAGCAGTTTGGAGGTATGCATTGGAGAGATCTTGTCCATCCAGATGATATCTCAATAGCAGACACAGCATTATCAGACTACTACAACCATAAATCTGACGTTTTCCAGGTTGAACAACGGTTCAGAATGAAAAATGGCGAGTATAAATGGATGCTTGTGCGTGGTAAAGTCATTGAATATGATGACAATAATCATCCGGTACGGTTCGTAGGAACCCAGACAGATATCACAGAACAGAAAAAAGCTGAACAGGACCTTCGAGTTGCAAAGAAAGACTGGGAGACAATATTTCGTGCTATCGGAAATCCTATCCTAATTCTCGATGAGGAAAGTTCAATTATTGAAGCCAATGAGTCTGTAATGGCCTTAACCGGGCTATCCCTAGATCAGATTAAGGGACAAAAATGCTGGCATCTCTTTCATGGACCGAATCTGGACAAACCCGTTCAGGGCTGTCCTTTTGAGTTGATGAAATCGAACCAGAGTAAGACAACTATCGCGGAGACAGAGGCCTTTGGCAGGACCTTCCTCACTTCATGTACACCGGTCATGGATGAACAGGGAAGATTATCCAAGGCAATTCATATAGCTACTGATATCACAGAGAACAAGAGATTAGAGAAGAAATTAGAGGAAAATCGCGATTATTTAAATCAGATCTTCACATCGGTAAAAGAGGGGATCGCCATCATCGATGTACATACCCATGAGATACTTGATGTAAATCCTGCTGCAATAGCGATGATTGGGGCAAAAAAAGAGGATATCATTCATCAGATTTGTCATCGGTTTATCTGCCCAGCCTGCGTAGGAAAATGCCCAATTACCGATCTCAGGCAGAATGTTGACAATGCTGAACGAGTGTTGTTAACCGCTGATGGAACATCTATTCCTATCATCAAACATGTGGTCCCGTTTGAATTTCAGGGGCGAAGTTGCCTCCTGGAGACATTTATTGATAATTCTGAACGGAAAAAAGCACATGATTCACTCAGTGAGGCCTATCAACAATTATCTGATGCACAAGAGGAACTACGAGCACAGTTTGATGAACTGAAAGCCCTGAAAAATGCACTGGAAGCAAGTGAAGTGAAGTTCAGGACAATTGTTGAAACTTCTCCGGATATACTATGGGATATGACGCTGGATGGGGTCTTAACCTATATCAGTCCCCGTCTTGTCGATGTAATTGGATTTTTACCTGAAGAATTTATTGGAAAATCGATAGAGGAGATATTGGATCCTCAGCACAGTCAGATAGTCAGAACTCTGTTTGAAGAAAGTGCTTTAAAAAAAACAGGTGTCATTTCAGTTGATATTCCCTATATGAGTAAAGATGGTGAAGATTTAACGCTCAATATCCGTTCTTCAATCATCAGGGACGAAAAAGGAGATCCAGTTGGGTACCGCGGTATCGCCCGTGATGTTACAAAATACTCCTGTGCTTTACAAGAGTTACAGGAACAAAAATGCGAGATTGAACATTTATCTGAGCAGAAAGGCCTCTTTATTACTCAGTTGGCACATGATCTCAGGACACCACTAACGCCTATCGTAGGTATGGGGCCACTTCTCCTATCGAGGATTACCGATCCTGATGCCCAGGAATTCTTAAAGATTTTTTTGAAGAGTATCGGATATCTGCAAAAAACTACAGAAAATATCCTTACTCTGGCAACATTAAACCAGAAACACACACTTGAAAAGTTTGACAGATATGATCTATCTGAATTAATTTCTGATGCAATAACAGCAAATGAATTTTTAGCAGATCAGAAATCAGTCACATTTGTGAACCACGTTCAGCCGGGGATCTACCTCGATCTTTCAAAACTGTACGCACATCAGATATTTCGAAACCTCCTCTCAAACGCGGTTAAATACAATATTCCAGATGGGACTGTTACTATCACAGCCTGTGCTGTAAAAAATGAGATTAAAATTGAAGTATCAGACACAGGCATTGGTGTTCCACCTGAAAATCTCGGAAAAATTTGGGATGAATTCTTTATAGGAGATCCTGCCCGTAGTGATCCCCTCTCAAAAGGATTCGGTCTTTCAATTGTAAAGAAGATTGTCGAACTCCATAAGGGGACTGTTGATGTTCAGAGTGAGGGACATATGAAAGGCACAACAATTTCGGTATATATTCCTCTGATAACCGAACCATAAGTCCCGCTTTTATCAATATTTTGTTAACCTTCAAAAATCAATTGTGGGTTTAAAAGTCTCACACAAACAACCATTTCACAGAGGCTGCTGCCATTCCACCCTCATCATGCCCTATTCCAGGTACTGTATGTAACTCCCAGTTCAGGGTTACATTCAGATCATCCGCTTCTGCTTTAGCTGTCTGATAATAATTTTCTGCACGTTCTAACCTGGTCTTCCCCTGTGCTTCTGCTTCAGGAAATGTTGGCATACTGGTGTCATTAGGATTGTTGTCTGACTCTCCTGCAAGAATAATAAGTTTTCTGCTAAATATCCGGGATAAATCAAATTTCTCCAACGGTGAACTGTTAAGTCCCAACCCATAGGAGACAGAGTAGGTTGGAAACAGATACATTCCTGCATTTGCGGCAATTGCCCTGGAGTACCGGGCATCAGGGAGAAATGTTACAAGCCTGTGGACAAACTGGGCACCTGCACTATGACCAAAGAGCAGGTACGTACCGGTCGTTGCATTGGTTCTCTTCTTAACCTCATCAAAGAGATGCTCTACTGCTGTATATGTCCAGACAGACCTTTGATTCAGATCTGGTTTACCCGGAGAGTTCTGGATCGGGTACAAATTTCCACCGATGTACATGTTGTCACCGGGATACCAGGTGCTGGAGAATTCCGGTGCCACAATCAGGCAGTTATATCTCTCACTGATTGAGATCCAGATATTTCTTGTATCAGCCCCGTTTCTGCCCGCTCCATGCATTGCGATGAGTACCGGTCCTGATCTCTGCCAGTGTTCAGGGCGATAGATAAATACCGTAACAGGGCGATCACCATTCCCTTGTGAATCGTTGAAGACAAACTGACTGGAGCCCTGCGGAACAGAGTTCTGATCCCTGATCAAGGTCGCTGGCTCCGTGCTGTCCGGTGTATGACCAAGGCAGCCGCAGAAAAAGAGGGCCAGTAGAAGAACCAGGACAGGGCCGGGTGGTATCGGTTGATTCACAACTCTTTCGAGGGTGGTAAAGAAGAAATAACTATTGTAGTATCTGATTCCTGAAAAT
>CAZVAS010000059.1:2594-9435 GCA_964625165.1 uncultured Methanospirillum sp. | reverse complement strand
TCTTTCGAGGGTGGTAAAGAAGAAATAACTATTGTAGTATCTGATTCCTGAAAATTGAGTTTGAAGAGTTGCCCTTCTCCTTTGTTCACATCCTGCGAAGCCTGACTGTCGGGATCACCCTGACCTCTCCTGCGGGGACATCGGCTGCTGCTGACCAGTTCTGATATCCATCCAGATGAAGGAGGAGAGAATGACTGCCGGTCTTTGCAACCAGTTCATCAACCGGAGTTTTTCCATTCATGACTCCGTCAATGAAAATGTCGGCACCGGCAGGTTCAGAACGGATCTGGAGCATACCTGACTGTCCACGGGAGTTTATCCCGTTCACGGTGATGAAGGCAGGTTTTCTTCCGATGCTGCTGCCTTGGGGCCCGTTTGTTTCAAGCGTCACCGTATACCTGCCGACACCCGTATAGGTATGAACCGGATTCTGCTCGGTTGAACCCCTTCCATCGCCAAAGTTCCATGCCCATGAGGTCGGAGACCCTGGAGAGATATCTGTGAACTGAACCGTGAGCGGCGGGGTTCCTGAAACCGGTGTTGCAGTGAAATCGGCCGAAGCAGGCTCTGGCCGGGTCACATTGATGAAATCACTCATATCAGCGATGTACCATAAGTTTGAATTCCCGAGGGCCCAAAAACCAAGATCGATCCTGATATTGAGGAGCATCTTCACATCATACGACCCGGTCTCATTATAGGTGAACACCGGATTTGGAACGTCCTCAAACTCCCACTTTCCATCCTCATTAAGGTCCCACCAGTAATGAACCTCAACGTCAGGCCCTGAATCATCGCCTGATGATGACACAGTGTCATTGAACGAGGTGTCCCAGAAATGCACAGTAAGCGGTGCCGGGCCAGATTTCACATCAGAGTCAAAACCAGCCTCTCCCCCGGTTCCCTGATTCAGATACGCATACTTCAGAGAGTTCTGACCATCATGCCGGTATGCAATGTGTGGATATCCGCCCTGCCCGTATGCCAGCGAACTTGATGTTCCTGCCCCGTTTGAGTCAACGGTGACATGATACCAGGTGCCGCCTTCCCGCCAGGCAAACCTGAGCTGCCGGGTTGTCGAATCATAGTAACTGATGCCAGGGCCGGGAAGCACCCCGGCAGCCGGGCCGTATGCCAGCGAACAGGTTGCATCAGTCGGAGTATCAACAGCCTGTGGCGATCCCCAGGATGATGCTGTCAGATTCTTCTCGATCAGCATCAGTTTCTTGGCATTCTGATCGTACCAGGCAACCCCTATCGTGTTTGTGTCTGTATCATACGCAGCGCTGAGTGACCCGGCAGATACACCGGACTGGACAGCCTCCTTTTTCCATCCTGCTGTTGTAAGGAAATTTGTCGCCGATGCGTGCCTGATCTCGCTCTTTGCGGAGTTATAGTACACAGCATGGACACTCTTGTCGTTATCAGCATACAGAAGGGTGAGATTTCTGGTGTCAGGAACCGACTGACCTGATAATGGATCCTCGATATTGACTATTCCAAGAGAGGCATTTTTGTAGTCAGTACTCGGGGGCTGGAATCCATACCTGGGTCCATTGATACTCTCTGAAGCAAATCCGAATCCTGGCCCGTTATCTTTGATGATGGCAACCGAAGGAGTCCAGCCGTACCCGACATCCTGTCCTGCCTTCACCTTCCAGGAATCCCCGTCAAGCCATGCAATGCCCAGCTTCTGGGGCTGATCAGAGGTCTGATTGACATACGCGATCAACGGCGTTCCACTCTGATCAATGGCTACTGATGACCGGCCCCATTCAGGCACGCCATGACCTGAATACTCATTGTATGTCAGGGGAACTGCCTCTGCCTGCTTTGTGATGTTCGGAGTTCCCTGGGTAAAGTCAATCCGTTCATAACCGATATTGCCAGTGACACCATTCTGCCAAGGACTTGTTACATCTGCACTGAAGAAGGAGATATGGGAGATCCCTGACCTGATAACAAGTGACGGAGAGAGCCCGGTGGTCACTTCCTGCCCCTGCTTCTTGTGAAGCGTGCTGATTGAGAAGTTTCCAGGGAGCTGGCCGGAAGACCGTACCAGAATCGGGTTCGAACATGTGTCGGTCTTTGATCCAACACCAGTCACCGTGAGGCTGACTGAGTAACTCCCTTCTTTGGTAAAGGTATGCTGGGGATTTTGCTGATCTGACGTTGATCCATCGCCGAAGTTCCATGACCAGGCCGTGATCTGCCCAGACGATGTATCAGTGAATGAGACTGCCAGCGGCGGGGTTCCAGACAGGGGAGACGCCGTAAAGGATGCCTTTAGTGTTCCCGGATACCCGTACGGCGTGAACCCGAACTGATGTGGCTGGACATTTTTAATGAGCGTGCCGTCACTGAACGCGATATTCATGACCTGGTCTGTCGGGTTGTAACCGACATAGGTTCTGACCCCTGATTTGACAAACGTCATGTAATACGGGGTGTTGGTGGCATGAACAGCCAGGGGGTCTGGGGTTCCATAATCCTGCAGGAATCTGATGAAGTGATAGACCTCAGCAGCCGATTTTCCGCCTTCCGTAAACTGGTTCATGGGAACGGTATTGTTATAGGAAGGGTTCGGAGTCAATGCCGTGTCAGGATTGAGAGGGAAGAATGCCGATAGTGCATTATCGGGATCGGCAAGTGCATACCAGCATGCAAGTTCCCCATAATATGCAAGAACACCGACCCATGGAGACGCATTATTCTGCCATACTGTTCCTGCCGGATTCATCGGGTCAATGTTATGACTTTTTACATACGCTGAGTAGTCAGAGACCAGGGATTTTATCGCATCCTTGTCAGTTGCATGGTAGAACGATCCACCAGTCATCGGAAGGGCAGTGATCGCAGTTATCGCTGCAGGATGGGCTCCGAAATGGGTGCTGTACTTCTTCTTTCCATCCCAGATCTGTGATACCGACTGCTGTGAGAACCAGAGGCTTTTTACCGGTGTTCTTGCGTTGATCTCATCCCAGAGCTTCTGGTTATTCTTAAAGTAGTCATGCCAGAAGGTGAAGTATGCATACATAGTCTGGGTGTAATGGACGATACCCAGTGTTTCGATATCAGACTGGCCTGATGCCGAACCCCACCTGATGACTCCTGACCAGAAGTGCATCTCCTCCGATAACGACTCGTCATTGTTGCCATGAGAGTCCATGAATGTCATCCCTCCTGCCTCGCAGTGACCGGTGTACGGATCAAAGGACCGCATCTTTGGATACGCGAACAGAGGCTTTTCTGACAGGGTCGGATCATAGGCCACATCAAAGACGAGCTGGTTGATCACATCCTTGTGAGCCTGCATCCAGGTTGCGTTGTCAAGACTAACCTCTGCAGCAGCATTGATGTAGTATCCATAGGTGTAGTGATGATCGTTGAGTTTGGTGTTTGCTCCGAATCCATCCCATTGTATGACTGGCACTTCATTAGGTGGCCAGTTCTGGTTTGTCGATCCAGGATAGAGGTTGATGGTTAACGCATTTTTATCATAGAATGAGTAGTACGGTGCCTGATGGACATCGCTCGTTGCAGTCAGGACCGGATTGTCTGTAAAGAAGAGTGAGACACTCCGGGCTGCTGAACTCGATGCATCAGACGACATTGACGGTTTTATCCCCTGTGCTGTCCTGTAGATGTTTGCTGCCCTCCAGATCACCTTTCCGCCATTATACACATCAACTCCAACTCCTCCGTTCATCATTGTGTATTTCCAGGGGTTCAAGGCATCAGTTCCGAGCTGCTGCTCAACGTTATTGAGCCATTTTGTAAGGTTGCTTATTCCATCTTTATCCTGGGATGGAAGACCAGGAATATAGGGCAGGATTCCCGGATATTGGTAGGTGCAGGTGAATGAGTTACCTTTGAGGTATCTGATCTCACCCAACACAGACTCGGTCACCATGATCGTCCCCGGTCCGTTGGTCACCCAGTCAGCTGTGCCTGAAAGAACAGATGTTTTTCCAAAGAACGCCCCGTAATGAAGGGGCAACAACCCCTGAACCGGTGTTCCGCCGATGCCGAGTATATCAGATGTCTGCAGCGAGTATGTTGCCTGCACCTCTGCGGTCTCTGGCGAGTAGGAGTATTTGACCGTCGATCCTGTGGGATACTGGAACGCAGCAGAGGCGAGGGTCTGCAGGGTCTTTGTATCGGTAAAATCAGGGGAAGGCACGGTTACCGCTGCCAGATAGGATCTCTGACTCCGGTCCGTGAGGCTGAATGATGCATACGTCTTGTTGAAGAGCCATGTCTTCTCACCATAGAGTCTCATCTCAGGATCCCCTTCTGTCTGTATATAATTGGCAGAACCAGTGGGGTACATGAATATGATCGTCTGGTTATCCCAGTACGAACTCTGGTCCCAATCCAGTTTCACACCAGGAGCCCCGTAACTCTTGAACGAGGTTGATAAGATCTCGCAGGTGATATTCTTCCCACCGGTGACCACCTCCCTGGTTGAGTGACTGAACTCTTTTCCATGCCAAATCGAGAGGTTCATGGCCTGAATGCTATTGAGAGTCAGATGGATGAACGGCGATCCCCGTACTGAATCAAGTGAGAGGGATGCACCGGTTGAAGTTCTGGACTGATCATCGGTATCAAGCAGAACCAAACCGGCATCGTAATCCCCCATACGGGATACCCTGATGTTTGTGGCATTAAAGCCGGGATCAATCCCGATAGCCGGGGCACTGTACGTTCCCGAGAGATCATAGATGTTGTAATCTGGTGACTGGGAGTTGTATGTTCCGTCCGGTAGCTGCAGCTGGGTATCAAACAAGGGAAAGATCGGCATCGGCCTGATGAACAACCCCTGTGGAACCCGTATACTGCTTTCAGACTGCTCTGACGGGTCGACGCTGTTCAGGTTCGCAAAGATGACCCGGGACTCAAGCGGAGGGGTTTTACAGTAGTAGATACTCCAGGGAAGAGGATACACAGGTGCCTGGTAGATCGGATCCCTTCTTCCACTCAGTATATCATCCTTGTTTTTGTAGATGAGTGTTTTACTATCTGCCCATAACATCGGAGACAGCCACGAATTGGTTTTATACGGTGCAGAAAGCGAGGGTGTTGTTGAATTCTTAAAAGCCGCTGTCCCTACCTGTGCAGGGCTTGATCCTGGATCGGTAGATGAAGTGTATATCCGTTCGGTCTGGATTGATACTGCTCCCGCAATCGAGCAGATCATCAGGAGTATGAGAAGCAGAGCTACCGCTCTGATGATATATTTTTCAGTCGTCATAGCCATCCCAGCACTATCCCCCGAGCCCCACCGGCAGAGAGATTATGGTAATGTATCTCAACTCTGGTTTTAATCATTTCCAATAAATAAAAATTTGAAAATGGAATCGTTCGTTATAATTTTTCGAAAAAAAAGAAGAACTGGGATATTTCGGATGAACATACAGAAACTGATTCTGCCATTTCTCCAGGAAAACCCTTCCAGTGAAATGCAATTGCTGCGCTATCATATATGAGAGATATAAAAAAAGGGCCGTCAAAACGAGGTGATGATCCCGGATCCAGGATCGGAATCATTACTGAAGAATTTGATGATTGTAGAACAGGACAGATATTTTCTTGAATGGGTGCTGACAAGAAAATTCAGAGCCGAACAGCCAGACTGTGATTGTACTGATTGCAAATACCATGAGAATATGGAAAATTTTCTAGCGGAGCGGATCTCGACATTATTATGTCAGATATCACCCATGATCATGTATGCTACAAAAAAGGATGATGCTGGTTCTTTTGCTTTTTATCGGTGTCGGAACCATCGGGTGTATGGCTGATAAGTCCCCTATTCCAGACCTGGTCGGGAACTGGACCGGCACTTCAGAAGGATTTCACTCAGTACCCGGATATTTTCATCAAGGCGATTATCAGTATATTCTCAGTATCGGAGAGCAGAAGGGCAGGATCTTTAATGGAACCCTTACCGTATCAGGGTTAGATCCGACCAGAGAATACAGGTTCTCCGGGGTTATTGCCCATGATATGAAGACGCTCCATATCGCTGAATACGGAACAGGACAAGATACCGGGTATCTTCTCTCACCAGATCAGATGGAACTAATCCTTCTTGTGGATAATTCAGATAACTTTTCTGTGCTCTGCAATCTCAAAAAGGAGTAATTTCCAATAAAAACGATCTGAATAAAAAACAGAGCATATTATACTCGTCAGAATTTAAACCGACATTTCGTCAAGTGATAATTGCTAACCATTGTAAACCTCTTTGAACAGATGATGGAGAATAACCCTCAACCGAATCGGTATAATCTTTCAATTTTTTCAAAGAGAGAGGTTTTCAGAGAAGTATAGAGACTATTAGTGTGACACTCTCTATTCAGGAAAAACGTCAACAGCCCTCCGTCTATACCGGACCCTCATTTAAAATTTCAACCATATCTCATACGTGTTCAATTGATACGAAATCTTCATGCTCTCTTCTTCCATAGTATACTCCAGGGACCATGGAGAACAGGCAAATAACCGCGGAGATGTATTTCGGAATCGTTGTGATTCTTCTGATTTTTACCCTCATGCCAGTCTCGGGAGAGACAATTCCCAATCTGGAGGGATCATGGGTAGGGATATCAGTAGATCAATATTCTCCTGCAGATGGTTTTCTAAACAGGACGGGTGATCAGGGACCCTATCAGATAACCAACCAGAAGAACCGGGCATTTGTTGGTGAAGAAACATATTACGATTCTGCTACTGCAACAAATACTACTGAACGATTTGCAGGAGCATTATCACCAGATGGAAAGACATACACCATCGATGAAGAAGGGAGCGGGATCACGTTTGGAGAGATCAT
>CAZVAS010000059.1:0-2494 GCA_964625165.1 uncultured Methanospirillum sp. | reverse complement strand
GAACAACATCAGATGTCATCGTTGTAGGAAGTATTGGAGTTCTTGAAAGAATCTATGCTATTTCAAAGGATGGTGAGTACATTTTCGGCTCTCTTGCCGGAAAAAATTCAATTCAGAGTATCTCAGTAATTCCAGGTGACATCAACGGAATATTTGTGTCTGATCGCTGGATGACAAGAGATGAAACCCAGATACCACAATCTGATCTCTCATACCCAGATATATCAGGGGATTGGAAGATTGATGACCGAAAGGTGATTCAAAAGGGAAATATTACCGAAGTTGGACCGGTATCAAGCGAGTGGATGTCATATGGCAACCAGACAGGCAGATCATTCACTGCAACGAGGCATGTTGAAAGTAATGGGACCTTAAAAGAGTATACATCGTCTGCCATATTCAGAACACCTGACGAGGCATATCTCACAAATGCGGAATCTCCATTTGTTATCTATCATATTCTTGATAATTCCAGTATTGAAGCGATCATAAACAAGAAAGACAGGATAGCGTCCCTAAATATTGATACATTAACCAGAAAGAAGGACTAATGCAGGTTTTCAAATATATCTCTCATTTTTTCTGTTGTTGTTCTAATCAAAACTCCTCAACAAATAAAAGATCAACTGAAATTAGGAGGAGCGATAGGTTTTTCAATCATTTTTTTCTAGAATTCTCGTTGATAGATTTGGTTCTGATACAAACCATGAGAATGCTGCTACAACGATACAAACAATAACACCTCCAAGAAATGCGATGTGAAATCCGGCCATTGCCTGCTCTGCGTTCAGATCAGAATAAGCCCCTCCCACTTCGTTTAGAATGGATTGCATTGCTATTGTCCCGAATAATGCAATTCCGAGTACACCACCGGCATTGCGAAGGGTCATCATAATCCCTGATGATACCCCCTCCTTCTCTTTCACTCCTGAACAGGTGATCAGACTCATGTTAGGTGGCATAAACAACCCGACAGCACACCCTTCAATAGCCAAGGTTATGATAATGACATATTCACTTGTGGTTGCTGAAAACAGAGAATAGAGGAGCATGGCGACACTCGCCAAAAGGGCAGAACCGATCATCAGAGATCTTGAACCATATTTGTCTGTAATTTTGCCTGCAACAGGCCCGGCTACCATGAGAAAGACTGCAGGGATTGCAAGAAACATTCCTGCTATCTCTGTTGAGTACCCATGTACAGTCTCGAAATAAAACGGGAGAAGAAATTCGGTGCCTGCAAATGAAAGGATCAAAAGCATCCCGGCAATATTGCCATAACGGTAATTCTGGGAGGTGAAGAGACTCATATCTATCAACGGAGTTCTGAATCCCTTCTCATAGAAGATGAAGATAGTCCATACCACTACTGAAACAATGAACGATCCGATCACCACCGGGGATCTCCAACCCATATACAAGCCCTGATTCAGGGGGAAGAGGAGAGTTGTCAGGGCAATAAGAATCAAAACAGCCCCAACGGTATCAAATGTCATTTTTTTAGGTTTTATCGAATCCACCGGAAGGTACCTGAGTGCAAGACAAATCCCAAATATTCCCATCGGGACGTTGATAAAGAAGATCCAGTGCCACCCGAGATATTCGGTGATATACCCCCCGAGAACAGGACCACCTGCAATTCCAAGGGAAATAAGAGTCATCAAAATACCAAACGCCCACCCTCTTTTGTTTTCTGGGAGATACAGGGCGATCATAGCAGCAGAGATGGACTGACCGGCAGCTGCTCCTACTCCCTGGAGAATTCGAAAGAAGATCAACTCAGAGATGCTTCCAGACAGGCCGCAGAAAAGAGAACTGAATGTGAACAAACCAAAGCCTGCAATGAATACCCTACGAAATCCCACGATATCCCCTAGCCTGCCGAATGAGAGCATAAAGCCTGACAATGCAAGAAGATATGCCATGACTACCCAGGAGACAGTTCCCATATCTACGGAGAATGAGTCAGATATTGTTGGGAGAGATATATTGACGATTGTTGAATCAAGGGTCGCCATAAAAGCAGCACAGGCAATGACAGTAAGGATGATCGTCTCTCTTCCAGGCAGGGATTCCATACTCTACACCATTCTTCCGGGAAGTATTTCAACAGTTCTTATTCGGTATCAGGAGGTAAGGCTGGCTTTCCATACGTGATAGCGTCATATTCTACAGATATCAGAAGCAGCCAACCAGGAGCCTCATACGTTGGATCATGTTCATGAAAGTTCATATCATTTCATTATGGAATTTTGTGCAGATCAAAACGTATAGAATCGAGTGAAATGAAATGGTATCCACCAATACCTTCAAAAAACTTTTTTAAAAAGTAAAGGAACGGACTATTCCAGAAGGCTCTGCATTATTCAATGCAAGTCATCAGGATACGAGAGACAAAGGTACCCATCAGCAGAGAGGTATCTGTGTCGAATCATGAAAAAAAGTTATTTTGGGGTGAATACAATGACCTTGTCATATACAAGTTCCGGATATG
>CAZVAS010000058.1:3934-13627 GCA_964625165.1 uncultured Methanospirillum sp. | reverse complement strand
ATTATGTTACCTCATGTATTTAAAGGGATTGTTGATAGTCGTTGTAATAACCTACAAAAAAAATGGAGATTTGATCTCAATAAGTTATATTTAAATATGGTGGAAAGAAGCAGTTTTCCAAAATTTATTTATATTGATCAAACCAACATATGATCAACTACCTTGGAGGTAGATCGATGAAGTATGGAATGACAAGTGAAAAACTGGGTGTCTCGATCAGGTCTTCTGTGCCTGTTCTGACCGGGGTCCGGTCTGACAGGTATTCAGGGCAGAATTGTGTCACCCAATACAGGCATGTTTCCTGCCTACTTCCGGGCGGAAAGACCACGGCATCTGTCCGGTAATTCAGGGTTCCTGAATAGCCGGATACCATCATGCCTGATAAAATCTGAAGGTTTTATCAGAGCCAGCGGTCCTGAACCGGGAGTTGGGTGAAGGAAGAGAGGCAAAAAATGTCGCAAGCCTCTCTTGTGTATTGAATAGCGGATAGCATCGTTAAAATTCAGAAATCGAGGGAATAAGATGAGACAAGTCGCAATTTACGGAAAAGGTGGAATTGGAAAATCCACAACAACTCAGAACACTGTCGCAGCACTCGCTGTCGCCGGAAAGAAGATCATGGTCGTTGGCTGTGACCCGAAAGCAGATTCTACCCGTCTGCTGCTTCACGGTCTTTGTCAGAAGACTGTCATGGCAACCCTCCGGGATGAGGGAGATGACCTTGAGCTCGATGACATCCTAAAACCAGGATTCATGGATGTGAAATGTGTCGAGTCAGGAGGACCGGAGCCTGGTGTTGGTTGTGCAGGCCGTGGAATTATCACGTCTATCAACCTGCTTGAATCAATGGGTGCATACACACCGGATCTCGACTACGTCTTCTATGATGTGCTCGGAGATGTGGTCTGCGGAGGTTTCGCAATGCCAATCCGTGAGGGAAAGGCAGAAGAGATCTACATCGTCGCTTCCGGAGAACTCATGGCTCTGTATGCAGCAAACAACATCGCCAAAGGTATTCAGAAGTACGCTGACACCGGAAAGGTCAGGCTCGGCGGTATCATCTGTAACAGCCGTAAAGTAGACAACGAATATGCTCTGCTCAAGGCATTTGCAGAAGAACTCGGCTCACAACTGATCCACTTTGTCCCCCGTGACAACCTCGTTCAGAGAGCAGAGATCAACAAGAAGACAGTCATGGACTTTGATCCCGAGTCAAACCAGGCTCAGGAGTACAAAAAACTTGCTAATGCCATCGACACGAACACGATGTTTGTGAAACCAAAACCGATGGAACAGGACCGGCTTGAAGAACTGATGATGCAGCACGGATTCCTGGATGCAATGGCATAAGGTGACAGGGGGAAGGAGAAATGTTACTCATCAGAGCTATCGTCAGACCTGAAAAGAAAGACGAAGTACTTGCATCCCTGTCTAAGGCCGGATTTCCGGCAGCTACCGTTGTGGATGTTGTTGGTCGTGGAAAACAGAAGGGTATCAAGATGGGTGGAATGCTCTATGATGAGATTCCAAAAATCCTCATCATGGTTGCCATTCACGATGAAGAGCGGGAAAATATCATCGATGTGATCCTCAAGACCGCCCGGACCGGCGAAGACGGAACATTTGGTGATGGTAAGATCTTCATCACGCCACTCGAAGAGGTTTACACGATCTCCCGGGGCGGCCGAGGTCTCTGAAGGCGAGGCACATCTCATGAAAGAGATCATGGCAGTCGTCAGGATGAATAAGACGAATGCTACAAAAAAGGCCCTGATAGATGCCGGAGTCGCAGGATTTACTGCGATTAAGGTTCTTGGAAGGGGAAAGCCTGTAGAAGATCCGGCGATCATCCAGGAGCGGAAGAGCAAGTTACTTGAGATGGCAGTGCACGAGAGCATCGATGTAGAAGAAGCCGAGCGGCAGGTTACCAGTTTCCTTGACGGATCCCGGTTATTCCCCCGCAGACTCTTCACCATCCTTGCTCACGATGATGACGTTCCCCGTATTATCGAGGCCATCTCAAAAGCAAATAAGACAGATAACGCGGTCGGTGACGGGGCAATCTTCGTGATGCCAATTGCCGATGCAGTACGTGTGAGAACCGGAGAGGCCGGGGAAGCAGCAATCTGGTAATACAGGATTTGATTCAGATGTCAATGAGCGAAGAAATGATGGGGGATATGCTGGAGAAATATCCGGACAAGGTTCTCAAAAACCGGAAGAAGCATATCACCATCGTCGATACAAATCAGGCCTGTCAGCAGATAGAAGCAAATACCCGGACTATTCCGGGTATCATCACCCAGCGTGGCTGTGCCTATGCAGGATGCAAAGGTGTGGTCGTCGGTCCGATCAAGGATATGGTCCATATCGTCCACGGACCGATCGGGTGTGCCTTCTATGCCTGGGGAACCAGACGAAACAAGGCCCGTGCAGACGATGAAACACCGGCAGAGAAGATGTTCTCAACGCTGTGTGTTTCTACCGACATGCAGGAGAGTGACATCGTCTTTGGTGGTGAGAAGAAACTCGCCAAGATGATAGACGAGGTCGTGGAGATGTTTCATCCCCGTGCAGTCTCGATCTGTGCAACCTGTCCGGTCGGACTTATCGGAGATGATCTTGGTGCAGTTGCAAAGGCAGCACAGGAACGGCATGGAATCCAGGTCCTCTCCTTCAACTGTGAAGGATACAAAGGCGTGAGCCAGTCTGCCGGTCACCACATCGCAAACAACAACCTGATGGAGAATGTTATCGGAACCGGTCCAGATCGGGATCCGAACGAGAAGTTCGTGATCAACATTCTCGGTGAGTACAACATCGGTGGCGACGGATGGGAGATGGAAAGGATCCTGGGAGATATCGGATACCGGGTAAACTGTATCCTTACCGGGGATACCAGTTACCTGCATATCAAGAATCTCCACCAGGCTCACCTGAACCTCGTGCAGTGTCACCGGTCGATCAACTACATCGCTGAGATGATGGAGACCAAGTACGGAACACCGTGGCTCAAGGTCAATTTCATCGGAGTTGAAGCAACCAAGAAGAGCCTTCGTGAGATGGCCCTCTGCTTTGGCGATGAAGAACTCATCAGGAAGACTGAAGAGGTAATTGCCAGGGAAGAAGCCAGAATCATGCCGGTTATCGAGCATTACCGCAAGATATGCCAGGGCAAGACTGCGTTCGCCTTTGTCGGAGGCTCACGGAGCCACCACTACATGCACCTCATGAGGGATCTCGGCATGGAAGTTGTGGTTGCAGGATACGAGTTTGCCCACCGGGATGATTACGAGGGACGTCAGGTCATTCCATCGATCAAGATCGATGCAGACTCAAAGAATATCCCAGAGCTGCACCTGAGTCCGGATCCAGAAAAGTTCCAGGATGCCCATGTTCACCTCAACATGTCAAAGGAGAAGTTCGAGGCCCTGAACAAGAAGGTCCCGCTCAGCTACTACGAAGGAATGCAGCCTGACATGAAAGACGGCGAGGTCATGATCGACGACTGCAATCATCATGAACTGGAGAAGATGATTCATGTCCTCAAGCCTGACATCGTGTTTGCAGGTGTCAGAGACAAATATTACGTGCAGAAACTCGGAGTGCCGGGAAAACAGATGCACTCATACGACTACAGCGGACCATATGCCGGGTACAACGGAGCACTGAACTTTGCTCGTGATGTTGCCAATGCGTTGACAACACCTGCCTGGAAACTGGTCACAGCCCCCTGGGAGAAACAGACCCAATAACAGGAGTGATAGGAATGCTAGAATGTATGCCAGAAGGCGAGGTAGTTCACACGATCGGGAAGATAAACCCGGTCAAAACCTGCCAGCCTATCGGTGCAATGTATGCGGCACTCGGGATTCACCGGTGCCTTCCCCACAGCCATGGATCCCAGGGCTGCTGTGCCTACCACCGGATGCATCTCTCACGTCACTTCCGTGACCCGGTGCTTGCATCGACCAGTTCCTTCACTGAAGGAGCATCGGTCTTTGGTGGAGCAGCAAACCTGAAGACTGCCATAAAGAATGTGTTTGAGATCTACAAACCCGACATCATCGCGGTTCACACCACCTGTCTCAGTGAGACGATCGGTGATGACCTGCCGACGATCATCAAGCAGTCCGAGGTTCCGGAAGGAAAGGTCGTCATCCACGCCAACACCCCGTCATACCAGGGATCCCATATCACCGGGTTCTCGAACATGGTCAAGGCCATGGTCACATACCTGGCTGCACGGGACGAGGAGTCTGTCAGAAAGAAACGTGTAAACATCATCCCGGGATTTGTCAATCCCGCTGACATGCGTGAGATCAAGAGAATCACGGCAAATCTGGGTGTTGACATAATCATGTTCCCTGACACCACCAACGTGCTTGACTCCCCGCTGACTGCCAAGTATGACATGTACCCGGAGGGTGGAGCAACCATCGAGCAGATCAGGGACAGCGGAAATTCACGGCTGACCCTCGCGATAGGAGCATGGTCATCCAATGCGGCAGGAGCTGCACTCCAGGAGAAATGCGGAGTGCCATGTGTCCCGCTCAAGGTTCCAATCGGCCTGAAGGCCACCGATGATCTGATCATGACCCTCAAGGAGAAGTTCGATGCAGTGGTTCCTGATGACCTGACACTTGAACGTGGCCAGGTCGTTGATACCCTCATCGACACTCACTTCCACTACCAGGGAAAGAAGGTTGCAATCTACGGGGATCCCGACGTCGTGGTTCCGCTGGTTGAGTTCGTGCTGACCATGGGAATGATTCCCAAGTACGTCATCACCGGAACTCCCGGGAAGGCATTCGAGGAAGAGGTTGGAGCAATGATCGAAGCGGCCGGGATAGAGGATTACCTTGTCAAGGCTGAAGGAGATCTCTTCGACCTGCACCAGTGGATCAAGGAAGAGTCGGTTGACCTCCTGATCGGAAACACATACGGGAAATATATCGCAAGAGCCGAGGACATCCCACTCGTCAGAGTAGGATTCCCGATTCTTGACCGGGCCGTTCATCCGCTCATGCCCATAACCGGGTACAAAGGATGTCTGCGGCTCATAGAGATGATCAGTAACGCCCTTCTCGACCGGCGTGACCGCGATTGTCTGGATGAAGATTACGAACTGGTACTGTAGACCACAGGGTCGAAAGGGATCAACCCTTTCCAGTGCCACAATTTAAAACGGTGAAATATCATGGAGCATGTCTGTTCGCTGCCGGCCACAGGTGCCGGATGTATTAGCGAACGCCAGAACTCCATCATAACCACAGGGAAGAACAAAAGCCGCATTCATTGCGCAGACGACAGCCTGGCCGGAGCGGTCAGCCAGAGAGCCTGCGTATTCTGCGGAGCACGGGTTGTTCTGAATCCGATAACGGATGCAGTTCACCTGGTCCACGGTCCAATCGGCTGTGCCACATACACCTGGGACATCAGGGGAAGTCTCTCCAGTAGTTCAGAGATGTACAGGCATAGTTTTTCCACAGACCTGAAAGAAAAGGACGTGGTTTTTGGTGGCGAACCAAAACTGGCTGCCTGTATCGATGAAGTGGTGACAAAATATCATCCTCCTGCATTGTTTGTGTATTCAACCTGTGTGGTCGGGATGATCGGCGATGATATCATTGCGGTCTGCAAGGATGCATCAGAGCGGTACGGAATCGACATCATTCCTGTAGAATCTTCAGGATTTCTGTCAGGAAACAAGATCGTCGGGTACCGGGCAGCTGCAGAAGCAATCATGAAACTCATCAGGCCAAAACCCGGTGAGGTCGTAGAAAAGACACGAAAACTCAACTTCCTGGGTGAATACAACCTGGGAGGAGAGAAGTGGCTGATAGAGAAGTATCTCAAAGAGATCGGTGTTGAGGTCAACGTAGCATTCACCGGCGATTCAACCGTTGCAGCACTCAAGAAAGCACCCGGGTCCTGCCTGAACATCGTTCAGTGTACCGGGTCGATGCACTGGGTTGCCCAGCGGCTGGAGCAGGAGTACGGGATTCCCTACCTTGATGTGAACTTCTTCGGGGCAGAGAATACAGCCGACAGCCTGCGGAGGATTGCTGAATTCTACGGAGATCCGGAGATCAGCAGAAGGGCCGAAGCTCTGATTGCACGGGAAAATGCCAGGATCGAACCACTCATTGCCAAATACCGAAAGAAACTGACAGGAAAGCGGGCTGCGATATACGTAGGTGGAGCATTTAAGGCAGTCGCCCTGATCAGGCAGATGAAAGATCTTGGCATGGAGGTTGTTGTAACCGGAACACAGACCGGAAAACAAGAAGAGTACGAGACCATCAGCGGCCTGCTCAGCGAAGGAACTATCGTAGTCGACGATGCCAACCCGGCTGAGATCGAGAGATTCCTTCTTGATATGAAGGTCGATGTGATGGCCGGTGGTGTAAAGGAGCGGGTGCTTGCATACAAACTCGGTATCGGGTTCGTGGATCATAACCACGACCGTAAGAAATGCCTGGCCGGGTTTGACGGAGCCGTAACCTTTGCCAAGGAAGTGTACATCACAACCTGTTCACCAGTCTGGAAACATCTGAAAGAGAGCATACAGGAGGGATAATCATGCAGACCGTCAGTACCCACCGGGTAAAAGAGGTCAACGAGAACCAGTGCCATATGTGCATGCCACTTGGAGGAGTAGTTGCTTTCAAGGGCATCGAAGGAGCGATGGTGCTCGTGCATGGATCCCAGGGTTGCAGCACGTATATGCGGCTTGCAAATGTTGAGCACTTTCACGAGCCGGTTGATATCGCCTCTTCGTCTCTGAACGAGAAACAGACCATTCTCGGCGGAGAGAAGAATCTCAAGAAGGCACTCGATAATGTAATCAGGGTCTACCAGCCGAAGATGCTCGGAATCCTGACGACCTGTCTTGCCGAGACGATGGGAGAGGATATGGACCGGATCATCCGGTCCTACAGACAGGAACGGCCGGATCTCACTGTTGAGATCGTGTCGGTTGCAACACCAAGTTATGGCGGGACTCATTCGGAAGGGTTCTGGGCTGCAACACGGGCAATAATCGCCCATTATGCAAGACCCTGTGAATCCCACGACCGGATCAATGTGATCATTCCCAACATCAGTCCTGCTGATATCAGGGAGATCAAACGGATTCTCGGTCTCTTCAACCTGGAGTACACCCTGATTCCTGACTTCTCGATGACACTGGACCGGCCATACGGTGGCAGTTACCAGAAGATCCCAACCGGTGGAACACGTCCCGCTGATATCTCAAGGATGCCCGGAGCTCCGCTCACGATCCAGTTCGGCATGACCTGTCCGGATGCACTCTCTCCCGGGTTATACCTGGAGCAGCAGTTCGGCGTCAGGCTCCTCAACCTCCCGATTCCAATCGGGCTTGACAATGTGGACCAGTTCATTGCAGCATTATCGTCTCATACCGGTCTTCCTGTTCCAGAACAGCTTGCATTAGAGCGTGGCTGGCTCCTGGATGGAATGGCAGATTCACACAAATATAATGCTGAGGGCAGACCGGTCATCTACGGCGAACCCGAGATGGTCTATGCCCTGACCTGCACCTGTATCGAGAACGGAGCAGAGCCGGTGGTCATTGCAAGCGGATCACCGCACAGCAAGCTCGTAAACCTCATCGGGCCGATGCTGAGCGAACTGCTTGAACAACCGGTCATCATAGAAGAGGCTGACTTCGCATCCATAGAACATGCAGCCGTTTCATCAGGTGCAACGATCGGGGTCGGCCATTCTGGCGGAAAGTTCCTGACCGAACGACACGGGATCCCGGTGACCAGAATCGGATATCCGATTCACGACCGGATCGGCGGGCAGAGGATCTTCTCTGCCGGATATGCAGGAACTCTTGCATTCCTGGATCGGTTCACAAATACCCTGCTTGAGCAGAAGTACGGCTCATACCGGGAGAAGACCAAAGAAGAGATGTTCAATCATATCTGAAGCCACAGGAGTTCGTTACAAACACAGGAGATTATTATGCAAAAACCATCACACCATATTTTTATCTGCACCAGTTCCCGACCAACCGGCCAGCAGAAGGGATTCTGTCATACAAAGGAAGGCGTCGATGTTATGGCAAAGTTCATGGAAGAGATTGAAGAACGCGATCTGGGCGGTGATGTCTTCATCACCAATACCGGATGTTTCGGGATATGCGAGAAAGGTCCGATAGTTGTCGTCTATCCAGATAATGTCTGGTATGGCTCAGTAGGTCCCGATGATGTGGAAGAGATTATGGAGTCACACATCGAGGGCGGTACAGTCGTGGAGCGACTGGTTATCTGAGGAGGCATTATGATCCCCGAGATTGCAGCAATGCTGGATCAGGAGGGGTGTACAACTACCCTGACAGGACCCGGTGAGGTTGTCGTATACTCTAAGGTGTTATCCTCCTGGGAACCGGTCAGGCGAATGCCTTTTTCCCTCGATACCAGTCAGGGACTTGCCCAGCTCAGAACAAAGATGGCAGAACTGGTCACGTTTCTTGGCGACTGCAGGATATTTGTTGCAAGAGCTGCAACCGGAGCCATTTTCTTTGAGCTGGAGAAGGCCCGGTGCGGAGTCTGGGAGATTCACGGGAGACCTGATGAATTTCTCGACCAGGTATGGAAGGAAGAAGAGGATCAGGATTCTGCACAGGAAGTCACATCTACCGATATTCCGGTGCCTGTGGAGATCTCCCCGGGAAAGTATTACCTTTCAATCAAGGAGATCCAGGGGCAGAGACCTGATGTAAGCAGTAAACAGGTGCTCCAGAAGTTTATCAGGGCCGGATCATATGAGTCATTAGAGGTGATCTGCGATCATGTACCCCCCTGGATCCCACTGGAGTCGACATGTTGTGGGTTTACTCTGCAGAGTGAACGTCTTGGACCGAGTGAGGTAAAATTAGTATTAACCAGGAACCCCGCTGACAACTGCGGGTGTAGTTGAAAAATTTCTATACCACTCGATTACTCAAGGATATACCATACCACACCATATATTTTCGGGAGAGAGGAACGCTCTCCCGTTTCCTCCTACCGATATCACCCAAAGATATCATATGCACCATGCTGTTTGTTTCTATGTAATGTACGATTCAGTAATTACTGAAAAATAAAGGCTCACCCATTGGGGATTTTGTATCATGCGTATCTATTCACTCGAACATGATCATGACGATGAACCGGTTTTCATTGCCAGATGGCTTCATGAGCATGGTTTTCCTCTCACTCAGATTCGTCTCTATAATGGGGATTCACTTCCGGATCCCGACCAGGTAGACCTGCTCATCATCATGGGCGGTTTGATGAATATTTACGAGGAATCAGCGTATCCGTGGCTCATTCAAGAGAAGGTATTCATCAGGGCTGTTATTGAATCAGGAGTTCCGGTGCTCGGTGTCTGTCTTGGCGGTCAACTCATCTCATCAGTTCTTGGTGGAGTTGTTACCCGGGCCGATCGCCCCGAATACGGTTGGTATACTGTCAGGCGGCTTAGAGAAGATGTAAACAAGGTACCTGAAGAGATTACAGCATCAGGCCTGGATATCTTTCCTGATGAGGTTACTGTCTTTCAATGGCACAACGACACCTTTACCATTCCACCCGGTGCGATTCACCTGTATTCCTCAGATACATGCCAGAACCAGGCATTTATTTATGATTCCCGGGTGATTGGTCTGCAATTTCA
>CAZVAS010000058.1:0-3834 GCA_964625165.1 uncultured Methanospirillum sp. | reverse complement strand
AACAGTCGGAGATATCTCGAAATGATGACAAACTACTTATGGATCTGATAAATACATGGCATATGGAATCCAATCCTATTTTTAAGATTTTTGAATCAGTAACCCGGCAGGGGGCCGGGGATGACGAGCACACGGGAAAGGCTTTTTCGCTCATCGCAGAACAACGGAAAGGAGGTGGTGAGATCCTTGATGTTGGGTGTGGGAAGGGCGTTCAGACGATGGCACTGGCCCGCTTGTGCCCATCCTGCCGGATAATCGCGACAGATATCTACCAGCCTTTTCTCGATGCGTTGGATGAAAAGATTGCAGCCGGAGGATTTTCCGGAAGGATTAAGACCGTCTGTGCATCCATGGACGATCTTCCCTTCGGAGAGGAGTCATTTGATATTATATGGGCTGAAGGATGCTCATCCATCATCGGTATCGAGAAAGCTGTCATGTACTGGAAAACCCTCCTGAAGAAGGGTGGATACATGATGATCTCGGATATTTTCTGGTTTACATCGTCTCCATCTGAAGAGGTACGGCAATTCTTCGCTGAGTTCCATCCGGCAATGATGACCGAGGAGAATGTGTTTGAGATCATCCGGAATGCCGGGCTTGACCTTGCTGGATCGTTCAGACTCCCTTCATCAGTATGGGAAGAGAGTTTTTACGGACCATTAAAGGAAAAGTTTGGAGCTCTTGAAGAAGAGTTTGCTGATGATGAGACTGCCATGATGATAATTGGTGGTCTTAAACGGCAGACCCGATTATTTGAGAAATATCCTGATGAGTTTGGGAACACATACCTGATAATGAAAAAACCCATGTGATTTCTATTTGATTAACTACCTCATATTTTTTCATTGATAAATTATATCGGATCTTTATGTATCCCCACCTCTTCTAAATCCAGTATCCTATTGACCATCTGATACTGTTCTTCACTGGCGCCAATAAAAATCCTTTTTTATATACTCCTGCCGTTTAGGTAGTGATGAATTCTGACTCTCCACAGATATCCGAGACCTTTGGTTCAAATTCTGACATTGCTGTTCTCAGGGAGAAGGTGGAATCACTTAACAACGAGATAACTGATCTGAAACGAGAAAAAAACAAATATGAGTCAGTACTTCGGTATAATCCCAATCCTATCCTTATCTGGAGTACTGATCTCAAGGTTATCGATGTCAATGATGCTTTTATCAAATCAACTGGCTATTCTAAAGATAAGGCTCTATCACTAAAAATATCTGACTTTGTGTACCTTGACCGAAAGGGTGATGGAATCCAGGAAACGATTCGTGACCGGACACCAAAAACCGGAGAGGCCACATTTCAGTTTCCTGGCGGTGTGTATACCTGGATACGACATACAATTCCTGTTCTCGATGAAAAAGGAGATGTCAAGGTAATTATTTCAGTATACAATGATGTAACTGAACTGAAAACCGAACTTACCGAGATCGAGATCCTGAAAAACAGGTCTAACGCGATTGTGGATGAAAATCCATATCCAATGGTGGTCTGGGATCCTGATCTCAAGGTCACTACAATGAATGCTGTGGCATTGAGACTCATGGGATTCAATGCTCATGATATCGGCCGAATTACAATCAGGGATTTCAAATATCTGAAAGAGACCGGGACGAGTGTTGCAGATACATTTAAAAATGGCAAACCAAGTCAGGGCGAAGCGGTATTTCAGTTCTCAACCGGTATCAAGACATTAGAACGTCACAATATTCCTCTCACTGATACAACAGGCAGAGTCACCCATGTGTTATCTGTGTATTATGACCTCACCGATCAAAAACGGGCAATAGCCGATATATTACAGGTGATTCAGATGGCACAGGGTGGCGACCTGACAGCCCGAACCGATGAAAAGCAATACTCCGGAGATTTTTTAGAGATCTCCAAAGGGATTAATCAGATATTATCAATTATTACCACCCCGTTCAGGGTTTTCCAGGAGAAGATCGTTGATATTGCATCCGGTGCTGAAGAGGTCAATGCCAGTGTTGAGGAGGTCTCTGCTGGAACAAATCTGCTTGCTCAAGCCTCCAATTCACTGAGTGAGACCACAGAACATGGCGAAGAGGGTGTCAGACAGATACTTCGTGCGATGGAAGACCTATCAATTACGGTCTCAAATATGGCCATTGATAGCGAATCGGTGGCCAAACTTGCAAGTGTAGCTGATGATAAAAGCAAACTGGGTATTCAACTTGCGAAAAATACAGAACAGGCTATGGATGGTATCACCAGGACATCAGAAGAGGTTGATACTATCGTTAATGATATCAGAAATCAGATGGATCAGATCGGAAAGATCGTCAAATTAATCTCTGATATCGCAAATCAGACCAACCTTCTGGCATTAAATGCTGCGATTGAGGCAGCTCGTGCCGGGAAAGCTGGACGGGGATTTGCAGTTGTCGCAGCCGAAGTTAAATCACTTGCACAAGAGTCACGTCAGTCTGCTGAAAGTATAACTGAAATGATCAGTAACCTTCAGACAAAATCACAGAAGGCCGCCGTTGCAGTGAAGAGTTCTGTTACGAATGTTCAGGAAGGAAATGCATCCCTGGCCGAAACCATCACAGCGTTTTCAAGTATTGCACAATCTATAGAAGATATTTCACAAAAAGTAACCAATATGGCCTCTGTTACAGAAGAGCAGGCAGCCTCTGTTGAGGAGATTACGGCCAGTGTGACTGAAGTTGCAACTCTTCTGAGCAATACCGTCCAACAGGCTGTGGACTCTTCTGCAGCGACTGAAGAAGCATCTGCTGCCCTTGCTCAGATTGTACAGGCAATACAGGATGTATCCCAGAGTGTTGAGGCAGTTTCTACAGAGATCTCAAGATTTACTGTGTGAGATCGGATGAGCACCCTTGAAAAGACAAATCAGATTATGAATTCAACAGATGAAGAAATTCAGGTTGTTGAGTTCATTCTTGGGGATAACAAGTTTGCTATTAATCTCTTCGATGTACGTGAGATCGTTGAGTCGATGCGAATCACCCCGCTTCCTCATACTCCCTCCCATATCAGAGGGATCATCGATCTCAGGGGAGAGATAACCATAGTAATCGATCTGAAATCTCTGTTAACGATCCACAAATCCAGTACTGAAAATCAAACCGATTCTCGGCTGATAGTACTTGATAACAGCATAACAGCCATAAAAACCGGGATTCTTGTGGATGAAGTATCTTCGGTTATGACAGTTTCAATGAAAGATATTGATAAGTCTCATTCCGATGATAAAGACGCACATATCCTGGGAATTATCAAAAAATTCCAGGATACTACGAATGATTCAAACAGGGAGTTAGTGATCTGGATTGATATTAAAGCCCTTCTTGAGAATCAAACAATCGGATAAGATATCATTTATTATACTGAGTATACGACACCATCTTTTGGATGAACCTGGATTGTAACCCAAATTTTATCCATTTTCCCTCATTATTTTCTCATATGCGTAATTCTATCGGCGCCAATTAAAATCCCTTTTTATCTCTATTGATTCATTTCTATATTCATGAATGTTAATAACTCAAAGTTATCGGTTACCTCAAATGATACTGCCAGATATCTGGATCTGATTCTGATATGATTCGCAACTTGAAATCGATTGTAATTTCATTGAATAGAAAAAAACTGACAGATCGTCTACGTGGTTACCATATGGCTTCTGAATATATCTCCAATATATCCTTACATCATCCCTCTACCATTTGGTCTATTTTATTGCGGAGCTGCTTTCTATGAGTGATTTTTCGATTGCATCTTGTAGATTTACGGCATCATCTCCCTCACATATCTTATTATCTTCATCAG
>CAZVAS010000057.1:1159-13874 GCA_964625165.1 uncultured Methanospirillum sp. | reverse complement strand
TGTTGAGGTAGCCAAGCCAGGTATGGCGCAGGGTTGCTAACCCTGTGTCCCTTGGGACTCGGGGGTTCAAATCCCTCCCTCAACGCTTGACACGCAGGCGCTTTCTCATAAAGCGAGGCATTGCATGGCTCAGGAAGATCAGGAGATTAATTATTTCGTCAGGGTTCTCAACACTGACCTCGACGGTACTAAATCAGTCATTGTAGCACTGACAGGTATCAAAGGGGTTGGCAGACATGCCGCCCAGATTATTGCGAAGGCGGCTGAGGTCCCCAAGCACGAACTTATGGGAAAACTTGATGAAGCGTCAGTTGACCGGATTCGTGAGGTTGTCAACACCTATGCAGACCGCATTCCTGTATGGATGACCAACCGGCCAAAGGATGTCTACACCGGCACCCCGAAGCATATTCTTGGAACTGATCTTGCCCTCATCAACGAGGACGACATCAACATTCTCAAGAAGATTCGTGCATACCGTGGAATCAGACACGAGACCGGACAGAAGGTCCGTGGTCAGCGCACCAAGTCTACCGGAAGAACCGGTCTGATCGTTGGTGTGAAGAGAAAAACTACGTGAGGGTGAATCATGGGATATCCAGGAAAGAACCATAAACAGTACCAGACCCCCAAGCGCCCGTTTGAGCTCTCCCGTATTGAGGAAGAGACCAAACTGGTGATTGAGTACGGTCTGCGAAACAAGCGGGAAGTCTGGATCGCCAAGGGTGCGCTCCGTCGGTACCGCAAGGCTGCCCGTGAGATCATCGCACTGCAGTCTGGCGGTGCAGGTCAGGAGATCGTCGAGCGGAAGAAGGCCGAGCTTACCGGGCATCTGAACCGCATCGGCATTCTTGGTGAGAATGCAAGTATCGACGATGTCCTCTCTGTCCGTGTTGAGCAGCAGCTCGACCGCCGGCTTCAGAGCCAGGTCTACCGCCGTGGCTTTGCACGCTCTCCAAAACAGGCTCGTCAGTTCATTACGCATGGACACATCTCCATCAACGGCCGAAGAGTGACCATTCCGGGATACACCGTCAGCGCAGCTGAGCAGGATCTTATCTCGTATGCAGGCTCTTCACCACTGGTCAGTGATATTCACGGAGAGAGACAGCGTATCGCCAAGGTAGGGAGATAAATATGGCTGAAGGGAAGGAAAAGTGGGGCGTCGCACACATCTACGCCTCCTTTAACAACACCATCATCACCGTCACCGATCAGACCGGCGCAGAAACTATCACCAAGAGCAGTGGTGGTATGGTCGTCAAGCAGGCACGTAACGAGAGTTCTCCATACGCTGCAATGCAGATGGCACAGAATGTCGCCCAGGCAGCCAAGGAAAAAGGGCTTGTCGGACTTCATGTAAAGGTTCGTGCACCCGGACGAGGAAAGCAACGCTCACCAGGGCCAGGTGCCCAGGCAGCAATTCGTGCTCTCGCCCGTGCAGGTGTTCGTATCGGACTCATTGAAGATGTCACGCCAGTACCACACGACTCCTGCAGAGCAAAGGGCGGGAAGAGAGGGCGTCGGGTCTGATGAAGATCGAATTCAGCAGCCTTGAGGACAACAGCACCTCGTTTGTGCTGAGTGAATCGCATATTGCATATGCAAATGCACTCCGCCGGGCGATGCAGAGCGAAGTCATGACGTTCGCTGTCGAGGATCTCAAGATCTATGACAACACGAGCGCACTCTTTGATGAGATGCTTGCACACCGGATAGGACTCATACCACTCACCACAGACCTGAAGAGTTACACACCCCGGGAGGCATGTTCCTGCGAAGGCAAGGGCTGTTCCCAGTGCACGGTCACCCTGACGATGAGTGTGGAAGGGCCACGAATGGTCCTCTCATCAGATCTCATCTCACAGGATCCTGCAGTTCATCCTGCAGCAGACAATATTCCAATTGTCAAGCTCGAGAAGAACCAGAAGGTCGTAATTGAAGTATATGCAATCCTGAACCGCGGCTTTGAACACTCAAAGTGGCAGCCGGTAACGGTCTGTGGATACAAGAACTATCCAATCATCAGTCCTGAAAAAACATGTGACGGATGTGGATTGTGTGTAGAGGTCTGTCCCAAGAATATCCTGGAGGTTAAAGGCGGCAAGATCACAGTTAAGGAGGGTGGCGATATACAGTGCTCACTCTGCCGGCTCTGTGAGCAGGCCTGCCTGAACAGCGGGATCGGCGATGAACCAGCCATCCATATTCTCATGGATGAGAAACGGTTCATCTTCTCGATGGAGGGTGATGGTTCACTTCCTGCACGAGAGATCCTCAACCAGGGGCTGCTGTTTCTGAAGAATCAATCAGACGGACTCCTCGAAGCGCTCAGCGAAATCAGGGGGTAACGGATCATGAGCAAAAGATATGATAAGTCCAATCCGCGCCTCACCGAACTCATCAGGCTCCTGAAGAAGACGTCGAGTGAGAATGAGGTGCAGATCTGGCGCGACATTGCGATAAGACTTGAGAAGTCGAGCAACAACTACGCAGAAGTGAACGTGAGCAAGATCAACCGGTATGCCAAGGATGGCGAGACTCTGCTGGTTCCTGGAAAGGTACTTGGTAGTGGTCTTCTGGAATGCCGGGTCACAGTCGCAGCTCTGAACTTTTCAGAAGCGGCTGAAGACAAGATCGCAGGGAAGCAGGGAGAATGCCTCAGCATCGAGCAGCTCCTCGCACAGAACCCCAAAGGCAGCCACGTAAGGATTCTGAGGTGAGTATCAGATGGTAACTGTAATCGATGGAGACGGACTGCTTGTAGGCAGACTTTCCAGCGTGGTTGCAAAACGTGCACTTGCCGGTGAAGAGATCGCAGTCATCAATGCAGAGAAGGCAGTGATCTCCGGAAGCCGTGCACGTGTTCTTGGCAACTACAAGCACAAGAGGGAACGCGGATCCCGTGAAGGCGGTCCGTTCTTCCCTCGCAGACCGGATCACATCCTCAAGCGGACTATCCGAGGGATGGTTCCGTACAAGAAGATGCGTGGTGTTGAGGCGATGAAGCGGATCAAGATCTATGTCGGCGTTCCCTGTGAACTCGATGGGATCGCAGCAGAGAAACTTGCAGACGCACACAAGACCCGCCTGAACACACCTGCCTGTGTAACCCTTGGAACGGTCAGCAGTTTCCTTGGAGCAAAGTTCTAAGGAGGGATGAATATGGCAAAAGTGATCAACACGAGTGGTAAGAGGAAGACAGCGATCGCCCGTGCAACCTTCAGACCCGGAAAGGGCGTTGTCAGGGTTAACTCCCTGATTATCGATGCCTTTTCCAATGAACTTGTGCGGATGAAGATATTAGAGCCGCTCCAGCTGGTTCCGACCGCGCTTGAGGGCGTTGATGTCGCTATCAAAGTTCGTGGTGGTGGAGTTATGGGTCAGGCAGAGGCCGCCCGGACTGCACTTGCACGTGGCATTGTCCAGTGGCACAGCGACCCCAAGATGAAGGATGTATATCTTGCATATGACCGCAGCCTGTTGGTGAACGATTCCCGTCAGAAGGAAGCTAAGAAACCACATGGCAGTGGAGCACGCGCAAAATTCCAGAAGTCATACCGGTGAGCTTTATTACAAAGACAGCTAACGTTAGTGGTGCAATCATATGATACCGGTTCGCTGTTTCACTTGTGGTAAAGTAATCTCCACTGCATATGAGGAATATAAGCGCCGCCGAGATGCCGGCGAGGATCCTAAAAAGATCCTCGACGATCTCAAAATGGATCGGTATTGTTGCCGGCGTATGTTGCTCACGCACAAGGAGATTATTGATGAACTCAATCCTTATCAATGAGGGGTCGTAGGGTAGCCTGGACCATCCTAGGGCGTTCGGGACGCTCTGACCTGAGTTCAAATCTCAGCGACCCCATTCTTGTGTTGACTAATTCTTGAGGATTCGGATGCAGAACTATACACGCTATGAAAAGGCCCGCATTGTCGGTGCCCGGGCGTTACAGATCTCGATGGGCGCTCCCATTCTCATCACGAGCACGACCATTGATCCGCTCTACCTCGCGATGGAGGAGTTTGACAAGGATGTCATCCCCATCACGGTCAAGCGGAGATAAGAACTGATCAGGATGACCACCATACGTGCCGTTGATCTGAGAGTCATACTCGACTCCCGCGGTCGCAAAACTGTTGAAGCAGATATATCTGTAGAGAACGGATTTGGCAGAGCAGCAGCTCCGGGGGGTGCCAGTACCGGTGCCCACGAAGCAGCAGTCAAAGAAGCGACAGCGGCAGTAGGAGATGCACGTTCTCAGGTGATCCCTTATCTGATCGGTCTGGATTCAGCCGATCAGATCGGGTTTGACGCCCTTCTGCGTGAGGTAGACGGGACTGATAACTTTGCAGGGATAGGTGCGAATGTGGCGGTCGCCCTCTCAATGGCAAACGCCAAGGCTGCTGCGGCAGCCCTGAAGATACCACTCTGGAGACATCTTGGTGGATCGTTTGTAACATCTGCCCCTCTCCCGTTAGGGAATGTAATCGGGGGCGGAGCTCATGCAACCGGTGCTACCGAGATACAGGAGTTTCTGGTTGTCCCTACCGGATGCTCCAGCATCAGAGACGGTGTTTATGCAAATGCACGTGCTCATGCAGTGGTGAAGGAACTCCTGCAGAAGCGGGGAATATTCTGCGGAAAGGGCGATGAAGGAGCATGGGCACCGGCAATATCAGATCAGGATGCATTCGATGTTGTTACTGAAGCAGTCGGCCAGGTATCTGATGAAGTCGGGTTTGCCCTGAGCACCGGTGTTGATATGGCTGCAAGCCAGTTCTACAACCCGGGAACCGAGCTCTACGAATACAGGGGTGGCCTTGTCAGAACAGCCGAGGAGCAGATCAACTATGTTGCCGAGCTTATCGACGAGTTTGGACTTGTATATGTCGAAGATCCCCTCTATGAAGAGGACTTCGAATCTTTCGCTACCCTTACCGAGCAGATGGGGAGTGCATGCCTCGTCTGCGGTGACGATCTCTTCGTCACCAACCCTTCCCGGATAGAGAAGGGAATAGAAGAAGGTTCGGCAAATTGTGTGCTCATCAAGCCGAACCAGATCGGAACCCTTACCGATACATATGAAGCGATATCACTCGCCAAAAAGTTCGGCATGGAGACCGTTATGAGCCACCGCTCCGGGGAGACCGGGGATACAACCATCGCTCATCTGGGATGTGCGTTTGGGTCCGTATTCATCAAGACCGGTGTTGTCGGCGGAGAACGAACAGAAAAACTGAATGAACTCATTCGGATAGAGGAGAACATGATATGAACGGAAATGAGATGGAGATTGAACTGAACGAGCCCCTTGTCTCTGTTGAGGAGTACCTGGCGGCCGGTGTACACATTGGAACACAGCAGAAGAGCAGCGATATGAAGAACTTCATCTACCGCGTACGCGGTGATGGGCTCTACATTCTGGACATCAGAGAGACCGACGAGCGTATCAAGCTCGCAGCAAAGTTCCTCTCACAGTATGATCCTGCCAAGGTTCTCGTTGTGACCTCCCGTCAGTACGGACAGTTCCCGGCACGTCAGTTTGCTGAGGCAATCGGTGCATACCCGATGACCGGCCGGTACATCCCCGGTACCCTGACCAACCCGATTCTGCCAAAGTACGCAGAACCTGAAGTCATCGTCGTTACCGACCCGGTCAGCGACATCCAGGTCATCAGAGAGGCACTTCAGATCGGAATCCCGGTCCTTGCACTCTGTGATACCAACAATATGACCAGCCTTGTGGACATTGTCATCCCAACCAACAACAAGGGTCGTAAGGCTCTCTCCATGATCTACTTCCTGCTCACCAAGGAATTCCTCAGACACAAGGGATACTCAACCTCCCTGACTCCTGAGGACTTCGAGACTGATCTGTAAATATGAGTGAATCATCAGGGCGATACCCTGATGTACTCACACGTCAACACACAGTCCCATGATGATCAGGCGTTGTGGCGTGGCCGGGATGTTCTACCCGGCTGACCCGGTTCAGCTGACTCACATGCTGGACGCGTTCTTCAGGTCTGCTCGTACCGGTGGGGATGCAAAGGGAGTTGCATCCCCTCATGCCGGCTATATCTATTCTGGTCAGACCTCTGCACATTCATTTAGTGCAATCAAAGAGGGATTTGACGGGACATTTATCCTGATCGGCCCCAGCCATCGTGGATTTCCAACGTGTGTTTCAAGCATACCCTGGGATACCCCGATCGGCCCTGTAAGGACCGACACCGATCTTGTCTCCCGGATAGGACTTCCGGTCGATGACCAGGCAATGGCATTCGGGAATGAGAACTCTCTTGAGGTGCAGGTTCCGTTCATCAGATACCGGTTCCCTGACGCGGCGATCGTTGCCATCATGATGGGTCCTCAGACAATGGGGGAGATCGGAAGGCTTTCCGGCCATATAATCAGGGCAGTTCGTGATTATGACAAAGATGTGAGGATTGTTGCCTCCAGTGACTTCTCGCATTATGTTCCTGCTGATAAGGCACAAAAAGACGATCTATTTGTCATTGAAGCACTGAAGGATCTGAACGTGCAGGAATTCTATAATCGAATACAACAACACCGGGTAACCGCCTGCGGGTATGGCCCGATCGGGGCAATGATCGAGGCCCTCAAACCACAGGGTGCAACCCGGTGCGATCTCATCTCATATACTACCAGCGGAGAGGCAAGTGGGGACTTTCAACAGGTAGTCGGATATGCTGCATTGGCGGTGAACTGATTGGCAACCTGGAGTGCACCCGGGAAGGTGTTTCTCTTTGGTGAGCATGCGGTGGTGTACGGAAAACCCGGCATCGCACTCGCGATCCGTCCACGTGTCTATGTAACTGTCAGGAAGACCAGTCATGCCCACCATGCAAAATCACCATACATCGATCAGTGTTTCAAGGAACTGAACGTGAAGGGGAGTGTCTATATAAACTCACAACTCCCCAGTTCTTCAGGACTCGGCTCATCGGCAGCTGTGACGGTGGCAACGATGGCTGCCATCAATGATGAGTTTGGACTTGGTAAAACCCGCGATCAGATCGCTGAGCAGGCATATAAGATCGAGAAGCGGGTGCAGAAAGGCAGGGCAAGTCCGACTGATACCACTGTGTCAACGTATGGCGGTATGTTCCTGATCAAGGAAGGAACACGAAAACGGCTGGCACCCCAGAACTATCACCTGGTAGTTGGAAACAGTCAGGTAACGCATTCGACCGCGAGAATGGTCGAGAAGGTTGCAGATCTGAAAGGGAAGTATCCCTCGATCTGTGAACCGGTAATGGATGCTATCGAGGCACTCACGCTCGATGCAATGAAACATCTCGACGAGCCGCAATATCTCGGCCGTCTCATGGATATGAATCACGCCCTCCTCGACGTGCTCGGGGTGGGCCATCCCCAGCTCTCCAAACTGGTACTTGCAGCCCGGGCAACCGGTGCGTATGGTGCAAAGATAACAGGGGCAGGAGGCGGTGGCTGTATGGTTGCACTGGCACCCAAGAACCTCAAGGCCCGGATCGCCGGGGCACTGGAGGTCACCGACGGGCGGGCACTTATCACCTGTCTTGACACAGAAGGACTTCGGAAAGAAAAGGATGCGTAATCGAACGATACTCAAGCTCGGCGGGAGCGTGATAACTGAGAAGTCAGCCGGCTCTGCAGGCGTCATCAGATATGATGCCCTCGCTGATGTTGCAAAGAGCCTTGCACAGTACCCTGACATGCCACTCCTGATTGTGCATGGTGCAGGTTCATTCGGCCATCCACAGGCGAAAACGTACCATATCCAGGAAGGTGTGACGAGAGAGAACCGGAGAGGGATCTTTGAGACACACCAGGCAGTGAGGGAACTCAACTCCGCTGTAGTTGATGCCCTGCGGAACAGTGGTATCGAGGCGGTTCCGATTCATCCGCTCCACGGGTGCGAGGCATCTGATGGCAAACTCGTGGATCCGATCTTCGGTCACATGGACCAGATGATCAGCCTTGGCCTGGTTCCTGTCATCCACGGAGACGTTGTGATGGATCGCAAAAGGGGTGCCTGTATTGTTTCCGGTGATCAGCTGATCCGGGTCCTTGCAGAAGGGCTTCGAATGGACCGTGTCGGTCTTGCGACCGATGTACCGGGTCTTCTCGAGAGTGATGGATCAGTTGTGAGGGAGCTGCGTCGATCAACGGCGCACCAGGTTACCATCGGCAACTCGGGTCATATTGATGTGACCGGGGGAATGGAAGGAAAGATAGCCGAACTACTCGCTTTAGCCGATCACGGGATCAGGTCTGAGATGTTCCATATCTCGCAGTTCGAAGCGTTTCTCGCCGGGAAGGATCATGGCGGGACACGAATCCTGCCGGAGGATGCATGAACCGGAGAAGGTTTACATCATCAAGGAAACTGGATCACCTTCGTATCTGCCTTGAAGAAGATATTGAATCAGGAAGCACCGGGTTTGAAGATATCAGGCTCGTTCACAATGCCCTTCCTGATTCAGATATGGATACGCTGGATCTCTCAACCGATCTCTTCGGACACCGGTTCGGATCCCCGCTCTTTATCTCTGCAATGACAGGTGGTCATCCTGAAACTACCAGGGTGAACGAGGTACTTGCACAGGCCGCCCAGAAATACGGCCTCGGGATAGGAGTGGGATCACAGCGGGCGGCAATTGAAGATCAAACTCTCGCCGAGACATTCTCGATCGTCAGGGAAACTGCTCCTGACGCATTTATCGTCGGCAATCTAGGCATCGTGCAGCTCAGAGATCATGGGATCGAATGGGCTGAAACCGCGGTTGAGATGATAGATGCAGACGCTCTTGCCATCCACCTGAATTTTCTCCAGGAGGCAACCCAGCCTGAAGGAGATCATGATGCAACCGGATGCCTTGATGCATTGCGGGAACTATGCAGGGAGTTCAAAGTCCCGGTCATCGTGAAAGAGACCGGATGTGGATTCTCTGAAGAGATTGCACGGCTCTGTTATGGAGCCGGTGCCTCCTGCATAGATGTCGGCGGATACGGCGGATCGTCATGGGCGGCGATCGAGAGTTACAGAGCAGGGAAAGGGGAAGCAGGCGGAGATCAACGGCTCTCGGATCTCGGTCTGCTCTTTAAAGAGTGGGGCATCCCCACCGCAGTCAGCGTCACCGAGGCTGTCAGATGTGGCGGCCAGGTAATCGCCAGTGGTGGGATCAGAACCGGAATTGATATTGCAAAAGCACTGGTTCTTGGTGCCAGCCTCGGCGGAATGGCTCTTCCCCTGCTTAAACCGGCATGCGATGGAATAGAGGCCCTGTCAGAGACGATAGAGACGATCCAGCAGCAACTTCGGATCGCCCTCTTCCTGACCGGGCATACCCGGGTGTCAGAGATGCCCGATACCAGATGGTACGTTACCGGTCCTACAGCGCAACTGATACAGCAACAATAATTTACAGGAGGATATAACTTGGACATTGAAGTCCTTGCAGTGGGTGGCTATAATGAATTTGGCCGAAATATGACCGCCATCCGCTGCGGCAAGGAAATAGTCATTATTGATATGGGGATCAGGCTTGACTCCCTGATGATGCACCCTGAAGTCGAGATGGAGAATACTCATTCGCTCGACCTGATCGAGATGGGTGTCATCCCTGATGATACGGTGATGAACCAGATCGAGGGAACAGTCAAAGCGATCGTTCTCTCACACGGTCACTTGGATCACCTTGGGGCTGTGCCAAAACTGGCACACCGGTATAACGCCCCGATCATCGGAACTCCATACACGATCGAACTTGTCAGACAGCAGATCGAGGGTGAGAAGAAGTTCGGAGTGAACAACAAACTCTACCCGCTCAAATACTCGCAACGGTACACGATCTCTAATACGCTCTCGCTTGAGCTCGTACGGACACAACACAGTATCATAGATACTGCAACAGTTGTGCTGTATACTCCGAAAGGAGCGATAGTGTATGCTCTCGACTTTAAACTTGACAGAAACCCGGTCCTTGGTGAACCACCGGACTTTGCAAAGTTCCGCAAGATCGGCAAAGAAGGAGTACTCTGTCTGATCACCGAGTCTACCAACGTGAACCGGAAAGGCCGGTGCCCAAGCGAGCAGCTAGCAAAGAGCATGGTCCGCGATGTGATGACAAGTTATGAGGATGACAAGAACGCCCTCATCGTCAGCACGTTTGCATCCCATATTGCGAGGGTCAAGACAATCGCTGAGTGTGCCCATGAGATCGGAAGGAAACCTCTGCTCCTTGGAAGGTCGATGGAACGCTACTGCAGCACTGCAGAACAGATGAAGTACGTCAGGTTCCCTGACACGACGAGCATTTTTGGTAACCGCAGGGTCGTTGAGCGTACACTGCGCCGGGTTATCAAGGGCCCAAGGGATGAGTATGTGCCCATCGTGACCGGTCACCAGGGTGAGCCCGGTTCTATCCTGACCAGGATAGCACAGAAGGACACCCCGTACCGGATCGAGAAAGGCGATAAGATCATGATCAGTGCCCAGCTGATTCCGAATGACATGAACCGTGCCCAGCGGTACCGGATGTTTTCGATGCTCAGTCAGCAGGGTGGGCGTATCTTTGACGACCTTCACGTATCAGGGCATGCATACTGTGAGGATCATTACGAGTTCCTTACCATGCTCAACCCCCAGTTCGTTATCGCTGCACACGGAGGCGTGAATCTTACCTCTGAGTACCTGAATCTCGCCACTGATTGTGGGTACACATTAAACAAAGACTTCTTCCTGATGGCAAATGGCCAGCGGCAGAGACTGGCCTGAACGGTGAAACTTATGGATCTGGAGACGTATCTGCGAAAAACTGCAACCGAGGTCAACACGCTGCTTGACCAATACTACGGCAATCCCGGAACCGAATTATCAAAGGCATCAAACCACCTGCTCTTTGCAGGGGGAAAGCGGCTACGCCCGGCGCTATTCAAACTGGCAGCCGATACCATCCGCTCCGGCAGTTCGGCAGGGATTCTTCCTGCAGGGCTGGCCCTTGAAGTTACCCACAACTTCACACTCATTCATGATGATATCATGGACGGGGATGCAACCCGCAGGGGAAAGCCGACGGTCCATACCATATGGGGTGAACCTGCCGCTATCCTTGCCGGAGATGTGCTCTTTGCACGTTCATTCTGTCTTGTTGCCGACGCGATAGCTCCTGATGCAGCAAAAGTCGAAGCTTCTGCACTTCTCGCCAAAACATGCGTTGAGATCTGCGAGGGACAGCAGCTTGACATGTCATTTGAGTCAAGACAGGACGTAATCCGCGAAGAGTACCTGGACATGGTCACCAAGAAGACCGGTGTGCTCTATGGGGCAGCGGCGGCAATGGGAGCACTGCTAGCTGGTGCAACAAAGCCGCAGGTTGATGCTCTCTATACATACGGATGCAGTATCGGTGCAGCGTTTCAGATCCAGGATGATATCATCGACCTGATGGCTCCTCCCGAACAGTCAGGAAAGGATCAGGCATCTGATATCAGGGAAGGAAAGCAGACGATCATCGCAATAACAGCCCGTGAGAAGGGTGTTGACCTCTCCCCGTACCGCAGAAAACTTGACCCTGTTGAGATTAATTCACTCATTGCTCTTCTTCAGGAGAAGGGTGTAATCGCAGAGGTCCAGGAGACAGCAGACTCCATGGTTCGTGATGCCATTAACGGACTCTCAGTACTTCGTGAATGCCCGGAACGCCAGCTCCTCTCCGACCTTGCATACTTCTTTGTCCAGCGGGGGTACTGAATTGGACGATCTTAAGTCCATTCTCCTTGGTGCAGCACTGCAGAATGCGGTAAAGCACAAGAGTGTTCCGGCAGCTGGTGCGGTAATGGGGGCTGTGATGGGTGGTCATCCCGAACTTCGTTCACGCTCCGGCGAGATCAAGGCCATTCTTGGTGAGGTGCTTGCAGAGGTTGCTTCCCTCTCGCATGAAGAGCAGGAGATGAAACTCGAGGAGATTGCACCGGATCTTCATGCAGCCCTCTCTGAAAAGAAGGAGAAGAAGAAGCACACGCTCCCTGACCTTCCGAATGCTGAAGGGGGAGTGGTGATGAGGTTTGCACCGAACCCATCCGGACCTCTCCATCTCGGCCATGCAAGGGCTGCGTTTCTCAATGATGAGTATCTCAAGCGGTACGGCGGGAAGTACATCCTTCGTATCGAGGATACTGATCCGAAACGCGTTGACACCGATGCATACCAGATGGTGCCTGAAGACATCAAGTGGATGGGACTCAATATTACCGAGACGATCTACCAGTCGGACCGGTTCCCACTCTACTACGATGTAGGTAGGAAACTGATCGAGAAAGGAGCAGCATATGTCTGCCGGTGTGATAATGAGGAGTTCAAGAACCTCAAGATGCACAAGGCAGCCTGCCCCTGCCGGTCACAGACTGTCGAAGAGGCTGGAGAACTCTTCGACCAGATGCTGGAGGGTAAGTTTGCAGAGGGTGAGGTATCAGTCAGGCTCAGGACTGATCTCAATCACCCTGATCCTGCAATGAGAGACTTTCCGCTCTTCAGGGTTCTGACCTCAGTTCCTCACCAGCGGGTTGATGCAATTGTGTATCCGCTGATGAACCTCTCGGTTGCAGTCGATGATCATCTCCTTGGTATGACGCATGTGATCAGAGGCAAGGATCATATCGCCAACACCGGCCGTCAGAAGTTCATCTTCGATTACATGG
>CAZVAS010000057.1:0-1059 GCA_964625165.1 uncultured Methanospirillum sp. | reverse complement strand
CTCTACGCAAAGAACAAGGACATCGTGGATGCAAAGGCTGACCGGTTCTTCTTTGTTGCAGATCCCGTTGAACTCAATATTGACGGTGCCCATCCAATGACAGCAAAGGCGATGCGGTATCCCGGCGATGAAGCAAGAGGATTTCGTGAGATCCCGTTCACTGGAAAACTCGTGGTTCCACGGGCAGAGCTTGAGTCCGGTGCATCGATGATCAGGCTCAAGGACCTCTTCAACATCTCCGTCAGGAAAGATGGGAGTTCATACAATGCGACATATGCCGGCGATGAACTCCAGCAGGCCCGTGAAGCAAAAGCCCCGATCATCCAGTGGCTTCCATCAGGATACGGAACTCCGTGCCTTATCAGAAAAGCTGATGGAGACATGACCGGTGTCTGCGAACCAGAGGTCTCGACATGGAAAGGCAGGATGGTTCAGTTCGAGCGGGTAGGTTTCACCAGGATCGATGAGACTGGTCAGCAGATTGTGGCATATTACAGCCACCGGTAATAATAGTCCAGAAAATGCTTTGCATTTTCATAGGTTGCGCTGATGAAAATTATCATCCTGTTTTTTCTCTTTTTGAAAACTCCTTGAATCAATTGAGTGATATATTTCCGGTTGGATAAGGCAATGGAATTTACAACACCGGGATGGATATCATTCTATCGATAAATATAAACTTACGTGAATAGATATGCTACATATAAATCGGCCGTATGCGGAGCAGGATCACGTCTTGAATACTCCATTCAGGCGATTTTTTGGGGGTTATGATGAGAAGTAATGAGTACCGAATTATTATTACGACTATTCTCTGTTTAAGTTTCCTGATGCTTGGTTTTGGGATTATTGGTGTGTCAGCTGATACACAAAACCAGTCTTCATCAAAAGAACATGTGTCTGATCTTTTAAATCAAACAATAAAAACTTCGGATTCGAATCCGGTTGTTATTGTTATTCTCAATTACCCGGGATCAGGCAACAGAAGTTCTAATGCTACGGCCATACCTCAAAATTCATCAGCACCTGTGAATGAAAGTGTTAAGGTAAACGCAAGTG
>CAZVAS010000056.1:8160-13945 GCA_964625165.1 uncultured Methanospirillum sp. | reverse complement strand
ATCTCAGGATACCTCAAACCATTCAGATCGGAAAACTCCAGTAACCTCCAAATCTCCCATTAAAGGGCAGATGCCTTGATAAACGACCTGGTTGGCCGAACACTGCGGTAAGGCACTCCGTAAAACCTCTGGTAAAACCGATCAGCCTCTTCTTCAATGTTCCAGTCACACCGTTCAGGATGAAACATCCTGGCAAGAAGCATCAGACCGAGAGCCCATCTCGGACTTCCAAAATCCCATGAAGCAGGCATCTCTATCACTGCCTCCTTTGTTACTGCAGGAACCATCAGTGAATGAGATCTGCAGTACTCAAGTGATGCCTCTTTAGGAAGCGAGAAGAGTCCGGATATGCAGATCCAGTCAGGATTCAACGAAAGAAACTCTTCATGTGAGATCGTTATTCCGGGTTTGCCGGTCCGTTTTATCAGTTTGTTCACCGGATCACCACCCGCAATCTCTACGAGATGATTCTCAAACCTCCCGCCATTCAGGGAAAAGACCGGGTAACCCATGGTATAGAGAACATGGGGACGCTTCCCACCTGATACGGCATCAGTTACACGTGTTACCATATTCTGAAGAGTGTGTATCAGATCATCCCCGTTCTCAACACGACCGGTGAGTTCTGCAACCTCCCTGATGATCCCATAATACGAGTCAACCCGTTGAATGCGGTCATGTATCCCCTCAATTCCATCACCGGCAAGAAATGATCGCCATAGCCGTGGTGCACAGAGCGGATCCTCTTCACCGAGACAGGAGACGATACCCTGGATGAACTCAAGTGCTCTGGTAGGCCGGTATCCACCATTCATCCCTTCCTCCTCATACCTGACCGAACGGACTGGACCGGTGATCGGCAGCCGGTACCCGCAGGAACACTGCCCATCCTCACGAAACATCAGGGGTCTGCATCCCATGGGACCATACAACTCACGTTCACTGATGATCTCCCCACAGGATGGGCAGACCGAGTTCAGCCATGAACTACCAGGTGAGTTGAAGAGATATACATGTGGTGCAAACGAGTGAATGCGTTCGCATACCTGTTCAGATTCAGGAATCGACGGTTCACACTCCTGCCCGAGATCGCCAAATGCCATACATCGCATGATCTGGATCGGAATCGTTGTCGAGATCTCGGTAACAGCACGTGCCTGTCTGATCAGGTCCTCTTCTCTTTTGGCAACGTGCATCAGCGCGACCTCGACGTGAACCCCGGCATCCACCAGGTGAGAGAGATTTGCCATGATAATACTGTTGTCAGCGACTCCACACGAGCGTAATGTGGCAGGATCATCACCTTTCAACCCGACATTTACCACGTCAAGCACCGGGAGCAGCAGATTCAGAGTATATGTTGAAAAGTAGCCGTTCGTCGAGCATCCGACAACCATTCCCTTCTCTTTGGCAAGTCTGGCAACCCTGAGGAATGATGGTATGGAGACCGTCGGTTCGTTCAGGCAGAAGTAGATACCTTCGCAGCCTTCAGAGATGGCTTCATCGATGATGGATTCCGGCTCCCGGTGGCGAAGACCTCTCCCAAGATTATCAGGACTGCGAACGAGCACTTCAGACACGCACCCCGGACAGGAAAGATTACACCCAACCGTGCTGACCTGCAGGAATTTTGCCCGTGGCCATCCATGGACAAGGGGGATCGTCTCAACAGATATGGGCGTTACCATCAGCCACTGGTCAGGAAACCGTTCAAAGATTGTACCGTCCTGTACGGTATACATCCCACATCTGCCGATTCCGCCTTCAGATATTTCGCAACGCTGAGCACAGTACTGACACCGGGTCATGACTGCACCATCCTGACCCAGTATCCGGTCTCATCGTTGATGATGGTATAATTGGTGATCCCTGCACTATCAAGCGCTATTTCAACCCTTTCCTGGGGCATAGAGCGGATTCGGTCCTTCATTCCGTCTTCAAACCCTGGTTCCTTTTCTTTCATGGTTGCGATAATCTCTCTCTTTAAGGCTGAATTTCCAAATCCTCCACCGATATATGCTATCCCACCGGGTCGCAGAACACGGTATGCCTCACTGAGACCCTGCGAGAGGTCTTCCCAGAAGAACCAGGACCCCCTGCTTACCACAAGGTCGAAGGAGCCACTCGGAAATGGTATCGCACTGACATCTCCGTGAACCGGAATTACACGGCCACAAAGCCCTGTTTCATGTACCCTCTCACTGCAGATCCTGATCATGTCAGGTGAGATATCCATCGCACGGACGATTAGATCTGATCGCATCGCAAGGGCAGTGGCCAGGTGACCAGGACCACATCCAAGGTCCAACGCGGCTCCTGCACGAATGCTGCAACTGGTAAGGATCTGTTCTGCAATGACAGGGTATATCGGTGCAAAGACTGTTCCGGCGATGTTGGCAAATCCCATTGGTTTCATCGCCATGGCTTGATTACTCGGTATATTTTTCATCGGTTTCACAATCCCGGGCTGCTGGAACTGAACTGATACGTGTGTATCACAGGGACTAACAGAACTGACTGAATGCGACAGATATCAAACCGTCTGCTGATTCAGTCAAACCGATGAGAGAACTGACGCAGGTGACCATGTCACGGTACTCAGTTCTCTCTGTGAATCACACCCTTTTTTATTGTAGAAGATGTAACTCTCATATGATAATAATGAGGAGTAAGGTAACCAGATCTATTTTACTGATTCTGATAAGCCTGGTTTTAGCAGGAATGCTCATACCAGGAACATTAGCTGCAGATACTGCTGCTTCATCAGCAAATCAGAGCGGAAATGTCTCAATCGATGACCTGATGGCCAAAAATCCGGATGCACTTCTCATCTACGCCGGAGCAGGTCTCAAAAAACCGGTTCAGGAGATCGGATCAGCATTCACCAATGAGACAGGGATTCCTGTTGTCTACAACTTCCAGGGCTCCGGAGCACTCCTGACTCAGATGGACATCACCCGGAAGGGAGATGTGTTGATCTCTGGTGGATCTGAAGGATACAAGACAGCAGAAGATAAGGGGCTCGTCGGAGAACCGCAGTATATCGGATACCATGTCCCGATCATTGCTGTGCAGAAAGGCAACCCCAAGAACATCACCTCTGTCGAGGACTTTGCAAACCCAGGCCTTAAGATCGGACTCGGAGATGTAAAGGCAACAGCAATCGGAACCACAGGAGACAAACTCTTCAAAGACCTCGGAATTGCTGATGCTGTAGAGAAGAACGTCGTTGTGCGAACCTCAACCATCAACGAACTGGTCTCTGCCATGAACGCAGGATCTGTTGATGCAGCACTCCTTACTCTGGACCAGATCAATGACAAGACCATGGACACGATTCCAGTGAAAAACGTGAATGATTATGTCCTGATTGTATCAGAAGGTGCAACAACATTCTCAAAGCAGCCAGAAAAAGCCCAGAAGTTTGTGGACTTTGTCGCATCTGATGCCGGGAAAGATATCTTCAAGAAGTACAAATTCCCGACATACGGCGACGAGAAATATAAAGATGTTCAACCCTGAAACAGAAGAATAATCATTAGTTTATCAAATTAATGATAGCACTCCATTTTTCTCTCATGGATCAGACCTGGTTTGTCTGAACAAGCAGGAGACAGGCACCAGGAATGATCGAAAAAAAGCCTAATAAATTATTTTATCCCGTTGCAACCGCTCTTGCATTTTTTTCGGGATGTATCACGTTTCTGGTACTCGGAGGGCTCTTTACCTTTGTCAATACCGACAATATCGTTCAGATCCTCAGTTCTGACGAGGTCAGGTATGCAATTCAGCTCTCTCTCATCACATCCCTCATCTCCACTGCACTCTGTGCAGTGATTGCGATCCCATCCGGCTATATCTTAAGCAGAGGAGGGTTTCCCGGTCAGCGTCCCCTGATAATGCTGCTCATGCTGCCCCTGTCCCTTCCACCGCTTGTCGCAGGAGTTGCACTTCTCCTCTTCTTTGCCAGAACTCCAATAGGAACAGGGCTTGAGGATCTGGGAATTACGGTTGTATACACACAACTCGGGATCATCGTGGCACAATGCTTTGTCAATCTCCCATACCTGATCAGGGTCATGAGATCATCGTTTGCCATGATCTCCCCCAGGTATGAACATATAGCACGGACACTCGGATGCTCAGATTTTCAGGCATTCTGGCATGTTACTCTTCCCTTAGCACGTGCCGGCCTGATATCAGGGCTTGTCATCACATGGTCCAAGGCTATGGGTGAGTTTGGTGCGGTTCTGATGCTTGCCGGTGCAACCCGGATGCGTTCAGAAACCCTGCCGATAGCCCTGTACCTGAATATGGCCACCGGAGATCTCGATATCGCCATCACAATGGCATGTATTCTCCTAGGAATTGCTGCAGTGACCATGTTCTTCTTTGAATGGATGTCGGAAGGGAGTGACCGGATTTGATGCTGAATATCGAGAATATATCATTGTCACTCGGTGATTTTCTTCTCAGATCCCTCTCTCTCGCTATTGAGAAACCAGAGTACTGGGTGATCATCGGTCCATCTGGAGCAGGAAAAACAATTCTTCTGGAGACCATTGCAGGGATTCACAGACCTGTTTCTGGTAAAATTCTCTTTGAGGGAGATGACATCACATACGATCAGCCAAAAGATCGAAAGATCGCCATGGTGTACCAGGATCTAATGCTCTTCCCCCACATGACCGTGAGAGAGAACATTCTGTTCAGCGTAAAGATTCGAAAGACATACAACGAAGATATCGAAACAAAGGTTCGTGATCTGGTTGAGATACTGGGAATCAGTCATCTCATGGAGAGAAATCCTGCAACCCTCTCAGGAGGAGAGGCCCAGCGGGTTGCACTCGCCCGTGCCCTGATTCAGAAACCTCGCCTCCTCCTTCTTGATGAGCCCCTTTCGGCTCTTGACTCCATGACACGGGAGAGACTCAGAGAGGAGATTCGAAAGATACACCAGTATCTGAAAATTCCAATCATCCACATCACCCATCACTTCGAGGATGTGTATGCCCTGGCTGAAAAAGTTGCCATCATGCAGGATGGAAGGATCATACAGACAGGGAGACCGGAAGATGTCTTTGCCCATCCCTGCACCCCGTACGTTGCCCAGATATGTGGAACTGAGAACATCTTCAGGGGAGAGGCGACAAGAGAAGGCACAGGGTCAGTTCTGAACCTTGGCGACCTTTGCATCAGGATTACAGCACAATACTCAGGCCCGGTTGTTGCGGTGATCAGATCTGAAGACATCATCATCTCGGTTGAACCATTCAGATCCAGCGCCAGGCATACCCTTCCAGCAACAATTGCTGACCTCATACCATCAGGACCGTTTATACGGGTTGTTCTGAACACCGGAATCAGAATGATCGCGATGGTGACCAGAACAAGCTCTGAAGAACTTGGTCTTGAGCCCGGATGCCGGGTGTTTGCCACGTTTAAAGAGTCGGCACTCCATGTAATCCCAACCGGAGAGATGAGCAATGGAGAAGCAGACACGATAGTCCGGTAGAGAAACCATAGAAAACTGACAGGATTTAGGAAAAATACAGGAGAATAGTATGAAATTAACTGGGGAATATGCAAAAAAATGGAGAAACACAGATATCATCTTTCACCCGGTCGGAGTCATCCATTCAGAACATACAGAGCATGATAATACCCCGATTCAGGGAGTATTCAACCCGTCGGTAGGATACATCGAGGTGTTTGAAGAGAATACCGATGGCCTGAAAGATATCGAGGAGTTCTCCCATCTCTACGTTCTCTATTACTTTGACAG
>CAZVAS010000056.1:0-8060 GCA_964625165.1 uncultured Methanospirillum sp. | reverse complement strand
GTGAAGAGCGGGTGGGTTGACTCAAAACACACAGAAGATATCGCAGAATGGAACTGCACACCAAAGGAACTCAGAAACCGGGATCGGACAACAAAATAAGTTCAACTTTTTTCAGAATACAGTTCCGGGATCATTCTCCGTAAAGCCCACGATCGAATGATCAGCATCGATATCGGATGGTTCTTACAGCGTAGAACCGAATGAGTAAACACGACAGAAACACAGGTGCAAGGTTGGTCCTCACAACACCAATTCAGAATTTTTTGTTTTTGATCAAAATAAATAGCATTAGCGCAAACAATCTTTGGTAAAGTTCTGAAAATTTTATTAGGAGTCTATAGTATGCATATCATGGAAGGTTTCCTACCCTGGCAATGGTGTCTGGTATGGTGGATAATTGCCATTCCATTCCTTGTACTCGGAGTTATTCAGCTGCGTTCAATGATCAGAAAAGACAGGGATAATCTCCCGCTCCTTGGTGTATGCGGAGCATTCATCTTCATACTCTCTGCACTCAAACTCCCGTCAGTAACCGGCAGTTGCTCACATCCAACCGGAACTGGACTGTCGACCATGTGCTTCGGGGTCTTCATCACCTCGATCATCGGTGCGATCGTGCTGCTCTTCCAGGCACTCTTCCTTGCACACGGTGGCCTCTCTACACTCGGAGCAAACATGGTCTCAATGGCCATCGGTGGCCCGATTGCCGGATATGTCCTGTACAGAATTCTGAAAGACACATCAGTCAATATCTATGTCACGGTCTTCGTGGTGTCAGCCGTTGCCGATCTTGTGACCTATATCATCACATCGCTGGAACTTGCCCTTGCATATCCTGCAGCATCAGGCGGGGCTCTATCCTCATTCGGAGCATTCTTTGGGATCTTTGCAGTGACACAGATACCGCTCTCAATCGTTGAAGGCTGCGTCCTTGCCCTGGTCTTCAAGTATATCGTATCGCTGAAACCTGAAATACTCATCAGACTGAACGTCTTCTCTGAAGAGCAGATCGCACAGGCACAGAAACAGGATGCCACTTCAGTCCAGACCGGAGTGTGATTATGATTTGGCACTATAAACTTGAGATAATCACTCTCATCGCCATTCTCGGATTCATCGCGGTATTTCTCTCGGTAAGTTCAGGAGGAGAACATGAGTTCAGCGGATCTGATGATGTAGGATCAGAGATGATATCAGAGCTGACCGGAAATCCGGTGGAATCATACAAGCCGCTGATCCCACAGTACGAACCACCATCAGGAGAGATCGAGGCAACCCTCTTCGCACTTCAGTGTGCCTTCGGAGCACTGGTTCTCGGAATCATCTTCGGGTACTGGCTTGGTCAGAGAAAAAGTTCACCAGCCTCCTGATTCCATAGATTCTGACCCTGATTCCATCTCATCCATCTGTGTTGAGAAGGAAACGAACCAACAATTTTTTCTGTGATCACCTGCCCTGGCTCACTTCACCGAAGATCACTCCTCATCTCATCGGCTCGATCTGTTCACCATTCTTGTTTTAAATTGCCTTAACTTCTAATTCTGTTTCCAATGCTGTTTCGATTGACATCGTACACACCACCGGTTCTTGTCAGATTCTGATAAAGACCACAGGATTCAAACCTTCAAGAAAAAAACATGTACATACATGCCGGTGTGCGACGATAAATTCTGTCAGTTTTTGGTGATTAAATCCAGGGGATTTTCCATGCTCATCTTCATAGCATTAGCCATTATCCTGGAATTTATTGTCCACTATATGCTACAGATCTCTATCGTTTACACTCACCTTTTTTATCTCATTATTATCATAGCAGCCATATGGTTTCAGAGAAAAGCGGTATGGATAGCGTTATTTTTTGGTCTTCTCCATATTGGCGTTACATACCTCGTTCTTGGATATATATCAGACGATTCAGTCTTCAGGGCATGTATCCTCTGCACAATCGCCTACATCGTAGGATCACTTGTCAGATGCCTGAATGAGTACAGGGAAGAAGAGATTCTAGAAAAAGAGGAACTAAAAAAGACACAGGTTGCATATCAGACCGCAAATAAGAAACTGAATATCCTCACAAGCATTACGAGGCATGATATCTTAAACCAGTTAACAGCCCTTCTCGGTTACCAGGAGATAGCCAGAGAGATGTGCAGTGATGGATCTCTTCTTGAAATTATGAAGAAAGAACAGTCTGCAGCAGAGGCTATCAGACGGCAGATCGAGTTCACCCGACATTATCAGGACATCGGGATCAGATCACCGATATGGCATAATATCAGTGAAGTTGTGCAAAAGATCAGGTCTTCCTCTCATTATGAGAACATTTCTATTGATATTGCCGGTATTTCTTCATCACCAATTGAGATCTACGCAGATCCCCTCTTTCCACTTATCTGTGAGAATCTGATTGATAACTCAATCAGGCATGGTGAGCATGTTACAAAGATCCTCTTCTCATCTGAACAGACCGGATTAGAACTCATCCTTATCTACCTTGACAACGGCGTTGGGATTCCCCCTGACGAGAAATTGAAGATATTCAACCGTGGATTTGGTAAACACACGGGAATGGGTCTCTTTCTCACTCAGGAGATCCTGGCAATCACTGGTCTTTCAATACGTGAAACTGGTGAGCAGGGAAAAGGGGTGAGGTTTGAGATAGTAATACCAGCAGGATCATTCAGGTTTGGGAATGGCAAGGAGAACCCAAACAATTCCTGATCAAGGATGACCTCTGGTTTTTCATCTGTTAGTTAGATTGCATCGGATTCCATAGGAAGCGGGCCTATTCATTGCATATGAGAGTAGGTATAGTACCCAATACTCGCCACCATATTACTTATCCCTCTTCAGGATGGATAGACTATCATGGTTGTCTCCTTTATTCCTCAGCAGGTCGGACTGGCATACGCCCTCATTGCAATCCCGGTCATCATCTACCTGTACCGGTCAGGGAGATTCACTACTCCGGTGCAGATGATCCTCCTCATCCTCTCCACCTTCTTCGGATTCCTGGTCTTCGCCCCGGTTGCCCCGTACCAGTTTCAACAGGTCCTTCTCGGAGAGGTTCGTCAGCTGGGAATGCCTCTCGAGGCGGTACTCTTCTTTCTCATCCTCTTCATCGCTATCACAACTCTTGCAGGGCGGGCATACTGCAGTAGTGTCTGTCCAATCGGAGCAATCCAGGAGATATTGTCAAAGGCTCCGGTTCCCAAGCTCTCTCTTCCCTACAAGCAGGCAGTATTGGCTGTTCACCTCATCCTCGGAGGAATATTTGCCGGGTATGCCCTGCTCCTCTCATCATGCCTGTTCAAATGCATGGGAATTCGATCATTCTTCTTCCTTGATCTCTCTTCTGAATGGTTCTGGTTGTTTGCAGCACTGATGGCTCTCGGACTCTTCGTGTACCGCCCGTTCTGCAGGTTTATCTGCCCGTATGGCCTGCTCCTGACCGTAGGATCGTACTTCTCACTCTACAGACTGAACCGGACCGATGCCTGCATTGAATGCCACAAGTGCGAACAGGTGTGCCCGACCCAGGAGGCATTCCGAACTAGTAATAAGTCTGAATGCTTCCTCTGCGGCCGGTGTACAGCCGTATGCCCGGTGACCGGGGCTCTTGTATATGAAGATCACCGCAAGAATTCCTAAATCCAGATAGAGGTACTCAACTCTGAATCCAGATGCGAAAAAGATGAGGGTGAAGAGAGAACCTCTCTGATGAAATTCTGACGAGAACTCATAAAAGATTCATCATGAACCAGGAGGTTCGTTCCTATTTCGGAGTGATCTGATAGTGCTTCCTGATGAACTCCAGTACTTTCTCAGACTCACTCCATCTCTTATCCAGTTTGGTGATACTATCATCAATGATCCCAATCTGTTCCTGAATCTTTTTGCCAGCATCTCCATCAAAGTGGATCTCAGATAAGGCCATGATTATCGTGAGAGGATTTCTGATATTATCATTCAGATATGCCATCTGGGCCAGGTTCTGCTGAATCTGATCGAGCAGACTCGTCTTCTCCTGTTCAAGTTCTTTCCTCAGGGTCAGATCTTCACCAGATGAGAGGGTACCAACAATCTGACCACCAGGGGTCGTAATAATGGTATTCACCCACGAGAGCAGGATCCGTTTTCCTCCGCGGGTGATTATCTCATTCTCTGATGATGAGTAGATCTCATCAGCACCATCCATGAGGGAGATGAAGGTTTTACGAACAGACTCTCTGACATCAGGGGGAACAAATGTATCAAACCAGTCAACTCCGATGATCTCATCGACTGAAACCCCAAGCATCTCTGCCCCTTTCCGGTTGATGAGCACGACGGTTCCGTCATGGGAAAGGGCCACGATCATGACTTCTGCAATGTTGAGGTACTGTTCAGCCCGGTCTCTCTCGATCCTGATGACCTCTTCAATCCGTTTCTGCTCAGAGATATCAACAATGCTTCCTATCATCCTGGCAGGCCTTCCGGTTTCGTCCCATTCAACGACAGAACCACGATCCATAACCCATTTCCATGACCCATCAGATGCCTTCAGCCTGATCTCAACCCTCCAGTGACTGGTTTTGCCAGAGATATGCTCATTCAATGAAGCAAGCGTTCGCTCTTTGTCTTCAGGATGTAATCGCGACTCCCAGGACTCATACACTGGTTCGATATCATCCTCGTCGAGAATTTTGGCAAATGCAGGGCTGAAATACACTACTCCGGTCAGCATATTCCAGTCCCATAATCCATCAGAGGTGGCGTCCATGGCAAGTCTGAACTTCTCCTCACTTACTTTGAGTTCCTCCTCCATCAGTCTCTTATCGGTGACATCGGTGTATATCGAGACGACCTCCCCGGTTGGAAGCGTGAACAGGGATGTGTCATAATAACCGGGTGCGCCATCACCACTCTTCACCTCTGCCTGATATGAGACGGGCCTGGTGCTTTGTTGCGCTTCCAACAGCCGTGAAATCAGATTGCTGCTATGAATGACCGTATGAATATCTGCCAGTGTTCGTCCGATGACCTCTGACTTCTCTCTCTGTTCATACCCAAGAGCCGTGCTGTTGATATCTTCTATCAGATAATCAGACTCACTCTCTCCTGCTCCGGTCACCCCATAGATTGCAGAACCACTCGGCATGGTATCAAAGACACCACGGAAAAGTGCTTCTTTCCTCTGCAGTTTCTCCTGGCTCTCTTTATTCATCTGCGAGAGGATGGTGATGACCCCGGCTATCAGAATAAAGATGAATACCCTGACTAATGCCTGGAATAGAACCATTGAATCATGTGAGTAGTGGATGACGAGAAAAAAATAGATGAACGAGAGTACAACTGAAAAGATCAGCCCTCTTCTCTGATAATAGGTGCAGGCAATAAGGATCGGAAAGTAAAACAGGTTCTGAAAAACTATGGAGATACCCATCTGGAGAAAGTAGAGGCTTACTCCCAGACTGGTGAGGGTTGTAATGACCAGGGCAGCAAATGGCCATGTTTTGAGATATGAGAGACGTATGGTAGTACCAGGCTGGGTCATCAGTTCACACTCGGATTATTCAATGATACCGTGTGTAAGGGTTATTTTGGTATCATTTATCTCTGACGGTTTGACTGATCAGAGGCCGGATCGTATGGTATTCAGGTCTTCCATGAGTGCCTTTGCGGACCGATACCGGTCATGGGGATCTGATGCAAGGCATCTCTTCAGAACCGGGAGAAGAACAGCACCTTCCTTCTGTGAAAATACCGGTTCAGTTCCTGAGGGGATCTCTGCCCTGCCGGTCAGGAGCTCGGTAAAGACCATACCGATCTGCCAGATGTCTGTATAATAGCCACACCCGGGATTGGGCTGATTCTGTTCTGGTGCTGCATACCGTGGAGAATATCCTGATACTGACCATCTGGAAGAGCCTGACCTGGCAAGCCCCCAGTCAGTCAGTCTTGGTACATTGTCCTGTGTGAGCAGGATATTGGATGGCTTGATGTCACAATGAGCCACACCCCGGTCATGGGCATAGATAAGGGCTGACACAAGGCTTGTGACAATCTGCAGAGCCTGGGAAACAGGTAGCGGTTTTTGTAGATCTGCCAGAGTTGCAGGAAGGTACTCGATCTCGATATACGGGACCGGGAGGATGTTTGCTGAGAGCACCTGAGCAATATGAGGGTGCTCGAGATCTTTCCATACACTGATCTCCTGCATAAATGACATTCCCGTCTGTTCATCGTCTCTTCGAGGGACCTTGACTACTACAGGAAGATCATCACTGATCCGCTCTGCATACCATATCATTCCAATACCTCCTTCGGTGAGGAGTCTGACATTGCGGTACCGTTCTGCCGGAAGGGGGAAGGATGAGCCGGACCCGTCTTTCTTATCCGGTTCCATCAAATCCCGTTTTCGAACCAGTTCGCTCACTCCATAGACTCCAAGAAGAAACGAGAGGATCAACGAACCGGAGACGAGTGAAGAGACCGGATAGACCGACTGGAACAGGTTCGAATACTGGCGGACAAAGAAGAAAAGACCAAGTGTCAAGGTCGAGGAGATGATCATACCAAGCCCCACTGCCATGATCAGGTGCCAGGGAAGACGGGACCGGTACAATGATGCCAGATGGACAACAATCAGCAGGAACAAGAGGAGGTAAACAAGAGGCGGTGATACCGTCGAACCGCCCATGCCTGCGTTCGCTCCTCCCATAGGACCACCCATCCCGCCATACCGGCGAGCCGGTGCTGAGACAAGGAGGAGGATCATAACAAGGTATGATCCGGCAAGCAGGAGATTGAGGGCCTGATGAATCAGGCTCTTCGCTCCTGATCTGCGGTGCAGTTCTGGGTCTGCAGGAAATATTGTTGTCTTCATAAGCAGGAGTCTTTCAGGTATTTCCTGACAAGAACAGGAAGGTTGCTCCCAGAGATCCTGGTGAGAGTTCGATAAGGTCTTCATTTGAAAGGGGAACTGGCTCATGCGGGACAGGCTTTCCATTCACGTACGTGCCCCCTTTGCTGTTCCCATCCTCGATGGTCCATACACCAGACCTCTTACGCAGCCATGCATGGGGCCGGGACACCCGGCTTACGGATCTGTACTCATCCCCGAGGATGATAGCCGGCTCGGTGACGAGGCCCTCCTCTCCCTCCTCACTCCGGCCAACCCGGTATAACTCACTCTTCAACTCGTATCTGCGTCCGCTGTCAGGCCCGTTGGTCAGTGAGAGTGACGGGCCATTTCCAGGCATTATATCACGGAGTCCCTTCTTTGCGGTCTCGATTCTATCTGATAACCCGGAGAACCCTGAACCTGAAACAGAGGTGAAGAGAGCGAGGTTACGGGTTGCCTGATCCAGACCCCCCGGGATGAGAGAGTAGTAGAAGACCGGCTGTCCCTGGTTGGATGGCTCATCAGAGACACCGATCTCTTTTCGTATCAGCCCAAGCGAGAGAAGCCTGGTCAGATGTTTTTTGGTGTTCTCATAACTGGTGGAGATCTCATGGGCAACCTGCCTGACTGTCCTGGGTCTTGTTCCCATAAATGACAACATCTGAAGCCTGACCGGACTCGCCAGGACATCGAGGTATTCTGATAGTTCAGAAATGAAATCAGGGTCTGATCCCGAAAGGATCGTCCGGTCATGAGAATTTTCAGATGGTATGTCATTCACCTCTGTTGTTGATTGGTCCCTGTATCATATCATCCCTACCCCCTGATAACCACCAGGTTCAGAGGGTGAACAGATCCCATTTTGGGCGTTTATATTGCACCCGGTGATATGTGTGTCTATGCACCGCATAAGCGGGTGAAACAACATGAAAGCAATTGTGTTAGTTCTTATTGTGGGCCTTATCGCCCTCGCAGCCGTTCTTCCGGCGTCAGCAGCCGGACAGAATGGAAATGGAAAGATGCTCCAGAACGGCTCAGGATCTGCAGGCACCGGGGTATGCCCGAATCCGGACTGCCCACAGACCGACTGTCCGAACAACCAGACTCCGCCCCGTGACGGGACCGGAATGAAGTACGGAAGAGATCTGACTACGTGAGATTGGTGAGATGATGA
>CAZVAS010000055.1:12788-14542 GCA_964625165.1 uncultured Methanospirillum sp. | reverse complement strand
GGGAGCCTCGCCATCTGCGAATCGTCTTCCCATGATGCAAAGGATGAACCTGAACATGGCAGCACCCGCAAGTGCAAAGAGGAGCAGTGCCAGGAGCGGGATATAGAGTGAGAGTTTTCCTGACTCAAGAAGGATTCCAAATTTTGAGAGGAAGAGTGGGAAGAGTGGTGTCCCGATGATCGCAACCGAGCCGATGATGAACGCTGCCGCTGCAAATGGTTGCATCCTGAAGAGATCGCCTATCTCATCCTCCGCACCAGGTGTATGCGACTTGTACTGACGGTGAATAATTCCGGCAGAGAAGAAGAGTCCTGCCTTTACAACCGAGTGCCCCATCATGTGATAGAGCATCCAGAAGAGTGCAACCGGGGTTCCAATTCCTGATGCGAGCAGGAGGAAGCCCATATTCTCTATCGAGGAGAAGGCAATAAGCCGTTTTGTTCCGGTCTGCCTGAGCATCGAGAAACATGCTACCGACATGGTGATCATCCCGAAGATGATGAAGAGCAGAGAGATCTGGGTTGCAATTGTGGTCTGATGCACGATCCCGGTTATTCTTATGATGCCATACATCCCGACATTCAGGATTGCACCTGATAACACGGCACTCACCGCTGATGGTGCTTTTGCATGGGCTTCAGGCAGCCAGGTATGGAGGGGAACGATCCCTGATTTTGCAGCAAACCCGATAAAGCAGAAGATACATGCGATACCAAGCATCCCGCTGTCACATGATGAGGCATTTGAAAGAATCGTCTGCCAGTCAAGGCTTCCGGTCCCGGTCTTCTGTCTCACCAGTTCAAAGAGGAAAATGACCCCGATGAAGGAGAAGAGCATCGATGTCGAGCAGACAAATATGTACTTGAGCGAGGCGTCGATGTTCTCCTTGACCGCAAGGATTGCAACGAGGAGTGCAGAAAAGACAGTTGTAAGTTCTGCAAATATCCAGAACTGTGCAACGTTCGGGGCGTAATATGCCATCGTAGTCGCAAACAGGAGGAGTGAGAACCCGAGGTAGAAGATGCGGAGGCTCCGTCGGTTGAGTTCTCCAGCCCTGACCAGCCCGTCGATATACCCGACTGCGTAGATGCTGGCACAGGTGAAGATCACACCGGTGATCAGCATCAGGAGCAGGTTGAGATGGTCGATCATGAAGAGAGGCTCGCCGTCCTTCCATGTATCAGGCATTACAATCAGCAGGATTGTGATGAGCAGGGTTGCTGCAGAGTGCAGTACACCAAGCAGGCTCATCGGCCGGTGTGAGTGCTGAACTGCCTGAAGCAGGAGGATCATGGCTGTTACCACCGGGTAAAGCATCGTCAGCAGGATGGTCATGCCTGCACCTCCTCTTCAGACCAGAGATGAAACTCCTTCAGCCTGTTCATGTATGAATCGATGCTTGAGTCCATTCCAACAGTGAGGATCGTTGTCAGGAGCACGAGGATGATAAGGTCCACCATGATTACAAATTCGGTGATGAACGGTAGTTCTGTCACGAAGAGTCCGAAGAGAAGTACACCATTCTCCATCGAGAGGTACCCTATCACCTTGGTGATCGCAAGCTGACGGGAAAAGATGGCAATGAGTCCCATCAGCATCAGAGATACTCCGATGATAGAGCCGAGGAAGAAGAGGCTGTTCTCAGTGAAGAGATCGTGAAGCACCCGTGAGAAGCAGAGGTATACAAGCAGAATCAGCAGAATACTGACAATCAGGGCTCCTCCTGGCTGAAGGTAGTTGAACCTGAGGTCCTG
>CAZVAS010000055.1:0-12688 GCA_964625165.1 uncultured Methanospirillum sp. | reverse complement strand
ACTGTGATCTCGGTCATAGCATCACCTCGCTCAGGATGGTCAGAGCCGAGAAGAAGAAGGCCAGCATGAAGAGATTGGGGACTCTGAAGAATCGCATCTTGGCAAACGACGACTCCACGATACCGAGCAGTACCGAAAGGGCCGTTCCCTTCATAAGGAAGAGGACGGCAGCAATGGCAAGCCCAACAGCAGAGACCTCCTGGATAATTCCGAATGGAATGAGCATGTTGATGAGCAGTGCCATTATCAGGGTCTGTTTCACGGCATGAGAGAGTTCGAAGAGTGCAAGGTTTCGTCCAGACGTATCAAGGAGCATTCCTTCATGGATCATGGTGAGTTCAAGATGTGTCTCCGGGTTATCGACCGGAACTCTTCCGGTCTCGACGATGATCAGGATAAAGAGCGAGACAGCAAGGAGAATTGCAGTCGGACTCATCCCCGGGAATATCGTTGCTGCATGCCTGAACATCTCAGGGATGGAGAGGGTTCCGGCAACATACGCCATTGCTGCAAAGACGACGACTGTTGTCGGTTCTATCACCGCTGAAAGGCTCATCTCACGTGAACTTCCCATGCCCCCGAAGGTGCTTCCTGCATCAAGCCCGAGGAGTGCGAGCAGGAACCTGGTGAATGCAAGGAGATACAGGAAGACAATGATGTTTCCTTCTGCAGGTGCTGCATCAGGAATCCAGATGATCGGCACAAGCAGGGCTGCGACCATCAGGATGGCGAGCGAGGCATACGGGGCTATTCGAGAGATGAAACTTGCGTAATCAGAGTATACGACCTCTTTTCTGAAGAGTTTGGCAAGGTTGTAGTATCCCTGGAGAAGCGGAGGTCCTGCCCGTCGCTGTGCCCGTGCTTTGACCTTTTTGACGACTGTCATGTAGAGGGGTGAGATCAGGAGGACAAACCCGAGGTTGAGCAGTCCTGCAAACACCGGCGTCAGGCTCATGCGATCCACCCCATGATCACGATCAAGACGACGATCGTCACAAACACATACAACACATATGTGTCCACTTTGCCGTTCTGGAGTTTTGAAACGGTTTCTCCGTATGAGTCGATGAGCCGTGCAACAGGAAGGTACAGATACTCTTCAAAGAACTTCATGAGTTCGATCTTTGCCGTGCCGGTTCTGACAAAGCAGCGTTCTGGGTCATGATACTCTTTTGAGAACGATATTCGTGTCCGGTATACCGGGGCAAAGATCCTGACGACCGGCTCTGTGAATCCCGATCCTGTGTACTCCATTCTGCTTGTCGGATCCTGCATTCCACATCCCCAGGTGATCGAGATCCTCGTCTCTCGTGAAGCAAAGGTGTAGACTGCAGCGTAGGTAAGTCCAAGAGCACCGGTGAGCAGAACCGAGATGAGCAGCAGATCAGGCAGGTATCCCTGGTATCCGAGAACCCCGAGGATCTGTGATGAGAAGATCCCTGCCAGGATACATCCTCCGGCAAGGATGGCAGGCCCGGCAAGCATCATCGTCGGAACCTCCCGTGCCTGTTTTGCTGCCCGGGTCCTTGGGAGGGCCAGGAAGGTGAGACCGAAGGCTTTTACAAAGCAGACCGCTGTTAGAGCACCGGTGAGACCGAAGAGTGAGAGGGCGATGACGAGTACCACCTGCATCAGTGGTTCGGACTGCATGAGTCCGGAGATGAGAGCCTGGTAGATGAGCAGTTCTCCTGCAAATCCGTTCAGTGGAGGGAGAGCCGAGATTGCCATCACCCCGATGAAGAAGAGTCCTCCGGTCCAGGGCATTCTGACCAGAAGACCGCCGAGTTCATCGATGTTTCGTGTCCCGGTCGCCTGGTTGACGGATCCCGCAGTGAGAAAGAGCAGGCCCTTAAAGAGGCCATGGCTCACTGCATGAAATACTGCTCCAAGGAGTGCCATCGTTCCGATGGATGCATGGCCGGTAGCGGTCAGCACCACGAAGAGCCCGGTCCCGATCATGATAACACCGGTGTTGTCAATCGAGGAGTAGGCGAGCAGTCCTTTCAGATCATCTTCTTTCAGGGCATACATCACTCCAAGGACCGCTGTGATACAGCCGAATGCAAGTATCAACAGCCCGGCTGAAAGATCCGGGGTGAAGAAATTGGTGACTGCCCGAATCAGCATGTAGAGGGCGGTATTGAGCATCATCCCTGACATCAGAGCAGAGACCGGGGACGATGCAGCCGGATGGGCATAGGGGAGCCATTTATGAAACGGTATGGCTCCGGCCTTGATGGCAATCCCCAGAAAGAGCAGCAGGAATGCTAAAAGGCCGGGGAAAGTTGAAACAAGCAGTCCGCCAGGGAATGCAAATGACCCGGTTACCAGGTATATTTGGATAATGGCCAGGAATATACAGACCGTCGAGAGCTGAGTCATGGCCAGGTAGAAGAATGCAGCCCGTCTTGTCTTCTCATCCTCGTATTCTATCAGGACAAGGAAGAATGAGGAGATCGCCATCACTTCCCAGAAGAGAAGAAAGGCAAAGGTCGTCCTTGAGAGGAGGACAAGCAGCATGGCAGCAAGGAAGACCGGGATGAGACTGCAGAGCAGATCCCGGCTTCTTGAGCCATGCATCCTGCTGATATATCCTGGCGAGTAGCAACAGACTGCCACTGCAAGGATGCCCAGGAGCATAGTAAATGCAGCAGTCAGCCGGTCAACACCAAGGATCACCGGGAAGAGTGGTGTTAGTGATGTTGAGAGCAGTTCTCCCCCGGTACAGCGGAGGAGAACGAAGACTGATGCCAGGATTGTAAAAAGTCCTGCAAATCCCTGGAGCAGAGAACAGGATTGCCATGCCCTGATGCCTGTGAAGCATACCGGAATGGCAGCTGCTATGAGAAAGAGAAAGACAGCCGGAATAAAGAGATCAATCATGATATCACTGTGAGTATGGGTGAAGGACAGGGCGGTCAGATTTGTAAGGCAGTCAATCGGTGGATGTAACGTATCCCGTGGAGAAGAGCCTGACTCTGGTTCATGAAGTGCATATGTATCGCCAAAAAAACCTGCCTGAAATGTCTGGTTACCGTTCGTGGAAAGTCCATGTATATGTAACCCATTTGGCGCACCGGTCCACGAAATCGCCATCCAGTATCGTGATGTTTATATGTGGTCCTGATATTTGTCGTTCGATTCATCGACGATATTCCGATCCAGACCATCCAGCAGAGCGCCGGTTCATCGGAAGTAAAAGCGGTAAACCGGTCCTGATTACTCTATATAACCTCTATGTTCGCGGAGTCCGGTGAAATGAAAACTAGTCTGCGAAAATTATAGTCCTTTTTTCCACATTTGGGCCTTTAAAATGGATAGATCTATTTAGGATCGTTTTTCTACCCAGCCGCCAACCCCCTAGTATTCCTGTCTTCGGAGTAGAGTATGGGTATTGAAAAACTATTGGAAGGAAACAACTACTTTGTTGAGTGTGAGTTTTCTGAAAATATCGAGTATTACCGGGAACTTCTGAAAGGTCAGAGTCCCCATGTGATGATGATCAGCTGTTGCGACTCGCGGGTCGCTCCTGAGATCACCTGTCATGCAAAGCCTGGTGAGATATTTGTGCACCGGAACATTGGCAACATTGTTCCCCCTGGTGACTGGAATGTCGGAACGTTCCTTGAGTATGGGATCGGACATCTCCATGTTGATACTCTTGTTGTCTGCGGACACGAGGGATGCGGAGCAATGCACGCTCTTGCCCACCGTCATTGCGGAGATGACGCATTTATTCCCGGCTGGCTCCGTCATGCCCAACCAGCCCTGGCAACAGTAACTGAGAAAAACCCGCATCCTGATGATCCAGAGAAGGCTAAAGAATGGCAGATGAATCTGGAGATCGAGAATGTCCGGCTCCAGCTCAAGCATCTGCGGACGTACAAGATCGTTCGTGACTATGAGCGTGAAGGTAAAATCAGGGTGATAGGATTATACTACCGCATCTCTGATGCCAAACTCGAGGTGGTAGATCCTGGAAAGCCACTGAAACACGAGGGTAATTCCTCCTGATACTCTTTTTCTAACTTTTGTTCACCTGGATTCAACCGGGGTCAATCAATTCCCTATTTGAATATATCTCATCCGGCCTCCTCTGAAACCGGGTTCATATGCGATGATCTGCAACGTAGTTTGTTCATCTGCAAAGCCTCAAAAGGTCTGTCAAACGCAGATAAATGGAAAATTATCATGGCAAAATTAATCGTCTCCGGTATCCGGACCTGTAATAAGAAAGACGCAGTATTCGCAGAGATCAATAAGTTCGCAGCCGAGATTGGCGGTATTGAAGAGATCATTGCTGGTGGTTCAACCGGTGTTGACATGATCGCCAAGATGTATGCAGAGTCAAAGGGGATCAAATACAAAGAATTCGCCCCGAACTGGCAGGATGACCTCAATGCAGCAGGTATGGTACGTGACTCCCGTATGGCAGAGTATGGAACCCACCTCCTCGTGCTCTCAAACGGTGTCAGCAAGGAGTCCCGTAACCTGATCAGCGAAGCAAAGCAGAACAATCTGGTCATCAAGACCGTCGGTGTCTTTGAAGGTCTGAGTGAAACTGAACTGCTCCACCCGGTCGGATCCCCGTCATTTAACTAATCACCCTGAAAAGATCCCCTCTTTCAGGTTTTGAGCTCCTTCTTTCTATCATTTTTCCGCTATCATAAGCGGTGAATTATATAGGATTGAATTCACTACTCAGTGAACGATTTCCGAACTGGTTGTTTCTGATGCCGAGAACGTCTACCCAAAAGATACTGGTTGTGGAGGATAACCGCACCCAGGCAGAGTCACTCCGTTACATCCTTGAAAAAGGCGGGCATGAGGTTATCATCGCTGCCGATGGACAGGAAGGACTTGCTATCCTTGAGAAGCAGAGACCCGACATCATCCTTACCGATGTTATAATGTCACCGATGGACGGGTACGAACTCTGCAGGAAGATCAAGGAAAATCCTGCGACCCGGGCAATTCCGGTGATTCTGGTCACGTACCTGTATAACCCGACTGATGTGATTAAGGCCCTTGAGTACGGGGCGGATAACTTCATTATCAAACCCTACGATGCAGACTGGATCTATTCACGGATTATCGGGACACTTGAATCGTTAAACCATGCGCCTGCTGACCCGGTCACCGACCCGCTCACGGTCTCGTTCTCAAATCACCAGTACGAGATACGGTCAGGGCGGACACAGATTCTTAATATCCTCCTCTCAACCTACGAGACCGCGATCAAGAACAACTGCGAACTTCAGGTTGCAGATGAGCGTCTGCACTATCTTAATGCACAACTCCAGAAGGCTGTCTCTGATCTGAAACAGGCTAATGAAGAGCTGCACAACAAGAATCTCGAGCGCGGTAGACTCGAAACCGCCCTGCTCAGGTCGAACAAGAAGTTTCAGTACATGGGGAGCATCATTCATCACATCCTGCTCACCCAGCTGAGTTCGATCTATCATAATATGGAAAAGGCCAGTTTCGGGCAGAAAGACGGACAGGTCGACGCCGGGTACTTCAAAAAAGCCTATGCAATGGTGGAGAAGGCCCTCAATATTGTGCGGATCACCTGCGAGACATTTGACCCGGTTGTCCAGACTCCTTCATGGATAGATCTCCGGGAGCTTGTACATAATGCGCTCAAGGAGATTCCGCAGGGTTCGGTGCGTGTTGACTGCCGGATCCCTGATACTGTGAAGATCAACGCGTACCCACTCATCGAAAAGGTTTTTGCCGAACTGATCGACAACTCGGTCAGGCACGGGAAGAAGACAACAACAATAAGGTTCAGCCTTCAGAATACCGGTGATATCCCGGTTCTTATCTATGAGGATGACGGGGTAGGCATTCCAACTCAGGACAAGAAGCAGATCTTCTCCCATGAGTATGGGCTCTCTGCCAGTCATGGACTGTTCCTCTCAGAAGAGATCCTCTCTGTTACTGGAATTACCATTTCAGAGACCGGGATGCCGGGTGAGGGCGCACGCTTTGAGATTCAGTTCCCACGTGGTTCGATCAGGATCGGAACTGAATAGGTATGAGTAGTACATGCAAGTCAAGAAGAACAGATATCAAAACAGCGCCCCGGGATATGTATGATAAAGGGATGCAGGGTTGAGTATGAGGGATGGTTTGCACCCCACCCTGCTTGTGTGATCCCTTGTTATCGTTGGTATTCAGGTAGGACTTGCCTGTCTTCCGAGGTATGATTCGTTCCTCACTTGATCTGCAATGCCCGTTGCATGACAAATGAGTACCAGATGTTCTGTAACTGACTGGATATATCACCGTTTTAAGGTGTCCAAATACATAAGCATTATAAAACTCAAGATGATTTAGATGACGTCGCGGAATAATACAATCTTTGAAGATATTCTATCGGCGTTTACACACGGCAAGAAGTACCTCAGCATATCAGAAGTGGCCCAATTATGCGGTCATCACCGGCATACGGTTGCCAGGTACCTTGACAGTCTGGTCCTATCAGGCCGCCTGGAGATGAGGGAGCACGGACAGAAGAAGAAGTACTACATCGCTGATGTAAAACCAGAGTCCTCACTGCTCAACTTCTCTTCCCATATCCTGATCATTCTCAATACCGATCTGACGATCAGATGGGTGAATGATACCTTTCTCCGGCTCTTTAACTCAACATCAGAGTCAGTAATTGGGCTCAGTATCGAATCACTCCAGTTGGAACGGATCTTTGGCCCTGTCTTTCCGCACGAGGTGCGGGTCGTGAGTGCAGGAGAGACCAGGTCCTTTGAGAGCAGTATCGAACAGGAAGAGAAGATACGAACGTATCTTTTCACGATCTCCTCGGTCTCGTTCTTCCAGGAACGTCCTGCCCTGGTCATCAACGGCGAGGATATCACTGAAAAACACACGCTTCTTGAGGCTATCAAGATAAATGAGTCAAATCTGCGGCTCATCACCGAGAGTGTCCGTGACATTATCATCAGGTGGGATGTTGCAGGCATCATCTCGTACGTCTCACCGGCATGTGGTATCCTCACCGGGTTTGTCTCACAGGAGATCGTGGGCAGGAACATCTCTGAGTTCATCCATCCAAACGACTACGCAGCATTAAAGAAAGAACTCCGGGACGTTTCTGGATTTGTCCATAAACCCCCTGCCTCGTTCAGGTTCAGAAATCTGAATGGTGAGTGGATCTGGTTTGAGACAACCACTACACCGCTCCTCTCTGAAAGCGGGGATATTGTTGATTATATCTCTGTCTGGCGTGATATCACCGAACGTCTTGAAGCCGAGACCCGGCTTGCCTTAAGTGAAGAGAAGTATCGAAGGCTCTTTCAGAGTGCCAAGGATGCTATCATCCTCATGGAACTGTCACCTGACCTTTCAGGGGTTGTATCGCTTGAGATGAACAACAACGCCTGCTCGATGATCCAATACACGCAGAGCGAGTTCTCGTCTCTTCAGATCACCGACCTCGTCAGGGAAGAGGATCTCCTCCAGGTTGAGGAGATCATCAGGACCTTTATTGAAAGTAGTCAGGCATTCTTTGAGATAGACCTGCTTCGCCGCGACGGTTCTGTCCTGCCGGTAGAGGTGAACGCCCACCTCTTCACGCTCCAGGATAAACCGGTTGCCCTTGCTATTGCAAGAGACATCACGGAGAGGAGGAGGATCGAGGCAGAGATCCAGGAAGCCCTGCTCAGGCTCGAGTACATCCTTGAGTTCCTTCCAGACCCGGTCTTTGTGCTCGACACCAACGGGGTGGTTACCGGGTGGAACCGGGAGATAGAGGATCTGACCGGTGTTTCAAAGCATGAGATCATCGGAAAAGCAGGGTATGCATATACTGATGCCCTTTACGGTGAGAGTGTACCGATTCTCCCTGATTACATTTTGACCCGTGACCCGGTCATTCTCAACCGGTACAGGAACCCGGTGATCAGCGGGGACACCATCATGGTCGATATCCAGACCCGCAATCCGGTAACAAGGGTGCTGATGTGGTTCTGGATCAAGGCTGCTCCTCTCTATGATATCCATGGGAATGTCATCGGTGTCATCGAGACACTTCGTGATATCACCGCCAGAAAACTCATGGAACTTGAGATTCAGCGGCAGAACGAGATCTTCGAGGCTATCAGTCAGGCCGGATCCAACATCCTGCAGTCAACCACCTTCCAGGACTGTGTCTTAAAGACCATCAGGCTTATCGGGGAGGCAGCAGACGTGAGCGGGATATGCCTGTTTGAGAACAAGGCCCACGTAAACCCGATGACATCAATCCCGTTCAGTGGGTCATGGTTCTCTGATCCCTACTCGTATGAGTTCTCCCGGTTTTACCGGGGATACGAGAACAGTGATGCATCATCGTACACGGTGATACGAGACCTGGTTGCTGAAGGAAAGACGGCGTTTCGCCTCGTGAAAAACCTGCCCGAAGAGGAGCAGGTAGTCTTTGAATCGGCGGGGATAGCGTCGGTTCTGCTTGTACCGGTGATCATCGACGGTGAGATCCGTGGCTGCGTCGGGTTTCTGGAGAGCAAGTTTGAGCGGGTCTGGAGCAAGAAGGAGATCTACGCAATGGAGATCGCCTCCTCGCTCATCGGCAGCACAATTGTTCGATTCCAGTCACGTGAGGCACTTGCCAGGAGTGAACGCCAGTTCAGAACGCTGGCACAGAATATCCCTGGAATCGTCTTCAGGATCTCGCTCTCTGACTCAGATGTCGAGTTTTATAATGATCACTTCGAGACCCTTACCGGTTATTCTGCCAAAGAACTTGCAAGTGGGCAGATCAGTTCCCTCATCCCTCTTATCCTAGCCGAGGACAAAGAGCAGGTGATCCAGACCAAGATGAACGCGATCATATCAGGGGAACCCTATGATCTTCAGTACCGGATCATCGATAAGCAGGGACGGGTCAGGATGATGAGCGAGAGGGGCAGACCGGTCTCTGATGAGTCAGGCAGAGTGGTCAGCATTGACGGTATTATCCAGGATATCACCGACCCGCAGGAACAGGGTAACTGAAGATGATACTCAAGTTTAATGTGGTAGGAAAACTCTCGTGCCCGTGACTTTTAAAAAATTGCAAATCTAGCGATTTTTGTCTCCGTCTTTCCGGATGCAACAGATATTTACTCAATGACAGATATCTGATTATGACCCCGGAAGAATTTCTCACATTACTCTCTGATAATCATCGCCAACTGATACTGGGAGGTGGTATTATCTGTCTCATCTCTCTCTTTCTGCCGTTTTACAAGATAGATCTCATGTTCTCGTATGGTTCTACAATTTTTGGGTCAGATTCATCCCTCTCTTCTACCTGGTTGCTCTGGCCGTTCCTTATCGGAATCGGTGCTCTATTCTATGGCTACTATCAGGGATATGGCGAGAGATACCCCCATCTCTTTCTTGTAATTGGGGGGCTGTTCGTTCTGATGACCCTTTATGGAACTCAGATCTATGCCGGAGGTGGCAATCTGGTCACGATCTTGTATGGATTCTTCTGTGAATTCCTCGGGTCTCTGGCAGTGGTAGTCGGTGGGTACTACTATTACCTTGGAGCTGGTCCTACAGCCAGGCAATAAAAACTGGATGATACCTGAGAAACCGGGATTATCAGAGGCGTAACATATTTATCCGGGAGGTGAGAGTAGAGTATGCAGACCGACGAGATACTCCAATTTCTCTCTGATAATCATCAGGCCTTGATTTTAGTTGGAGGTCTGATCAGTTTTATCTCTGTCTTTCTCCCATTTTACAAATTTGATGAGATTTATATGAATCATCTCTCATTACAGGGGTTTGATATATCACTCTCCACCACCTGGCTGTTCTGGATCTATCTTATTGCAATTGGTGCTCTGTATTATGGATATTTCCAGGGTCTTGGAGAGAAGTATCCACAACTCTTTCTCGCCATCGGTGGGCTTCTCGTCCTGATGACCCTCTATGGCACTCAACTCTATTCCGGAATCGGGACCGGGATGAATCTCATGTATGGGTTTTTCCTTGAATTTATCGGGTCAGCCTCGGTCGCTGTAGGGGGGTATTATTATAACGAGTTGTATACAGCAGCCCCACCCTCCTGATTTGTCTGATTTCAGCATGTGACCTGCCTGCGTCCAGATCGAAGGCCTGGACAGGATTCGGGAGTGGCGAATTATTATTACCAATCAGGTGAAGGCATAACACAGGGGTGTGACAAGATGAAGAGAACGGCATTGAACATATCCCGGACTTCCGGGATTCTACTCTTTGGATTGGTGCTTATTGCTGGATTATGCTGCGCAACAGTGACTGCTGCATTACAACCCGGCAACTCATGTCCTGATAATCTAAAAGAGGAACATCAGTCTGATGAGCTCAAAATGAGTTCAGTGGATGAAGCGAACGCTTCAGTCCTGCTCGATGAGATGAACACCAAGTACTGTGAATGGGCAGCAGCGGGAGACTGTTTCAGATACGATCTCAAAGAATGCAGCCGGTATGGTGTCTTTCTGCCTCGTACCTATCTCACTTCAGATGCATCCTATATCGTAAAAGACGGGCAGCCGGGGATCAGTGTACTCTTCGGCGCCTGGAAAAAAGTAGGAAATACAACTGAACCGGTCCCGAACACTGATATCGCTGTCAGAGTATACCGGAATGATCCCTTTAATCTCTGGCTCCACAAGACAATTCAGACCGGTGACGATGGTCAGGTACCTTTTGAATTGCTCTGGGGAAATTCTGGGAATGCTGAGAATAAAGACTGGATATTGGAGTATTCTCACGATGACTTCACCGGGGAGATACCGTTCAACTCCATGACGAGTGAAAGTGGAAATTTTACTGAAGGTGCTAAAATTATTAATACATCCCAGAATGTCTCAATGGCCCAGTAATCTTTCTGGATGAGAAATCAATAGAAATAACAGAGTCGAAAATTGGTAAGTATCTCACCGGGTTAACGCTCTCTCCGTCTGCCGGTATTCACACTTTCTTCTCTTTTGTACTGCCTTTTGGTGCCAGCACCCGTATCGATACCCCGTTGACCACCGGATCACCGGTCACGATATACCGGTGTATCACCTGTCCGAGTACCTCGACGAGATCGCCTGCCCTGACATCCTCACGGGGAGTCGTAAACATCTTCACGGTTGTCGTTCCAGTCCGATCGCTCACAACGAAGTGCGGTCTGTTCAGAGATCTAAAACGTACTTCATCGACAACAGCCTGAAACCTTACCGGCTTGGATGTCATCTTTTCACTGATCTCCCGTATCTTAACGGTCTTTGCCTCAGTTTCATACACCGGCACAAGTCCTTCATACTCCTTCTGGCTCATGTAATTGAGCAGCATCGGAATGATAAGCAGGAAAATAAGCGTTGGAACCGCCCAGATCAGCGTTACGAACTCATGGGTAACAAGAATGTACCAGAGGAGAAAGATGGCGAAGAAGGCGAAGACACCAAGATGAAGCAGCGACGGTTTTACAGGAAATGAACGAATTTGCATTCTAAAAAAAGGGGGGGTTACTCGAGTGCTTCGATCTCTTTCTTGAATGCGATCCAGTAGATCACACCAACAAAGAGAAGTCCACCAACGATGTTTCCGATTGTGACGATGATGATGTTGTTGGTCCACATTGTCACATAATTCAGCGTTGCCAGTTTTGCAGGGGTGATATTTGCTATCTGGTCTGCATTCAGGTAACCTGAAGTCATGATACCCGCAGGGATGAAGTACATGTTAGCAACACAGTGTTCAAACCCAGTTGAAACGAAGGCCATGATCGGGAACCAGATTCCAAAGAACTTGCCCACTGCATCATCTGCGCAGATACCGAGCAGAATAGCGAGGTTCACAAGCCAGTTGCAGCCGATTCCTTTGAGGAATGCAGACCACATGCCTGCTACACCAAAGTAACTCACCTTGGCTATACCTATACTAACTGCTCTCAAACCGAAGGCATTGACTGTTGCCACTCCTGCTGCATTCCAGGTAACAAACGGTCCGTTTGCCATGATATATGCATAGAAGAGTGAACCGATCAGGTTTCCGATATACACCCAGATCCAGAGGTTGATGACCGACATCCAGCTGATCTTGTGGATGAATGCTGCAAGTGGTGCAAGCATTGCATCACCGGTGAAGAGTTCTGCACCGGTAAGGACGGTGATAATAAGTCCGACAGGGAACACTGCTCCGAGAATGAGCTGGCCGAAACCGGCACCGAGATTATCGGCGACGGCGGTTGAACAGACAGTCGCCAAGGCTCCTCCCATGGCGATGTATGCTCCGGACATGAATCCTCTGATGATCATGTTCCACCACTCGAGGCCAGATTTGTACTTGCCTGCTCCTGCTCCTTTTGCAATTATTTGCACTGGTGGATGAAATACCATAGTTTAGTCACACCTTCACAGATAACCTAACCAATACCACACAATAATCTGGTTAGGCGTAATAGAAAAATCACCTGTGATGGTATTAAATACTTTTTATTTGATATTTCAGTCTAAAATCGCGATTGTAATCGAATTTTTTGAGTAAACTCGATGAGATAAATCAATCCCATATACCTGCCAATCACCATCGCCTGTTCTTTATAGAAATGTTTTCTGGATGGTATGACGAAGGGAATATCGGCATATGGCGTGGAATCTCCTGATACCGGGCGTTGTATGGCAGGGGATGATCGTATGATCATCCCTTT
>CAZVAS010000054.1:7740-14645 GCA_964625165.1 uncultured Methanospirillum sp. | reverse complement strand
GGAGTCATCTCACAGTCTATCTCGACATGCGTCTTACGCAGGTTAAGGGGTTGAATCTCCTTCAGACTCTTTCCGTGTTTGCCGATCACCTCGACAACTTCACCCACCTCGAAGGACTCACTGATCGCTGCTGCCTGTTCGTCCCAGAAGACAAGGTCAGTCTGCCCGGTCTCATCTGCGACAGTGACTCGAGCGACAAGTCCCTTGTTCCCGTCAGCCCTGTCAAACTCCTTTACATCCGAGCATGCCAGGATCTTTGCGTAAAAGCAGAAGAGTGAGGATCTGCCACGAAGTCCCTTGATCTTCACATGGGATCGGCCTAGATCCCTGACAACAAGCAGGGCAGCAGCCACTTCATCGGCAAGGTTTCCGCAGTCCTCGATCTTCTTCTCGATCCTCTTATCAAACTCTTCCCTGCTGATCAGGTCATCAACGAGAGCGTAATGATACCTTACCACGGGCTTCCTCCTCTTGACTCAGTGCCCGGGTGAGGCTGAAAAAAAGGTGCTGTTCCTACCATGCTTACAGCCATGGAGGGTTTTCCACGGCTGCGAGCAGGTCCTCGAGTGTCTCAGCCCTGCGCATCAGGGCTGACTCCTTTCCCTTAACCAGCACTTCTGCGCAGCGGCCCCGGCCGTTGTACTGGGATGCCATCGAATAACCATATGCCCCGGCATCTAGGAGGGCGATAAGATCGCCGGCCTGAACAGCGGGAAGTTCCCGGTCATGGGCAAGGATGTCACCAGTCTCACAAATCGGACCGGTGATGGTGTATGTCCCCTCCGACTTCTCTCCGGCCCGGTTTGCAACCACGACCTCGTGGTACGAGTCATACATTGCAGGTCTGATCAGGGTGTTAAACCCTGCATCCACGTTCACAAAGGTTTTGTGTGCCTTTTTCACTGAGTTGACCTTCGTAAGCAGGATTGTTGAATCACAGACCATTGATCTGCCTGGCTCGATCCAGATCTCCGGTGAGATACCGAGTCTTGTGAATGTAGCAGTGATCTCGGGCATGACCGCATCTGCGTAAGCAGAAAATGCCGGTGCAGGATCTCCGGTATGCTCGTAGCAGACACCAAGACCTCCGCCGAGGTCGACGAACTTGAACTTCACTCCCATCTTGTGAAGCTCTGCCACAACCTCCATCAGAACCTGTGCCTCTTTGGCAAAGGGCTCGACAGAGAGGATCTGAGATCCGATATGGCAGTGTATCCCGACCGGGATTACATGGTTACAAGCAAGTGCCTGGGCATATGCCTCGGTGATTGAGACTGCCGGGATACCGAACTTGGAGGTTGCAAGCCCGGTAGCGATCTTCGGGTGGGTCGGGACGTCGATAGCCGGGTTTACCCTGAACGAGATCTCGACGACCTTTCCTGCCTCACCAGCGATCCGGTCGAGCTGGAGGAGTTCATCGATGGAGTCAAGTGATACCCTGACCCCTTTCTCAACCGCAAGCCGGTGATCTGCCTCGGTCTTCGAACTTCCGTTAAAGAGGAGGTGCTCGGGTTTCATCCCTGCCTGCAGGGCGATGGTGAGTTCTCCTGATGAGAAGACATCTGCTCCTGCCCCTTCCTGTGCAAGGATCTTCAGGATGGCAGGATTTCCGTTTGCCTTTGCTGCGTAGAGGATTCTGATAGAGGGATACCGGGCTGTAAGGGCCTTCTTGTATCCGTGGAAGTTTGCCCTGATCCGGTCCTCGTCTGTGACGTACAGGGGGGTTCCATACTTGAACGCGAGTTCAACCGCATCGCACCCGTTGATCCAGAGGTGCCGGTCTTTGATAGAGAGGTGGTCAGGAAGGGTCATCACCATGATACCGACTCCATCCTGTCTATAGCTTCGCGAATCCGGTCGACTGATCTGGTGATTGCGAACCTGACATATCCCTCGCCGGACTTGCCAAAGCCGATACCCGGAGTGACGACAATTCCTGCCTCGTTCAACATCTTTGCAGCGGTTGCCATACTGTCTTCGACCTTCAGCCAGACGTAGAAGGTTGCCTTTGGTGCCTGGATATCAAACCCGAGTTTCTGCAGGCCCGATACCAGGACGTCACGGCGTTCCTGGTAGATGGAACATGCCTCTGCAACGCAGTCCTGCGGGCCTGAAAGTGCTGCGATGGCGGCATGCTGCACCGGGTTGAAGGTTCCCGAGTCGATGTTGGTCTTGACAACCCCAAGACCCCTGATGATCTCCTTGTTCCCGACTGCCATCCCGATACGCCAGCCGGTCATATTGTAGGTCTTGGAGAGTGAGTGCATCTCGATACCAACCTCTGACGCCCCGTCCGTCTCCAGGAACGAGGGTGCCTTGTATCCATCAAAGGAGACTTCAGAGTAGGCGTTGTCACTCACGACCACGATCTCGTTATCACGTGCGAACTGCACGACCTCTTCAAAGAATTTAGGAGGAGCGATGGCAGAGGTCGGGTTGTTCGGGTAGTTGATCCACATGAGTTTTGACTTCTTTGCAATATCTTTTGGAATTGCATCGAGGTCAGGGAGGAACTTGTTCTCACGAAGGAGTGGCATCTCATGGACTTTTCCCTCAGAGAAGAGCGCTCCGGTTGAGTACACCGGGTATCCGGGGCTTGGGACGAGGACGTAGTCGCCCGGATTTACGAGTGCTTCAGGGATGTGGGCAACCCCGTCCTTTGATCCCATCAGGGAGATGATCTCTGATGACGGGTCGAGGTCAACAGAGAACCGGCGCTTGTACCATCCGGAGACTGCCTCGCGGAATGCCTGCATCCCAAGGTACGAGGGGTAATGATGATTATCTGGATCCTGTGCAGCATCGATGAGTGCCTGCACAATATGGGGCGGGGTGGGAAGGTCGGGATCCCCAACTCCGAGGTCGATGACATCCACCCCTTCGCCGCGTTTCTTTGCCTTCATCTCGTCGATGCGGGCGAAGAGGTACGGGGGGAGGTTATCGATCCGTTTTGCAAACATGTGAATCCATTGGACCGGATTCTTCTTAATTCTGCGCTGCAGGAAGTATGATTCTACCCATGTCTATTGGACATAAACTACCGATTGTGCCTGTGCTGATGATGGATATCCGGAGTATGCTCGTGTTCATGCACGATCTCCTCATGCGAATGCAGATGAGTATGATACCCGTCAGGTCCGGCTGGAGGTGTCCCTTTCGGGTGAAGATGATCGTGATGCCCGTCATCGTGCCGGTGCCGGTGATCATGTACCTCCGGAGGGTGCCTATGAGGATGGCTGTGATGCTCGGTCAGCAGGATCACGATTCCGGTCAGCATCAGACAGACAGCAGGGATGAAGATCAGTCCGGGAAGATCCCTGAACAGGATCAGTCCGACGATGATCCCGAATACCGGGTTGATCCCGAAGTATGAGCCGGTACGTGCCGGTCCGAGATCACGAAGTGCCTTTAGGAAACAGAATGTCATCAGGCCACCAAATCCGGTCATCCCGATCAGTGCTGCTGATGCCACTGGCATGGCTCCCGGGAGTGGTTCTCCGATGATCCTGGCTACAATGAAGGTGAAAACTCCTGCAAATAGCCCCTTATACATCACGATCGCAAGCGGATCCCGGCCTGCAACCTGGCGGGAGCAGCTGGTATCAACTCCCCAGCAGAGGCAGGTAAAGAGGATTCCAGCCGCCCCTATCGAGAGCCCGAACGGCTGGTCCGGCCTCCAGGCAAGGGTAATACAGGCAAGGGTGATGCACCCGAGTGCAGTCCATACCCGCTTTCCTGCCCGCTCTCCTGAAACTATCCTGGCTACGAGTGCGGTTGCAACAGCCTCAAAGCTGAGCAGAACCGATGCCTCCCAGGCCGTAACTGATCGGAGCGAGAGGGTGAGGCTTGTTGTTGCAAGCACAGCCCCAAAGAAGGAGGCTCCGAGTACCCACGGAACAGAACTCCTGGTGAGCGGTGGTTCGGTGGTGGTGGCTCCCCGGATATGACGAAATACCCGGTACACTGCCATTCCGCCTCCACTTCCAAGGTAGATCATACTTGCAAGGGTGATCGGGGCTATACCTGCCAGTGCCATTTTAGCCATCGGGGCAGAAGAGCCGAAGAGCAACGCAGCGGCAAGGATGAAGAGGACCGGCCTTGCAGGAGAAGAGATCACGGTCAGTACGTGTTGGAAGTAAGGCCCGATAAATTGGTGGGAAAAACCTGGGAGAAGAGGGGTACCTTGGGTTCAGATTTTGAACCTGCTCATCTCTGTCTCGATGAACTGGGTCGACTCCAGGGCATTTTTAACGACACTTCTGATCTCGTCCATCGAGGTGTTGACATGATCGATCATGGTCACGATCTGGTCAACTGCTGCAGACGACTCTTCGCTTGCTGCTGCAAGCCCGACAGACTCCTTTGCAGTCTGCTGAACCATATCCCCGAACTCGTGTACGGTTGCGGTGACCTCTTCAACAGAGGCAGCCTGCTCCTCGCTGGCTGCAGCAACCTCATTCATGTTACGATCTATCTCTGCTATCGAGCCGACGATCTCGCTGAAAATAGCAAGTGATTCTCCAACCGCCTCATCCCCGGTCTTTACTTCAGTGAGAGAGACCTTCACAGCCTCGGTGATCGCGGCCGTCTTCTGCTGCAGGGCAGTAATGATGGATGCGATGTTCTCTGCAGACTTCTGAGACCCGGTTGCAAGGTCTTTGACCTCACCTGCAACAACAGCAAATCCGAGCCCTGCCTCTCCTGCCCGTGCTGCTTCTATCGCAGCGTTCAGGGCGAGCAGGTTTGTCTGTTCTGCTATTGAACTGATGATGTCAACAATCCTTCCGATCTCGTTCATCTGACTGCTGATATCGGTGACCATCCGCTCGATATCGGCAGACGAATGCATGATCCCCTGCATTCCTGTCTCAGCTCTTCCAGCAACCTGCTTACCGCGGCCCGAGAGCTCGGATGCACTGCCGGTAAGTGCCGTTACCTCATTCATCTTACCTGCAACTGCAGAGACTGTTGTGGCGAGATCCTGCATTGCATTCATGATCTGCTGGGTGCTGTTGCCGCTGTGCTCTGCCAGGGTGTTTACCGCACCTGCGATCTGGGCCACCTGGCCGGTTCCTGCTGACACGTCCTCAATACTGCGTTGTGCCTGCTCAATTCCCTCGGTCACAGAGTCAACATTTGATCCTACATCTCCCATGGCTCCTGCAAGTCCCTCGATCTCCAGTTTAACCTTTGAGATCGCTTCAGAGATGTCAGATCCAATCTTGTTGAGTGCATCCCTGAATGTGACAAACTCGCCTTTGAGGTGTAATGAGGGATCTACCCGTGCGGTAAAGTCTCCTCCTGCATACTCACCTGAAAGCCGCATCGCTTCTTTGATAGGTGTTGCCATTGCGTCAACGGTCTTGTTGACACCGCCGATAATCAGGGCATAGTCACCCTGGAACTTGGTTGGATCTCCCCGTACGTTCAGGTTCCCATCTGCAGCAGCAGTACTGATCGTCTGGACCTCATCCCTGAACCTTTCAAACGTTTTGATAACTTCAAAGAAGGATCTGTTCAGGATTCCGATCTCATCCCTGTTTACTGACTCGCTAAAGTTGACCGAGAGGTTTCCTCTTGTGATCTCTTCAGATATCCTTACAAGCTCGGTCATCCGCCTTGATATCGAGTTTCCGAACCAGTATGAGATGGCCACTCCTGCGATGGATCCGAGGATTATCACGAGCACGATGGTGTTCCTGATCGCATCAATCGGGCTCAAAAAGTCGGACAGGGACCCATTTGCAACGATGATCCAGTCAAATGGTTGATAGTATGCGAAGGCTGCTACCTTGTCGACACCGTTATACGAATACTGGATGAATCCGTTCTTTTTGGTGATGATATCCTTGATGAATGGAAGGTTTGAATCGTTCTTCCCTTCGTTGGTTGGGTGGGCGATGGTGTATCCGGTTGAGTTAAGGATGTACATGTACCCCTTCTCACCGATCTTCTTTGCCTTTATCTGATCTTTGAGTACACCCACAGTTGCGTTTTCGTCAACACCGACGAAGAGAATTCCTATTATCTCACCGCTGCTGCTTTTGATAGGCTCGTATGCGGTGATATACTTCTTGCCCACAACGACAGCGGATCCATAATAGGTCTCACCTCTGCTAATAACTGCATCATACACGGCCTGTGAGACTGTTGTCCCGATGGCCCTCTTTCCGTCTTCACCGATTACATTGGTGGAGATTCTGACTGCTTTGTCACCCTGTTTCTGGAATACAGTTGCTGCTCCACCGACGAGTTGCTGTACTCCATCGACGATCTCAAAGTTGTCGTTTACAACGTACTGTGACGATCCCGATGTAAGTACCAGTTTTCCATCGCGGATCTCAGGTTTCCCTTTGGAATAAAACGAACTTCGCAGGATATTGAGATCATCGTTCACCTTGTTCTGGGTGAGGTTGTTGACCGTGGCACTGGCATCCTGCATATCCACAACCTGGTTCTCCAGGTTCTGTTTGATATCGCTGTATACTGCGTTGTAGGCACTGGTGTAAGCGATGGCCCCGAGGATAAGGACCGGTATTATGACTAGTAATAGGCAGATGATCCTGATCTTCTGGCCTATTGTTGCATTATTTAAAAAATTTAACTTCCTCTCTTTCGTATTATCCTTCAGAATAATCCCTCCTCTTCTCCCTGTTATCCAGGCAGGGTTAGATAATAGATACTCTCACAGGGGTTACCATAAGCCTGTCGGTTTTGCTTGGCAAACTAATAAATAATATCTTGTCGCCGGAAAAGAAATTTGAATCTAAAAAAGGGGTATTCGTGATACTCTTCAGGAGGTAGCTGACTGAAGGATCGATCCTGCAAGTGATCCAACACTCGAGATGATATCCCCTCCAATGTCTCCTAATTTGACAGGAACTGCTACTTCTCTGCTGAATGGG
>CAZVAS010000054.1:0-7640 GCA_964625165.1 uncultured Methanospirillum sp. | reverse complement strand
ATCCCCTCCAATGTCTCCTAATTTGACAGGAACTGCTACTTCTCTGCTGAATGGGACAGCCGGGCCGAAACCAAGGATATCTGGAGTAATATTTCCATTGATCATCAGTTTGATCTCTCCGGTCCTGATCACCTCAAATGCTGATTTAATTATGGACGGGTTTGAGACAAGTACTGGTACAACCAGTTCCTGTTTTCCTGGCTTGATGCTCATTCCACTCTTTTCACCAGCAGCCAGTTGTATTGGTCCTTCTCTTCCCGGATATGCCACAGTATAGGTGAGCGATTTGATCGGAATACTGACCGGATATGAACTGTCAATCTCAACAGTAAATGCTAGTCCGATGGCTGAAAGATTGACTGAACTGATCTGTGCACCGGTTACTGTGACAGTAGGCGCTTTCGGAGTATAAAACGAACCAATGCCAATACCTACCAGAAGGATAATGACAACAAGAATGATCCAATACTGGGTCTTCATGGATCAGCGTCAGGTGGCGTGCAATTAATAAATTGTGTTATTGGTCCGCGATGTCTCAAATCAACTGATTCCATAATGCTTCTGCAGGTACGAGAAGATCTTCTCAGATTCTGCCCACCGTTTATCGAGTTGGCATACCATCGCATCGATCCTTGATATCTGCGTGAGGACCTCTTCATGGCAGTTATTTGGTTTAAATTCAAGAACCGCTTCAACAATGGCGAGTGGGTTTCGGATTCCATCGTTTAGGATCATGAGTTCTGCCATGTTACGCTGGATCTGCCTGATCAGTTGTCTTCGTTCATCCTCGAGTGTCATCCTTTCGGTGATATCCTGGACAGTGCCGACTATCAGGTTCTCGTCCCTGCCTTTGCTTATCGACCTCCCACGGATCTGCAGATATTTTATCCTCTCACCATCCAGAACAATGCGATATATCGACTCCCTGAATTCAGAATCCTGGAGTCTGTGCAAAAACCTGCATCTGAACTCATCACGTTCATCAGGGTGAATAAAGGCGATGAACGAGTCGATAGTCCCTGATACAGCATCAGGTGTGATCTCCAGTATCCTGTACACTTCATCAGAACAGGTGATGATCCCGTTCTTTCTGTTCATCTCCCAGTTTCCGATCTGTGCAATCTGTTGTGCCTCGCTTAATCGTGTCTCGATCTCCTTGTGAGCGAGTTCCACCTGCTTCCTCGCACTGATGTCTCTGATGCTCCCTACCACTCCTATCGGTCTGCCATCCTCTCCCCAGATCGGAGAGATAACAGTCTCGGTCCAGATCACATGCCCATCCCTATGGTACATCGCCAGCTCCAGATACTGGACCATATCTCTTCTGTGATCCTCTGTAAGAAGCTCACCCATCCCTTTTTTCCTGCTTTCAAGCAGGGTGTGGATTGAATCTGGTGTGTACACCTCGTGCAGATGCTGGAGAGATGCCTCTTCAGGGGTGTATCCACGGAGGCGCCAGACTGAGGGACTGATGTAGTTGACCTGCATGTTCATGTCAGCGGTCCAGATGACGTCAGACACATTCTCTGCAAGAAGCCGGTATATCCGCTCCTTCTCTTCCAGATTCTTTTTCAGCAAAACCTCTTCGGTGATATCAACAACAGACCCCTCAATGTAATCCCCTGATGGGTGCGAGACCATTCTGGCATTCAGGGATATCCACCGCTTCTCCCCGTCTCTCCGTACTACCTCAAGGTGAACGTTTTGAACCGAATTGTGCTGGCTTAAAGCCTCAAGGATACGCAGCCTGTCATCCAGGTTGGCGTAAATACAACTGATATCGTGAACCTGACTGAGGAATTCTGCTGGTGTTTCATATCCGTACATCCGTGCAAACGAGTTATTGGCGCTGATAATCTCCCCTTTTATTGATGTCTGGAATATCCCCTCTATTGCATTCTCGTAGATGTCGCGAAATTTGTGTTCGCTGGCCCTGATGAGATCTTCCATCCTGCGTCGTTCGGTGGTATCCCTGATGATTCCCAGGATCTCTGGTGGCTGACCTGCCCTTTTTACAAGTCTGCTATTGACATCACAGATGACTTCTCTACCGTCACGTGCCTGTATGGGCAGTTCATATCTTGACGATTCTGACGGATGGGTAATCTTGTTTGAGATCTCTTCTCTGACCTTCTCGAGTGAGGCAGGGTTAAGATAATGAGTGATATTTTTGCCAATCAGGTCTTCAGGTGAATACCCGAGTATTCGGGTGACCGATGGGCTCACTTCGGTCAGTGTACCCTGAATGGTCATTCTGAAAACAATATCGTTGACCTGGTCGAGCAGCTCCTGGTAATCTTCTCCCCTGGAATGAGATGACAGACCGGATGAGAGCGGATCGGGTGATTCACAATCATGTATGTGGAATGCAGATCCTCTGTCACTCCTGGTCTCTGTCAGTTGTGTGATCCCCATCCCCCCACAAATTCCGGTGAGGTGTAAGTATGAGTTGGGGGTTATGATTGTTTGCCATGCAGATATGTGGTATATATCTGTATTCTCCATTAAATAGGGCCAAATATAATAAATTTCGATAAATATTTGTCCGTTTCCTCTATCTGAAAAGCACCATTTTGGCACTTTCTCTCTCTGTAAACTCTATGATCAGGTTTTGCACGTATTCCAATTTCATCAGGAATTTCTTCTGCTGACATGATCTCTCATCCATTGATCCAGGTTCACTGTCTGCATCTTGGCTTAGAACTGGACCCGGGAGAACTCCAGTGGAAACAAAGGGGTCTTAAACTTCTCCATGCGCATTCTCATCTTCTGGCGTTCAGACTTCTAATCTTCCATCATATTCTCTATCGAATTAAATGGAGACCTCTATGGCATTGCGCGGATCAGGGTGGTTCATCCTTTTCACGCTGAAAGGATGGTGGAGGATTCATCATTCGGCGTTGAGGATCTCTGGTATTACTGGTTGATCCTGAAGTGATCACCCCGGCTCTTTTCCACCTATAGAGAAGAATAGTCGGTATAGAACTCTCCCACTCCTCTATGGTTCACCGGTTATCATGAGAAAATCTCTATGATCAATGTAATGGGATTATGGAGGTGATGCGTATGTCGCAGCATGTACCTGGTTCACACCTCTCCGTTCTAGCTCTGGTTGCAGGACTCCTTGTGGTCCTTGCAGTCCTTCCGGCAGCGGTGAGTGCAGAAGGAAAGACAGTCACGATCTCCGGTTCAACCACCGTCCTCCCCATCGCCTCGGCCGCAGCCGAAGCATACATGGCCAAACACTCTGACGTAGATGTCAAGGTAAGCGGAGGCGGATCCGGTGCCGGGATTTCGGCAATTTCGAAGGGAGCCGTTGATATCGGTATGTCCTCTCGAGAATTGACCGCTGATGAGAAAGCAGCCAACGCAAAACTCGTTGTAACACCTGTTGCAAAGGATGGAATCGCCATCATTGTCAACCCGGCTAACAAGATTGATTCACTCACGCTCTCTCAGGTTAAGGATATCTACACCGGCAAGGACAAGAGCTGGAAGGATGTCGGCGGAGATCAGGCTGAGTTCAGCATTGTAGGCCGCGACAGTGCGTCAGGAACCCGGGAATTCTTCTTCAATGAGGTTCTCAAGAAGGCTGACTTCACCCCGTTCATGGTTGAGAAGAACTCAAACGGTGCGGTTCAGCAGCTTGTATCACAGACCCCCACCGCAATCGGATATGTCGGTATGGGATTTGAGGATGGAGTAAAGGTTCTTAACCTGAATGTTGACGGAAAGATGCTTAAACCAACCACTGCTACCGTCAAGAGCAAGGAATACCCACTCTCCCGTGATCTCTACTTCATAACCAGTGGAGAACCTTCTGGTCCGGCAAAGGACTTCATAGACTTCCTCCTGAGCGCTGACGGTCAGAAGATAGTTGAAGAACAGGGATTTGTATCGCTCAAGTAATTACAGTTTGAGAAGTCATATCTCACCTACAATTTAGAAGACCTGATCTATCGGTGAAGGGGATAGATACCCTCTAATTTCCTTCTTTGTTTAAAGGATCCTGGGACACTCATTCCGGGTCCTCCTCTTCACACGGTTTATCCCACCTGTTCTGAACCTGATAACCGTTCTGTATGGCTTTTCGTGTCTATTTTCTCTCTAAGCAACTTCGGATGCAATGGTCCATCATTTACACGTGATCCCTATAGATCTCCGGAGTGCTCAGTGTCATCTGATGTCCGGGGTCAATCCGGAGATTATATTCAGAATTATTATTGATCCAGCCCCCTCATCATCCGTCATGACATACCTGAAGCATCCTCTCAATGATGGTGTAATTCGGCAGACCGGATGCACAGGGGGTATCCAATGACATCAATGATTCATTCAATCATGACCAAACTCACGGCAGGGTTTGTCATCCTCGTACTCGTAATATCAGGACTCACGTTTCTCTTCACGTATGGTGCCTCATCTGGGAAGATCCAGGAGTCAACCCAGCAGGAACTCCTCGCTCTCGCCTCGATAACCGCCGCAGATCTGAACGGAAACGAGATCTCCAAACTTCAGCCCGGGATGGAGTCTGAAGTACTGTACCTGATGAATGCCGAACAGCTCGCTGCGATGGCAAAATCTGACCCTGATATCGTCAAGATATACACCATGCGCAAGGGCAGTTCCGGGATAGAGTATGTCGTTGATTCAGGGTACAACACCGGAAAACGGAATTTCAAGATAGGAAGTGTTGAGTCATCCCCTACAACTGCAATGACAGAGGCCTTCTCATCAAGGCAGGTTGAGCCCGAGTTTGTGAAACGCCCGTGGGGAACTGTGCTTGCAGCATATGCCCCGATAAAGAATGCAGGTGGTGAGGTCATCGGCATTGTCGGTGTCGATATGGATGCTGGAGTTGTCCAGAATCGTATGGATTTTGTCGGTCAGACAATCTATCTCATTCTGATCCTCGGCATTGTATGTGCCGGACTTATAATCGCGGTCTTTTCGCGGACCATGATCAGGGACATCCATATCCTGATCGATTCTGCAAATCGGATCAGCAGGGGAGAGACCGATGTCACGATTGCTATCTCCCGTAACGATGAGATCGGTGAACTCGCCTCCTCATTCAAGCGGATGGTCACCAGCCTGAAGATCCTCATGCATCAGGATTATCAGGAGTGATCTCCCTGGTGGACCACCATGACCATGACTTCAGATACCGTCCTTACGATCGCTACCGAGTATCTCGGCCCTGCAGCGATCACCCTCCTTGAACGGCAGACCAAATTCCATATGAGCGGGCTCTCATTCAAGGATATCGAGCCGTCACACTGTGCAGATCTCTCAAAGTGGGTGGGAATTGCATCTGCTATGTTCATCGAGCAGGACCAGGCACAGGAACTTGCCGAGAAGATCAGAAGGGTTGGGCCATGAGACCTGATTGCAGGCAACCTGGTAATATCCACATCCTTCACCTCGATGATGAGCCGATCATCCTAGAGATAACCCGTATGTACCTTGAGAAGACCGGCAGGATATCGGTTGATACAACCACCAATCCGCAGGAGGCCATTCGTCTTCTCTCCTCGTCCCGGTATGATGCTGTCATATCAGACTACGAGATGCCGGTCATGGATGGGATCGAGTTTCTCAAAGAGATCAGGGATTGCGGGTATGATCTTCCGTTCATCCTCTTTACCGGGAGGGGACGAGAAGAGGTTGTCATCAGGGCATTTAACAACGGTGCCACGTTCTACCTTCAGAAAGGTGGAGATCCAGGCTCTCAGTTTGCAGAACTGGCAAAAAAAGTGCTTCATGCAGCAGGGCAGTACAGGACAAAGCAGAAGATCCACCACCTGTACCAAATATTTCAGGCACTCCGTGAAGTTTCAGGAACTCTGCACGGGAATGATGAGTTCGATCGGAAACTGCAGAATGTCTGCAGGATCATCTCCTCTGGAAGAGGGTATCAGAACGTCAGGGTTGTCCTCTTTGATCGGAATGGTGTTGTCAAGTCAGTCTATCACGCAGGGCTTGAAGACAGAATAGAAGATCTTCTCACGTATCTGAAAGCAGGAAACCGGACATCCTGCACCCGTCGGGCCCTAGGTCTGGGACGCGAACCGGTGATCTGCGAGCCTAGTCAGACCTGCATATCCTGCCCTCTTTACCCTGATCATCAGGGCCAGTATGCCCTGACCATGCGGCTTGAGCATGCCGGTGAGGTGTATGGGATCCTTTCAGTCACCCTTTCGGCAGATTATGCACATGATTCTGATGAACACGCCATGTTCGCCGAGTTATGCGGTGAGCTTGCGTATGCCATTCACCACTATGCCCTTGAAGAGGAGCAGACGGCGATGGAGGCTCTGATGGGCACAAGCCGGAAATTGCACATTATTAATAGCATCACCAGGCATGACATCAGGAACCAGCTCACTGTCCAGATGAACTCATATGAACTCCTGCTCGAATGTGCAGAATCAAATCACGAGATACGACCGTATGTAGCCGCTATCGGTTCGAGTATAAACAGCATCCACGAACATCTGCTCTTCTCTGATGTGTACCAGAAGATAGGGATTCAAAGGCCACGGTGGCTCTCTGTTGGAGCCATTATTGAGGGGATAACCTGTTCACATGAGTTTGGTGATATCACGATCCTGCACTCGACCGGTATGGTTGAGGTCTACACAGATGTGATGTTCGGCAAGATCATCAGCAATCTGATAGAGAATGCGATCATGCATGGAAAACGGGTCACCACTGTCAGGATCAGTTTCATGGAACTGATGGATGGTGGGGTTCTTGTCGTAGAGGATGACGGGATCGGAGTTCCTGATGATCTGAAAGAGAAGATCTTTGAACGCGGGTTTGGGAGCAACACTGGTCTTGGCCTCTATTATACCAGGGAGATCCTGGGAATAACCGGGATGGGAATATCAGAAACCGGGCATAACCTGGAGGGTGCCAGGTTCGAGATCCATATCCCGAAGAAGGGGTACCGGTTAAAAGCCGGATCTGAAGTCACCGGACAGGTATCACTGCCGGTGAGTGAAGGATGAAGGTCATGAACAATAGTTCACCGGGGTCAGGCGATCTTGAAGCGCTAGTTCGCCTTCTCCGCTCCTCCTCAGAGAGTAATACTGATTGGAATGAAGGAGTCCGAACCTTCCCCTCCCCGGTTCTTATTTGTGACGCTGCATTGACCATTCTAGGTGCAAACGATGCATTCTACCACTCTTCCGGGTATGTGCCGAGGTCGCTGAGCGGTCATCCTCTCCGTGATATCGGGATGTCCCTCCTCTCTGGTGAATCGGTATGGGATGCGGCCCTGATGAGAAAACCATCAAGCGGGGTGGTGGAGTTCAGGTTTCCAAAACGGTCCGATATCTACCCGACCACTGCCCTGCCTGTGATGGATGGTAATGGGTCACTCATCTACCTGCTGCTGGTCTTGGCTGATACCGGATCAAAAACCTCTATACCTTCATACGATAAGATCCGGAGTTCCTGGTCAGAACCTGCAGAGGTTCTTCTTGAGATAGATGGGACGATCCTCTCAATCTCTTCAAGAGCTGCAGCACTCTGTGGGATAGATGATGAGACCTCCCGCGGAACAATTCTCTCTGATTCCCCTCTCTTTCGGGAGTCAGACACTCACAGAGATCAGATTCTGAATGAGATCTTCA
>CAZVAS010000053.1:10374-14796 GCA_964625165.1 uncultured Methanospirillum sp. | reverse complement strand
GCAACCGAAGATGGTCTGGCTGCTCTTCCCCAACTCAGAGAGCTGCTTGAGAAAGCAGGAAACACCATCAGGGGTGTCTCACTCCGCTCTGCAACACTCGATGATGTATTTCTCCAGCGAATCACACCAAGGAAAGAGCCTGAAGGGTTTGACGAACGAAAGTTCAGAACCATGCTCAGGAGACGGCGATGAGGCAGATCGCATACTACTTCTGGCGTGACCTGATCCGCTGGACCCGGAGCAGAGCATCGGTTGTCTCATCACTGGTGATGCCTGCTGCCTGGCTCATCTTTGTCGGACTTGCCCTGCCGATCAGGTTCACCGACAATTATCTTGAGTTCATCACTCCGGGGATTCTTGTCATGACTGTGTACATGACGTCATTACAGGGAGGAGCCCTCATCCTTTTTGACAAGATCCTCGGGTACTTCAACAAGTTTCTTGCTCTTCCTGCTCCTCGGGAGACCCTTCTTCTCGGTAAAATCTTCTTTGTCACCTTCAGGGGTCTCGTACAGGCGACGATCATCCTGACCCTTGCGATCATCCTCGGCGCAAAACCGCTCTCTCCAGCCGGGCTTGTGCAGACCTACCTGCTCCTCTTCCTCCTCGGAATGCTCTTCTCCTGCATTGCCAGTACGATTGCACTCTATCTCGGGGATCACGACAGTTATGCCGCAGTCAACTCGATGATCAGCATGCCCCTCTTCTTCACCTCAAGTGCCCTGATGCCATATGACAAGATGCCATCCTGGCTCAGTATCCCTGCACATCTCAACCCGCTCAGTTTTGCGATCGACGGGATCAGGGGTGCAGAGGCAGGAGCCTTCCCGGTGATGCAGATTGGTGGCCTTTCTGTTGCTCTCTGCGTCGTGCTTACAGTCTCCGTGTTTCTCTTCAGACGGATAACCGTCTAGATCTCCCGAAAGAGAGATGAGGAATCGGCACCGATGAGAAGGTATGTGCATGCCTTCATCACCGATCGCCTCATTCGAGGAGGTCGTGAGATTTCACGGCCACGTATGCCCGGGACTTGCAATCGGATACCAGATATCATTGGCTGCAATGAATGCTCTTGGGGTCTCGCGGCCTGACGATGAGGAACTGGTTGCAATAGCAGAGACCGATGCCTGCGGGGTTGATGCAATCCAGGTCGTCACCGGATGTACGGCAGGAAAGGGCAATCTCATCATAAAAGACTATGGAAAGCACGTCTTCACGTTCATCAACAGAGCCAACGGCGAGGCAGTACGGGTGCAGGGGATACAGCCTGATATCCCGGAGCGGGCAGCACTCGGTGAACTGAGACCAAAGATCTTCGGCTGTACCGCAACCGAGGAGGAGCAGAGAGCCTATCACACCCTGACCCACACTGTTGTGAAAAAACTCCTTGAGTACAGACCGGAAGAGGTTACAACAGTAGAAAAGGTATCAGTAGAACTTCCTGCAACTGCAAAAATATTCACCTCCATCCCATGTGGCTGCTGCGGAGAGATGGTCGCAGATGCCAAAACCAGGGATTATGACGGGGAGAAGATCTGTATCCCCTGTTACCTGAAAAAAACAGCCTGACAGAACACATACAAATTCAGGCCTTCTTTTTGAGAATCTTCGGATAAACCTCTTATTGCGACCGACTCTCCCCATTTCTGGTACTGGTCTCTTCATGATGGGTCAGAGCCGAATACTCTGCTCCCGGGATACAGTCAAGACCCGGAATATACGGCTTTATGTCAATCACCGGTGAACCGTCCAGGGCCTCAATGCCTGACACCGTGATAACTCCGTTTTCAAACGAAACGATCCTGCCGATAGAGAGGGCTATCGGATTTGGCCGTGCCGGCGATCTGATCGTAAAAACCGGACGATCTTCTATCCATTCAGGCCTGCGTGAAAAGAGGGCATCCCGCTCTGCACGATCCATCCAGTACAGAACCCAGATGTGGGATATCCCGATCATCTCTCCAAGCCCTGCACGATATTCAGGATAGATGGTGATTGTGGAACACCCCTCACACTCTCTGCCCTGGCGGGGTGCCTGCTGTCTTGTCTTGAAAGGTGAACTGATAACACCGATAGGGGTGAGTTCAATCATAAGAGAGGAATGTACAGTTCACCGATTAATAGGTGATCCTGCCAGCATTGAGAGTCAGGAAAACAGGTAGATCATACAGCAGAAGAGTCTGAATCAGCATCAGGGATGACACCAAAGTCAATCACCCGTTCTGCGATATCACCCGAATACTCACCGATCCTGCGAATACTGTCAGTGATCTTCCGTGCTATCATCACCGAATCGGTGGGAAGTTTCAGGATATCCTGGTTGATCTGATGCAGGGACTGTTCAAGTGGTGATGCCGATCCGAGAACCCGGTTTGCTTTCTTCATATCGTGGGAGAAGAATGCAGTAACACTCTGCTCAAACAGTTTTTCAGCCTCTGACATCGCCCTGCTGATCGTTAAGCGAACCTCTTCTGCAATCGATCCCGACCCAATCATACCAATACTCCTGGAGATCAATACCGCGTGATCTGCAACCCGTTCCACGATCCGCCCGGTCTGCAGATAATGGAGCACTTCAGAGATACTGGTCTTCATCCGTTCTGCATTCCGTGGACTCTGCAGGATCATGCTTGTCTGCCGGGAGATCAGCCAGAACAGACGGTCAACGTCACGATCCCTGAACTCAACATCCTGTATCCTTGCAAGGTCGCATGACTTCAGCCCTTCTGCTGAGTCGGTGAGCATTCCGATAGTGACCGCATACATTCTTCTAAACGAGGTCTCGAGCGGCATATCAAGGGGATTGAAGAGATCCCTGAGAATAATGAGCGTCTCCTCCTCCTCAACCGGTTCAAGCCCGATGACCTGATCAGAGAATGCTCTTATGGTCCGCCGAAGTGTGCCCTGAATCCGGTCTTTTGACCTGATCTCGATGATATTGTATCCTGCAATATAGATGCCGACCAGAATCCGAAAGAGCATCTGCGAGTCCATTCCCTGCTCAATATTCACGACTCGTGAGCGTGGAGGCAGATCACCGGTAAGATTTCCGGTGATCATCAGATCTCCATCAGCCTGGATCATCACACCAACCGGATCATTCTTTCTGATATTGAGGGAGGTGACCCAGTCTTTGGGCAACGTGAGTACATAGGATGAACCCCCGGTCATCTGAACCCTTCTGATATCCATCTCTGCTCGGGTCAGTGCTACTCCCCGGAATATAGCATCTTTCCCCGGTAAGTACAGAGATCTCTATAGTTACCATATCTCACTAGAATCTCCGGGAAGAATCATGATAACAAAACCGGGGAGATAAGGATCAGACAGCCTCCTGAGACCGGTATGTCAGATCGGCATAATGTAAGGTTCCGGGATACTCGACATGAAACGATTATCATGACCATAACGGGCTCTGAACGATCTCTCCGGGAACGACTCACCCATCGTCCGATGGAGCAGGGTGTAAAAGTTCTCTGGTTTCTCTGTGCGATCTCATCCATCATAGCCATATTCTGTATTCTGGGTTTTTTGCTCTATGATGCAATCCCTGCATTCATGGAGATCGGCCTGATACCATTCCTCACCGGTGAAAGATGGGACCCGACCAGTGTTATACCAAAGTTCGGAACTGTACCGCTCATTGTAGGTACACTCCTGGTTACCTTCGGTGCCATGGTTTTTGCAGTCCCACTCGGGCTTGCTTCTGCAATTTTCATATCTGAACTTGCTTCGCCCAGACTCAGACGGATGCTCAAACCGACCATCGAACTCCTTGCAGGTATCCCATCGGTGCTGTATGGTTTCTTCGGGCTGGTCATCCTTGTGAAGATGATTCAGGACTGGGCACACGTTCCAAGTGGTGAATCCGTTCTTGCAGGGTCGATCCTCCTCGGCATCATGGCCCTTCCCACGATCATCAGCGTTTCAGAGGATGCATTAAGTTCCATTCCCAGATTCCTGAAAGAGGGCTCTCTTGCACTTGGAGCAACCCACTGGCAGACGATAGCCCGGGTTCTGCTTCCTGCTGCACTCCCGGGAATCACTGCTGCAATCATTCTCGGTATCGGCAGGGCTGTCGGAGAGACGATGGCAGTGATCATGGTCACCGGAAACGCCGGGATCATCCCTGATCCGATCTGGGATATCTTCTCCCCGGTCAGAACCCTGACCGGAACACTTGGAATAGAGATGGGAGAGGTTGCTGTAGGATCGCTTCATTACCACGCCCTCTTTGGGGTCGCCGTTCTCCTGCTTACAATATCGCTGATCATCAATCTCCTCTCTCTCAGGGTTATGAAATGGATACACCGTTCACAGACAGGAGGAGGGAAAGGTCAAAAATCACTATTCCAGAACGTAACGGTTGACTTCTCATCTTTCACCCCATACATTCCGTGGATTCTTTTCATAGGCTGCATG
>CAZVAS010000053.1:6916-10274 GCA_964625165.1 uncultured Methanospirillum sp. | reverse complement strand
AGGGAGAATACCCTTACGAAGATCATCAGGACCGCAACCGATCTGCTCAACGGAACACCATCCATCGTGTTCGGGCTCTTCGGATTCACCTTCCTGGTCATCTTCCTCGGGTTCGGAATCTCGCTCATCGCCGGTGTCATAACCCTCGCCCTGATGGTGCTCCCGACCGTGATCAGAACGACCGAAGAGGCACTCCGCAGTGTTCCGGACAGTCTTCGTGAGGGTTCGTATGCACTCGGCGCAACCAAGTGGCAGACCGTCCGCAGAGTGGTCCTCCCGCCAGCAATGCCTGGCATCATCACCGGGGCGATCCTTGCCATCGGCAGAGCAGCAGGAGAGACCGCCCCGATCATGTTCACTGCGGTTGTCTTCATGCAGAAGCGGCTTCCGGAGTCGATCCTTGACCCGGTTATGGCCCTGCCATATCACCTCTTTGTCCTGGCAACCACGGTTCCCGGGGCACGAAATAACCAGTATGCAACAGCCGTGGTCCTTCTCGTCCTGGTAATTGCAATATACGGAGTAGCAATCGTGATAAGAAATCATTTTGACCGGAACGTCCGGTGGTAACAATGAACGAAGACAGTATCATCAATGTCAGAAACCTCAACCTCTGGTACGGAGAGACCCAGGCCCTGAGAAACATCTCCATGCCAATCGCTCACCGGAAAGTAACATCACTCATCGGGCCATCAGGGTGTGGAAAATCAACTCTCATCAGATGTTTTAACCGGATGAATGATCTCGTACCGATCTGTAGAATAGAGGGCTCGATCACCTTCCATGACAAGAATATCTACGGGACAGGTGCTGACGCCGTGGATATCAGGATGCAGATCGGCATGGTCTTTCAGAAGCCGAACCCGTTCCCCAAGTCTATCTATGAGAACATCGCATACGGCCCCAGGATTCACGGCATAAAAGACAGGGCAGAGATCGACCGGATCGTGGAGTCAAGCCTAAAGAAGGCGGCACTCTGGGAAGAGGTCAAGACCAGGCTGCATGACTCTGCACTCGGGCTCTCGGGAGGACAACAGCAGCGTCTCTGCATCGCCAGGACCCTTGCGGTAAACCCGGAAGTTATCCTGATGGACGAGCCGTGCAGTGCCCTTGACCCTATTGCAACAGCAAAGATCGAGGACCTTATAGAGGAACTCAAGACCGAATACTGTGTGGTGATCGTCACCCACAGCATGTCACAGGCTGCACGAGTCTCTGATTTCACTGCATTCATGTACCTCGGGGATCTGATCGAGTTCGGAGAGACACGGCAGATCTTTGAGAATCCAAAGAAAGAACTGACTGAAAATTACATTACCGGAAGATTCGGGTGAGGAGATCATGACAGAAAAAAGCCAGGCAGAACTTGAGCAGCTCCACCAGTCGGTGGTCACGTTCGGAAAATTTGCACTCAAAATGCTGAAAGATGGCATTGATGCATTTGAGTCAGGGAATACAGAGCAGGCGATGGAGATATCACGCCTCAAGAACGAACTGAAATCTTCGTTCGTCCCGCTGGAGGATTCTCTCTTTCAGTACCTTGCCCTGTACCAGCCGGTAGCCAAGGATATGCGTGAATGTGTCGCCTCGATCAGGATTATCTATAACTTCGAGAGGATCGGCAGAATGGGATACGACATTGCAGAGACGACTGCGATCCTGACAAAATGCTGCAACCTCAAAGACTGTGAAGCACTGATATCAATGGGCAGACTGGTCATCACGATGATCGAGGATGCACTGAGTGCGTATGAAGAACGCTCTATCACAAAGATCGTCACAATGCGTGACCGTGATGAAGAGGTTGACACACTCTACTGCGATGTACTGACCGGGTTTATTGGCAGGATGCAGGAAGAGAAGGATGCCGTACCGGTCCTTACACGATACGTGATCATCGATCGGTACCTTGAACGGTGTGGCGATCAGGCATGCAACATCGCAGAGATGATTGTGTACATGATCACCGGCGACCGGGTTGAGATAAACTGAATAAAAAAGTGGAAAAGTTCAGGCAGAGGTTCTGAACGCGGATCTCCCTGCATATGCTGCAGAAGATCCGAGTTCCTCACCGATACGGAGCAGTTGATTATACTTCTCAACACGCTCACCCCTGCAGGGAGCTCCGGTCTTGATCTGTCCGGTGGAAAGGGCAACTGATAGGTCGGCAATAAACGAGTCACAGGTCTCACCACTCCGGTGTGAGATCATCGCTCCCCATCCCTCTTTCTGTGCCATTCTCACAGCATCGATCGTCTCGGTCACTGTACCGATCTGGTTGAGTTTGATCAGAACAGCGTTGGCAGACTTCTCTTTGATTCCCCTGCTGATACGTGCAGTATTTGTGACAAAGAGATCATCACCGACCAGCTGGACCCTGGAGCCAATCGCCTTTGTCAACTCAGCCCATCCAGTCCAGTCATCCTCTGAAAGGCCATCTTCTATCGAGATGATGGGGAAGGTTGTCGTAAGATCGCGGTAATAGTCTGCCATCTCTCCGGAAGAGAGGGACCGCTTCTCGGTCTTCAGGGTGTAAACCCCGTCCTTGAAGAACTCACTTGAGGCTGGATCGAGGACCACACAGATATCCTTTCCTGGAGCATACCCAGCCTCCTCGATGGCGGTGATGATGAGTGAGACCGGTTCGCTGTTTGAGGGAACCTGTGGTGCAAACCCACCCTCGTCACCGACTCCGGTGGAGAGCCCCTTCTTCTTGAGAACTGACTTGAGTGACTGGTAGACCTCACATCCCCACTGCATCGCATGGGGAAAATCAGGAGCTCCGACAGGTGCGATCATGTACTCCTGGAAGTCAGAACCCTGCCAGTTTGCATGGGCACCTCCGTTCATGATATTCATACAGGGAACCGGAAGCGAGTAAGGACCTGATGCTAATGAGCGGAAGAGCGGGATTCCGTCTGCTGCTGCATGGGCACGTGCGACAGCCATTGAGACGGTGAGAATAGCATTTGCCCCAAGTTTTCCCTTGTTCTCAGTACCATCAAGGGCGATCATCTTCTCATCGATCGCCTTCTGATCAGCTGCGTTCATGCCTGCAAGAGCCTTGGCAATCTCGCTGTTTACAGAACTCACCGCTCCGAGCACACCTTTTCCTGAGAACCTGGCTCCCCCATCCCTGCGTTCCACAGCCTCGTGGATACCGGTTGAAGCACCGGACGGACAGGCTGCACGGGCCATGATTCCGCTTGAAAGTGTTACGTCAACCTCAACCGTGGGATTGCCACGGGAGTCGATGATCTCCCGGGCTTTTATTGTCTTGATACTTGTATCCATGGCGTTCCCTCAGTATCTTCACTCAGTGGGAGTGAGACCAGAAATACCCTGTCTTCTGTAATCA
>CAZVAS010000053.1:4738-6816 GCA_964625165.1 uncultured Methanospirillum sp. | reverse complement strand
TCCCTTCTGCAAACTCCTCTCCTGATGAGGTATCCGGACTGACCGCTACCATGTATGAGAGGCCGGCCGAGGTGCTGATCTTTGATCCAACTGCACGAACCTGCTCCTTTGTTGAGACCTTTCCACTGTTGAAGTTTATCAAAGACCCCTGTGCCTCGACGTAATTGGAAAATGCCGGATTCGGGATCAGATACTCATCTTCACTGAACACACACATCACAGACTCGGTTGAGTTGCTTGTATAATTCCCGTTCACATCAAGGAGCAGATAGTCAGATCCGACGAGATGCGAACCGTCCGATCCGGCATACGTCATGACCTTTTCAGATTCAAGGTTGAATGATGAGTCCTGTTTGTTTGATGAATCAAACCCGGTGTTCTGTACCCCATTTATCGTCCCTCCATTCGAAAGGAGAGATTCATGAGATACAACTGACGAAATTATCTCACTCTTGCCAATAGTTGTATCAGTTGTCGATCCATTCTTCACAGTAACCCAGTCCACCATTGTTGAGTCATCGAGAAGTCCGGTTGCCTCAATCTGGGTGTCGATACTAAACTTCTGAACTTCGGGAACTGCTGAAGGAAGCCGGTCTGCGTCTGCCGTATCGAATAACCCGGAAGTGAGTACCAGAAGAATGAAACAGCAGAATGAGGGTTTCAATTGTCCGGACTGAACAGAGAAGGCATGAACCAGCCGGTCAGCCGTTTCACTAAGGGAGTTGCCTGATAACGTCATATCTTCCTCAAAAAGTGTTATTGGCCGGTGATACCCGCTGAGACTGGTTGCTGATCTAAGCCGGTCGGTATTGTCAGAACTCTGGGAGATTCCTCAGGTACCAGTGGGGCATCCTCATCATACGAGATCATGAGATCTGCCGAGTCACGGAGGTAATCCATCTCAACAACCTCGACCTTTGTGACAGGCAGACCGGTTCTGTTCCTGAGATCTGCGATCAGTTCATCACGACGATCCGCACGAACAAGTTCTATCCGCTCGTACCTGACCATTTTACGCTGTTCATACCTGAATCCCCATTTCTCCTCAAGAACCCAGAGGACCAGGATGACCATCAGGTTTGAGAGAACCAGGTTGACGTACTGACTACTGCCAAAGAGGATCGAGTTCAGGATCGGCAGGGCGATGATGACAAAGAGGTATGTCATCTCTCTGATCGGGACGGTATCAGTCCTGTACCGCAGAACGGAGAAGAGTGCAAACAGCCCGAACCCTGCCCCTATCGAGAGTTCGACAGAGGTGAAGAGCCCCATTATCAGGTACACAACCACTGAGAAGGCCATGAACGTGAAGACATAGTCCTGAGCCCGTCGGTGAGGGTAATAGATCCCTCTGACAACGATCAGTGAGAAGATGAGATTTATCACCATCCCGGCCACAAATAAGGCGTAATCTGTAATTACCATCTGATCGGCCCTCCATGCATCATCTTCTGAAGCAGACGAAGTGTCATGTTGAAGTTGTTGTGTTTGATCAGGTTCCCATACAGGAGTGAGATCCCGATGCAGTACTTTGAGAATCCTTTTGGTTTTACCCGCATACGGGTCAGGTAGTCAAAGGCCGGTGAGTCAGAGTGTTCACTGCTCCGCTTCAGTTCGGCGATCACGATCTCGGGAAGGACAAGATCTGCAGATCCTGAATGGTACGAGAGGTCCACGTCCAGGGTGATTCGTTCGGGACCGGTGGTTGACACCAGGGTTATACGTTTGTACTCGTTGATCAGAACCGGCCTGAACTGAGAGTAGTCGTACGGGAGGCATGAACCGAAAAACTCACGAAGATCTGCCCCGAGATTTGTGATGAGTCCATCGGTCTGAAGCCTGTGTTTTACAGTTCGTCCGGTGTTCTTCTTTTCCTTGACCTCAAGGTAGTTCAGATCTGAACCCACATACGACCGTGTCCTCACTTTGTATCGTGGTTTGCTTCCGTTATGATGGGTCAGGTAGAGACTCAACCGGGGTGAATCGTAGTACGTTGTCGAGTAGGTCTGGACACGAACCCCATTCACCTCAAAGACACGGTACGTATCAGGAAGATGGGAGATGAGATCCCTGGCCTG
>CAZVAS010000053.1:0-4638 GCA_964625165.1 uncultured Methanospirillum sp. | reverse complement strand
TTCTGAACTCTTCAGGTGTGTGTATCCTTCCTTCTCTCCCTCATCTCCGACCACATATGGCGTGATGAGTTCATGATTTCTGGTGTAGATGGGGTCCATCCGTTCCGGATTGAACACATCAGAGATGACCGATGCAACAGCATTCACATACTTCTCATGATATACCGGATCATCCATCAGGAACCTGATTAAAGGCCAGTCACTCGTGACATTGGCAAGACTGATATCCTGTGTACCTCCACCAGGTCCCATGCGAGACATGTTCATATCTCCCCCCATTCCCCCGGGCATGCCCATCGGGAAAGGTCCGGGAGTTGAGTTCTCAAATTCACCCGCCATCTCCCCGAAGGGATTACCCATCGCAGTGGGGGAGATGTTTCTGGCAGAGAAGTTACCGAACTCAGGGCGTTCTCCTCCCATTCCTCCCATCCCTTCACTGCTATTCTGCAGTGCAAAATTGTTGTCCCAGGGAATCCAGGTTATCTGCCCGGTCGATGGATCAGTGTACAGGTAGAAGTTATGGGCCATCGAGCCGTATGTGTCCCAGTTCTGGATGACGGTGTTGGTTGCAAGCCAGGTGATAAACTCATCCACATTAAAGATGGACTCAAGATATGATCTCCAAGCAGCGGGATCTGACGTTCTCTTTTCAGAGTTTAGTGCTGTATAGAACCGCTCAAGATCACTGAAGTCATTCTTTTTCTTATTCGTCTGTTTGTCAAAGAAACTGGAGTTGAATGTGCCACTGCGGAAGGTTGCATCATGTTCACCTTCAGCCTTGTACAGATTTCCCGAATCATCGGTAAACTGGGAGGAGAGCATTGTATCCCCCACGTCCTCGATCACCGTGTAAATACCGAAATATTCCGGGCCGTTGCCTTTATCGATGTATACCTGATAGAAAGAGGCCCTCGGTGCAGGCACACCGGCATCACGGAAGATCTCGGTGACAATCTTGTCCCTCATCAGGGAGTTGTCTCCGTATCCGCTCTGGAGGTTGAGTTCATCAAATCCATAGAGAGTCTGTCCCTTCACTTCCGGGTACTGGTCCTTGAACTGATCACAGTCAAGTTTCAGGGAGATCTTGTATGTTCCTTCACTCCAGGATCCTGAAAGCGAACTGAACCCCTTGAATCTGACACCGACGTTATCAAGGGTTGTTCCATTCAATGTCACCTGTGCAGGAACATACACAGGATTTGTATCAGCCATTTCAGGCATACCCATTCCTCCAGGTCTCTCATCGGGTGTGAGGTTTCCAATCGGCATTTTCATCCGGCTATCAGTCCCGAATTCGCCATACAGTTCGGTCATGTTGTCAAGCATCTTCTGCCAGTCATCAGATCTGATAACCAGGTCAATCCGCTGGACTGAATCATTAGGAAATACCAGATCATAATCGGGACCTTTTGAATCGTCAGAGTCCGGATCCTGATTATTCTGGATCGAATCGGGTGTGGCAAGAGTTGATACCCCGCCCGGAGATGTAGTATTGGAGATTATCGCTGCCTGCACCAGTCCTGCACTGAGCAGGATTACAAGAACAGTCAGAATTCGAGTATAGATCATTTCATTCATTCCGATGTTTATTTTTCTTGGCTATCCGATTCATTCCAGACAAATTCGTTATCATCGCAGCATCATATCTCGTGCCGGTTTCTACCACCTGCTGATGAACAGAGGTTAGTAGTACAAAAATTACCGACCTATTGAGACTATGATGAAACTGATACAACCAATGGTTGCAATGCCAGGTAGTAAAGAATTTCACAACAATGAAGTTGGATATTGGATTTGTCAGTTCAAAGAGACCACAACAAAGATCTGCTATAAGCGGACAGAGAAATCGCAACCAGAACCAGGATAAAAAATTCTGAAAATTGAGTAAACAGGAGATATACGGATATATCTGATTCAACACGTGATTTCCGAAGACACTAGTAAAATATTTTACAACCAATCAGGAGAATAGTAGATGATATCGGTTAGAACATGACAGACAAGATCCATCCGGCCCTGATCTCAGCCCTTAACACGTTGGGTCTCACGACCTATGAGGCCAAAGTGTACGCAGCATTGGTTCTCTACGATCAGGCCGGAGCACGTGATCTGATCGATCTCCTCCAGATCTCCAAACCGAGTATCTATGAGAGTCTTCAGAGACTTCAGGATCTGGGCCTTATTATAAAGAGGTATTCAAAACCTGCAGTATTCGCACCGGTACACCCCGAAACCGCTCTCCGTACTCTTTTAGAGACCCACACCCATGCTGCAGAAGTAGCAGGAGAAGAACTCGAACTTCTCCGAAGAGAGAATATCACAGAAGACCAGGACGAGGCAGTCTGGTCAGTATACGGGAACGCCTCCGTTGAGCATAAAATCAGGGATCTTATCACCGGGGCTGATCATGAGATCGTGTGTGTAATGGGTGAGAGATATGTTCCCATCTTTTATGAGGCAAAGATCAGGAGCCCTGCCATATCCCTGACCATCATATCAGACAATCCAATACTTGAACAGGAGATCAAAGAGAAGTTCAAGAGCATTGATGCAACCATCAGGGTTATTGCAACACCCGGTCCTGAATGTATGCCCCGTCCCCCGGACTCGAATCCGGATATTGATCAGTATATCGAGATCAGAAATGTGCTCGACCTCGTTGTTGATGACCGAGAGGCGTTTTCAATTCCTCCAATCAGGGCAAAAAAGTTATCAGGACTCCATTCAGGAAATAAGGTTGTTATTCTGATGACCAGGGACAGGATATCAGGTTTTTCCAGGCATCTTGGGAGTTGCCCTGGACCCTCTCATATCCAATAATATTTCAGGGATACACCTCTCCTCCGGACTGACTGATCCAGTCACTGAAGAACGTAGCAGGCACATACATCGGTTGGTGTCGAATCCTGATACGAAACTTCTTTTTCCTGACAGCATGAGCATGTCGCCCATGCTCTTTCTGATGACATGTATGGCAAAGCACGGTGAGATTATGGAGTGTTGAATCACCACCTGCAGAAAGGGGGACGATGTGATGGACCGAGAGTTCAGCAGTGCTGCCACAGATCTGGCACTGGTGTCCATCCCTCTCAAGGGCCTGACGCCTGATAAGATTCCAGAATGGAGGTCTGCTCCCCCGGACTGCAGCAGGTTCTGTCTCCAGCCAGCTGAGAAACCGGCTTTCACATAGATCAGAACAGTACGTCTTTCGTGATCCGGTCAACTCCCCGCACCAGAGACAGGGATGACCAGTAGGACCAGAAACGGTGTCTGAATCCACCATATGTGATCATCACTCTCAAAAATATATAGAATTATCCCATGCACAATACTAAATCAATAACAGGGGGAGATCTAATTTTCCCATTCATTTTTATCACCAATAAGAAGCAGAGCGTAAGTTTTAGAGAGCCATTCTGATACCTTGGAACTATAGAGATCATGATATCCCCATAAACTTGGTACGAAACAACCTTGTAGGATTCAGCGTGAGTATCAGCATGGAAGATGTTATCAGCCCTCTCGCCCCTGAGATCCCTGAACCTACCGGTAAAGACACATTCGATACTCATACCAATATCATACCCGAGTTCTCAGAAGAAGAGATCAGGCAGCGATCACTCTCCATTATAACCGAACTTGTGAAAAATAAGCAAAAAGCAAATCAAGCCTGGAACCTTCTTTCACGAGATCCTGACCTTGCAGTACACTGGGAATGTGCAAATTACGTAACTGTCGAGAAACTCGGGATGAATGATCATGGAAGAGTTCATGCCATTGTTGCTACAGCATCGGCACTTCAGATACTGGAATACCTCATTGCAGCAGATATTGTTCCTGACATCATTAGATCTGGAATGGGCGATATTGACGATGCTTACCTGATCGTGCTGACAGCTGCTTTGTGTCATGATATCGGAAATGAGATCCATAGGACAGATCATATCTCACACAGCCTCTTGCTTGTAAGCCCAATCCTGGATCGAATTCTTCCACAGATCTACGACGATCAGGGCCGTATGGCACGGGTGCGAACATTTATCCAGGGATCCATCTACACCCATCATGGTGATCCAAGACCTCTCACTATAGAGGCAGGGGCGGTCTGCATAGGTGATGCAACAGACATGACAACCGGGAGGGCTAGGACTGCTTACAACCAGGGAAGAGTATCAATTCACACAATATCAGCACTCTCCATAGAAATGGTTCAGATAGAACAAGGAAGCGATATTCCGGTTGTGATCACGATACATATGTCCAACTCTGCAGGTCTTTTCCAGGTCCAGGAGATCTTAGGACCAAAGATCGCTGCAGGACCACTCACACCTTACATCGAGGTCAGAATTCAGTGCACCAGTGAGAGTGATGGTTCAGAGAAGCAGATCCTGAGTGGGATGAAGTTTGTTCAGGGATCCCTGATACGATAGAACGCAATATTTTTTTCTTTTCATGAGAGCGGTTGCACATACACATATAACTCCATAAAGGGCATATGCAGCCGGAATATGACAAAAAAAGGGCTGGAAAGGTCTGAGTCAGAGATTATACTCTGAATCCGGACTTATAGTCAAAGGCCTTCTGTAAGGTCTTGATACCGCCGGTGACTTCAGTAGTGTCTTTCCAGGTGTTGGTTGC
>CAZVAS010000052.1:0-14999 GCA_964625165.1 uncultured Methanospirillum sp. | reverse complement strand
GATTACAGTTACAAATAGAACCCCTCTCGTAAAAGCTCAGTTTTCGGCAGTTCCTCTTTCAGGTACAGCTCCGCTGAGTGTATCCTTTACGGATCAAAGTCTTGGTACAGATAATCATACTAAGTACCTGTGGGATTTTGGTGATAAAAGTGCCGTTTCTCAGGACCGAAATCCTGTTCATACCTATAAAAATCCAGGCACGTTTTCGGTAACATTGAGTATATCAGGTCCGTATGGTTCTGATATAATGAAGAAGGATAACTATCTTTCAATAGCATCCCCCTCAACTCATATTATTACAGCAACTGCATCAGCTCACGGAAATATTACTCCATACGGAAAAATAACCGTTCCTGATGGTACCGATCAGGTGTTCAATATTATACCTGATTCGGGGTATATCATAAACAATGTTCAGGTTGATGGGATCAGTATTGGGAAAGTGACATCACATACATTCATAAAAGTCAAGTCTGATCACACCATTCAGGCAGATTTCGTAAAACAATCACAATTACTTGTGGCTGATTTTACAATGGATAAAAATTATGGGTCAACACCAATTACAGTACAGTTTACAGATAAATCAGCAGGTTCACCTGATTCATGGTATTGGAGTTTTGGTGATGATACTAACTCAGTAAAACAGAATCCTGTTCATACGTATACAAAATCGGGTCAGTTCCCTGTGGTACTGACAGTTCGATCCATGGATGGCAGATATGATGAGAGTACAACCAAATACATTATTTCTCAATGATCTTTATATTGCGTTTTATCTAACTTCAAAAAAAAATAGTTTAAATAATGTTTGAATAATGTAGTATTTATTCCATCGATTGGACTTTACTCTGATTTTCTCTTTTTAACAATGATTAGATCTAAATACTTGGGCGGAAAGGTGTCAGGAATTCTTGCTGGGTGGGAGCATTCCACCACGTTATTTTACTTTGTTCGTGGAATCGGTTCCTATTTTTATCCTGTTGGCTCTTTGGGCGGCGGTTCCTGGATCACAGGAGCATAAGATCACCTGAATGGTAGACAGAGAAGATATCCATGCACCTGAAAATCGCCGCCCAGGTGCACTAAAAATTAATTGAATTAGTTATATTTTAATTTAAAGTCATAATTATCGATGAATTTGGGGTGGGGGACCGCCACTCAAATCCCGGTTCTTGCTTCTTTCTCCCGCTCTTCCGCCCGGGTGTGGTGAGAAATTACAAACATCGGTTGATGGCACAATTCTCTGACTGTTCTGTCAATGTCGTACCATACTGTGGACACTCAATATGGCCTATTGAATCGTTATATCCTGAATTTCTGTCTGTGATGAATGTGCAAACCCGGGTAAACAAAGTGGTCAACAACATATATCTCCTCATGCGAAAGAGTTACAGAAGATTACTGTTCGCTCATCTCATGCTGAAAAATTATGAAGTCGATGGTTTGTCTCTGTCACACTGATCAGGCTGGTCTGCGGGTGTCTGTAATACTCCTCACGCTTCTGCTCCTGATAGTGCCCATTTCTGTTTCCGGAACTGAAATTTCTGACACTTCATCTCACTCAATTGGTATCGAGTATCCAAATATCATTACACCGGAGATCTCGTGGCAGAAATGTCTGAATACGCCTCTTATCATGTCGTCTTATATTGTCCAGCAGACAAGTGACGGGGGATACCTGATGTTTGGAAGATCAGATTCCACCAATGTCACCCTTGATGAGGGCAGGAAGGTTCCGGGTTACTGGATAGTAAAACTGAACCCCGGTGGTGATATTGCATGGCAGAAGATTTACAGGGGAACAGACTCCCAGGATTCGAAAGTTGTTTATCAGTCGTATTCCTGCAGGTTTGACTCCGGTAATACCCCTGGAACAGACGGGAAGAGCACAATTGGAAACATAAGTCAGGACAGATCCTGGGTTGCTAAATTCACACATGATGGTGATATATCCTGGAAGAAGGACCTTGGTCGGGCATTTCATGCAGAGATACACGGCATTCAGCAGACAAGTGACGGAGGATATGTCCTAGCAGGGAACACCGGATTATCAGGGTTAGAAGGATCGAATGGCAGTGCGGATCGGGATTACTGGATTGGAAAAATGACACCCTCCGGAGATCTCGCCTGGAAGAAGACGTTTGGTGGCACAAAGGATGACCTTGGCTATTGTATCAGGCAGACCATCGAAGGTGGATATATAGTGGTTGGGGCTTCAGCATCGGATGATGGTGATGTTACCGGAAATCATGGAGATTTTGATTACTGGGTTGTCAAACTTACCCCAAATCTGGAGATCTCGTGGCAAAAAAGTTTCGGTGGATCGAAGAAGGATATTCCATCTTTTATTCAGCAACTATCTGATGGTGGGTATATTATAGCCGGAGCATCAGTATCAAATGATGGTGATGTGACCGGAAACCATGGAGATCTCGATTACTGGATCGTCAAACTGACTGCCGGCGGTGAACTCTCGTGGCAGAAGAGTTACGGAGGAAAGGCCGATGATAATGGTCTCTGCATCAGACAGATCAGGGATGGCGGTTACATTGTTGTCGGGCAGTCGGAGTCGAGTGATGGTGATGTGACCGGGAACCATGGAAAATATGATTACTGGGTCATCAAACTGGCTCCTGATGGAGCCCTGAAGTGGGAGAAGTGTTTCGGTGGGAGCGGATATGATGCCGGACAGAGTGTTGTTCAGACAAGTGACGGGGGATATATACTGGCAGGAATATCTGATTCACTTGATGGAGACCTTACTGGGATAACTGGTTGATATCAGAAATTTTCACTCCTGATTTTCTGCTCATATCTTCGTATCTGCGCTCTAAAATATCCAATGGCGCCAATGAAAGAAGATTTAAGTATGAATTATTGCTGAAGTGTTCATAATTTTACAATTTCAATAATTTGCTTTTATTTCCAATTCTGGGGGCAAAAAAAGTAAGGATCAAATCTGTTGCCTATTTATCTTATCGAAGAAAACACACCATTGAACAGGATCTCCTGATTGTTACTTCTCTCATACTCTGGTGGAAATAATGCAGTTTAAACGGCGTCTCATCCTTATGATGCTTGGAATATCAGTAATTCCTTTACTCATCATCGGCTCTATCGGGATCTATAGTCTCTTGTCGGTGAGTGGAACTATTGACACCAAGGTCAACGAGATTGGAAACGAGTCTATCACTACTTCAACAGGGGCATTGCAGAAACTTGCAGAAGAAAATGCAATACAAAATACACAGTCGATTGCAAAGGAGTTGGAAGTTTATCTTGCCGATCATCCGGATAAAACCTGGCAGGACCTCTTTAAAGATCCGGCATTCAGGGCAATAGCAGTGCAGCCGGTGGGCTCACAGGGGTATAGTCTTCTCGGAGATCCGGTAGGGTTCAAAAACCTGATGCACTCCTCCAAAGCCAAGGAAGGAATCTCGTACGAGACGTACAAGACCGATCAGCCAGAACTCTATGATATTGTTTCCAAAATGAAAAGTGGATCTCCGGTTACCGGATATTACAAGTCAAAGGAGGCAGATGGCTCATACCGTGACAAGTTCATCAGTTATTATCCGGTAAATCTGACGACAAAAGACGGGGTTCGGATGGTTACCGGTATAGCGGTTTATATTGATGAGTTCTTGTTACCCACCAAGACTCTTGAGGAGAAATTACGGACTGAAAATGAGAGTCTGGTTTCCGATCTTGCTAATTCAACGAGACAGGCAATAATTCTCATCGCTATCATCGCAATACTCACCATCATTGCGGTCATCTTCATCGGTCTGGGCTTTTCACGACAGACCACGGCACCACTGGAAAAGACTGCAAGGATGATCAGCGAGATGGGGAGAGGTCACCTTACAGAACGGCTCCATCTGGACAGGGATGATGAGATCGGAATTTTGGGGAGGGAAATGGATGCATTCTCCGATAACCTCCAGAATACTGTCGTCTCTGCCCTCAAAAAGATTGCATCAGGTGATCTTTCTGTTACGGTTGAACCCAAAGATGAGAATGATGAGATTTCACATGCTCTAATCCAGTTGATCACCTCTCTATCCGGTATCACCGGTGAGATCAGGATGTTGATTCAGGACGCAGAGAACGGCGAACTGGAAAAACGTGGCAATGCTTCCAGGTTCATTGGAGCATACAGGGAGATCATTATCGGCATCAACAATATGCTTGATGCTATTACTACTCCTCTCAACGAAGCTCTTCGTGTATCAGAACAGTTCTCTCAGGCTACGTTTTCAGCCCGGTTTGATGAATCAATAGAGACAAGAGGCGATCTGATCGCTCTTAAAGACGGACTGAACACGATAGGAGTTGAACTCTCATTAGCCATCAAAGAAGTTTCTGAACAGGTAAGTTCTCTTAGTGCCTCATCTGAAGAGGCTGCAGCTAGTATTGAGGAGGTAACGGCAGGTGCATCATCTATTGCACAGAGCTCTTCGGTTGTAAGTTCCAACGCCGAAAACAGTGTTCATGCTGTTGAGCAGGTTCTTGAGGCAATGGAGGAACTGAACCGGTCAGTGGCTTCTGTTGCAGCAAAGGTTGAGTCAGTCAGTAATCTCACCCAGGATGCCAATGCAACATCTGTGAAAGGAGTTGAGAAGGCTGCAGTTGCAGAAGGTGGAATAAAGGCTATTAATGCTGCAGTATCTGATGTTGGAACTATTATTACCGAGATCAGAGACCAGATGATTGAGATCGGAAAGATCGTTGATATCATCAGCAATATTGCAGACCAGACAAATTTACTTGCATTGAATGCAGCAATTGAGGCTGCACGGGCAGGGGAAGCAGGAATGGGATTTGCTGTTGTGGCAAACGAAGTGAAGACGCTTGCACAGGAGTCCCAGGGCTCGGCAGAGAACATAGCACGGATCATCGGTTCTCTGCAGAAACAATCTAACCGTGCTGCAACAGCGATGAACCAGGCAAATACCGAGGTATCAAAAGGTTCAGTTGCTATCAGTGATACAATTCAGTTCTTTAACGAGATTGCAGTTCAGGTCGAAGAGATCTCCAAGAATATGACCGAGGTGGCAGCGTTATCAGAGGAAGAGACTGCAACAGTGCAGGAGATCACTTCAAGTGTCTCTGAAGTAAAAAGCATGTCAGTGGAGACTGCAAAAGAAGCGATCAGTTCAGCCTCGGCTTCAGAGGAGTCAGCCTCTGCACTCAACCAGATCTCAACAATAATTAACGATCTCTCTGTGATTGCAACTCGTATTGATGAGTCAATGTCAAGACTCAATCACTAATTGTTGATTGTATCCTGGTAGTGGACAAACTTTCTTTTTTCTGAAACAGAATTATTTTTTACTTACAAAAAAAGGTCAAGATATTGTGTTCTTTCATCATAGCCAATATTCTTCCTAGTTCAGAAGTAATATCGATGTATTCAGAATCATAGCGCAACAAGTCCAGCAGAAATACGGAATGAGAAGGTAGGCTGCCGGTTTTGAAATATGTCTGAATCTTTGAATTGTGAGAACTATGAGGACAAGAAGAAGGACTATTACTATTAATCCCATTAAGGGAGATCTGAGTCCGAAGAATGCGATAGACCAAAGGAAGTTGAGTGCTAACTGAGCTGCAAAACATATCGCCCCATCTTTCACTTCATCATCATCAAACCCGTCTTTGATGATGAGCCAGAGAGACACACCCATCATACAATAGAGTGTTGTCCAAACCGGAGCGAAAACCCAGTTTGGAGGGGTGAACCACGGCTTTGTGAGTGTTGTATACCAGGTCGATATAGAGGCAGTTGTAATAAACGATCCTACAACACCGACCAGGACTGGGAGGAGAATACATCCAATTAAAAGTAAAACTGAACGATATGATATTTTATTCATAATTATCATTGGTGTTGTGATATATTATTCTTGGTTTATTATTTTCAGACAATTATTTTGCTTAATACAGCCTATCTCATTGATACACGCTGGATCTGATGTATGAAGGTAGCATTTATTCTCTATGATCAGGTTACTCTCCTGGATTTTGTCGGGCTTTATGATCCGATCACCCGGCTGAAAACAATGGGTTTTTGTCCTGATTTAGAATACGTAGTTTCATCCCGTACAGAACAGGTTAGATCGTCAGAAGGTCTTGTTCTGATTCCCGATGAAATCTGCACCGATTTCAAATCGTACGACTATGTTCTCATACCCGGTGGTGACGGGGTTAAGGATCTGATGAAGAGTCCAGAGTACCTCGGGTGGATCTCCTCTGCTGGTCCGGATACAACCGTTGCAGCTCTGTGTGGCGGGGTTCTTCTCCTCGGGGCAGCCGGGCTTCTCCGGGATAAAAAGGCGACAACTCACCCGGTCATGCAGGAAGTACTGAAACATTTTGCCCGGGAAGTCCTGACTGATAGAATTGTTCACGATGGCAGGATTATTACGGCTGGAGGAGTGACCGCTGCAATAGATCTTGGTCTGTATATCACAGAACAGATTGCCGGATGTGAGGTCAGAAAGAGTATCCAGAAACAGATGGATTATCCGTATTATCCTGAAATGGGATAACGAATCGAACGGTACTCTTTGTTATCTCTTATCTCAAAACCAGTCAGAATCCGAAAAAAGTATGTGGATCCCGTAAGGGATCAGATTATTCTTTAATGGTAAACTTCACAGTTGAAGTGCTTTTCTTTCCGTTCTGCTTGACGACTACATTCCAGTCACCTGCCGGAACACCGGTCGGAATCTTGAAGTTTCCGGTGATAAGGGAGCTGGATGAAACAACATTCTTTGCTGCTTCGATAGTCTTGGTCTTGTTCTTGACTTCGGTCTCAAGGTATACTTTGGCAGTCTTGTCAAAGTCAGAACCAGTCAGGTTGAATGCTACTTTTTCTCCAAGGCTGCCTGAGCTTGGAGTGATTGAGACAACCTTTGGCTCAACCAGGACTTTTGCTGCAGGTGTAGCGTTGACGGTCTGGGTTTTTGTGACCTTAACAGCGCTGGTTGCATTGCCTGTGGTCACAGCGGTTGTGGTGGTCTTTACAACCTTCGTAGTATTGGTTGCGTTACCTGCCGGAGTGGTGGTTGCTGCTGATACTACTGAGAAGATGAGACAGCAGGATAATACTGCTGCGATAATGAACATTTTTCGATCCATATGAACCACTTGATGTTGCATCTGTCTCTATAATATCATTATTATCGAACGAATGAAGATCCATGATGGTTCCGCTAAAAAAAGGTGAATGGCAACAATCGGCTCCTATGAAGCCTGAATGCTGCTCCGCTCGCGTAGTGCCGGTGGCCCGTCAGAGATAACTCTCCCGTCACGCAGGATGATAACCCGGTCAAAGTATTCCATGTGCCACTCTTCGTGGGAGACCATCACGATCGTCTGCTGCAGTTCATGATTGATCTGTCTGAAGAGATCAAGCACATTTTTGGAACTTTCAGTGTCCAGGTTTGCACAGGGTTCGTCTGCAAACAGGATCTCCGGCCTGTTCACAACGGCCCGTGCAATAGAGACCCTCTGCTGCTGACCCCCGGAAAGTTCACTCTGCAAGGCATTTGACCGCTGAATCAGCCCGACTCTTGTCAGGATCTCCTTTGTCTGGGCGATATATTCCTTCTCGGTTGTGCCTCTGACCATGGATGTGAGGTAGACATTCTCCTCCACGGTCAGCTCAGGCATAAGGGCATAGTCCTGGAACACGTACCCAAGTCGTTTCAGCCTGAACCGTGACTTCTGCTGATCGGTGAGTGTTGACACATCAACACCCCCGATCAGGATACGTCCGCTTGTCGGGGTGTCAAGAAGGCCGATCATATGGAGAAGCGTTGATTTACCTGATCCTGATGCTCCCATGATCCCGACAAACTCACCTTTCCTGATCGAGAGGGTAACATTTTTGAGAGCGTCAACGGTCACCTTTCCCATCTCGTACACCTTGGACAGGTCAGTAATCTCGATCATGATCAGGCCCGCATTGCAGTCATGATATCCTCACTCGCAACTCTCCATGCAGGGATATATCCGGCAATGGCTGCTGCGATAAAGAGCAGGATCGTGTTTGATACGAGATCCATTGTTGTGACGTAGGGAGTAACATCGCCATCCGGGAACTTGATAGGATACAGCGTGAGCAGTCCGACCATTCCCTCCACGATTCCGATTCCAACGATTGTACCGGCTGTTGTGAGCAGGAGAACCTGGAAGAGATAGTTGTTGATGATGACACTCTTCTCAACACCAAGTGCCTTGAGAACGCCGATCTGTCGTCGGCTGTTCAGGGTCTTGATCATGATAACGATAAAGAGAACCACGATAGCGATGACGAGACTGACGATAACAGTCACGCTGTTGATGATCGAGAAACTCTGAATCGCTCTGCCGAAGGCTTCTTCGAGGAGATCCTGCCATGTCTTCACCTTCTCCTGGACACCGAACCTGAGGATCGTCTGCTTTACCTGTGCTTCAGGAAGATCAGGCGAGGTTTTTATGATTAGCCCGGTGGATGTGTCAATCGGATGACCAAGTACGCTCTCCATCTCATTCCAGGTGACAAACACATCCATATCTGCCTGATAGGAACGTGTCTCAATGATACCTTTCACCCTGTATTCGCGGGTAACACCGTTAGTGAACTCGATGGTGACCGGATCTCCGGTTCTGACATACCCAAGTGATGCACCCATATCCTCGTTCTTGTCCTTATGACCTGCAGTCTGGATACCGATGATCACCTCTCCTGTCTCGCCATCAGAGAGATACTCTCCCTCCTTCATCTTCTTCCAGGTACCGGTGACCATACGTTCGTCATCAGGGCGAACAGCAGTGACAGTTGCTCCGACCCGGTTTCCCTCATTTTTCAGTGTCGCTCCCATCGAATAATGGGCCGAAGCCCTGATGACTCCTGGAATCCTGTTCAGTTTATCGAGAAGACTACTCACATCCTCGATATACTGCTCATTATCCTTTGGTTCGACAAGGATGTTACCGGTCTGGTACTCGATGATGGAACGTTCTGAGTTCTTTATGGCCCCCATGATGATCGATGACATGAAGATCATGTTGGTAAAGACCATGGCGATGATGAGGATGGAGAGGTAAAGACTTCCTCTGCTTCCCCGTAATAGTCCCCTGACAGCGAGGAAGAATGATACCTTGAGGTGCTGCAGGCTCATACCATCTCGTCCGGATTATTCTTCCTGCGCCAGAACCAGAAGACTCCGGCTCCGATAACGATCAGGATAATAACACCAAGTATTGTTGTGCCTGAATCCTCGGATTTCGGAATGCCCTGTGAGAGATCACGGGTGAATGAGTGCTCTCCCCAGTCATCGGTCCATGTGATCGTAGCCTTGTAGTTGTAATCTCCTGCCGGTGCTCCCTCAAGAATAAACGTTGCCGGGGCATCGTTTCCAGGTTTAATCTTTCCGACAAAGGCCTCCTTTGTCCCGCCTATCGGCAGATCGATCTTAGCAGATACCGTCTTTGCATCGCCGGTTCCGGTGTTCTGGACCCGTATCATCAGATCGAACGCCTCTTTCTGTGAAACCCTGCTTGGAGTGGTCTCTACAGCGGTGATCCCAAGTTCAGCATTTCCCCTGACATCGATTCCGATGCTTCCGAGTTGCTCTACAGATGTGCCATCAATCTGGGCATACTTCATCCTGACCGGGACTTCCACAAGTCCTGCCTGGATATTTTTGTCAATAAGCAGGGAGAGATCACGGGTCACAGCCTCGCCTGGTGCAAGATGTTCAATCTGAAACGAACTGATTCCTGATGCAACAACAGACGGTGGAGTTCCGTTTACCATTACCTGAATGTTGTCAGCCTGGCTTGAACCTTCATTTTTGATTGTGACATTGCCATCGATCTTTGTTCCCGGCTTTACCATGGATGGGAAAGAGTTCTCAAGTGAGAGTGTCGGTGTTCGAAGCACCGAGAGCTGGGTGCCGACATTGACCGGAATCGGGTATTTCAGGCTCTGTCCATCTCGTACTCTGATCCATACCTCAGGGAAATACAGGCCGGTTTTCTGGGGTGCCTGAATATAGAATGTCACTGGTATTGCCTGATCAGGTCCGATGTTTCCTTCAAATTTTGAGTCTGCACTGAGGAGATCAATATCTTTGCTCTTGAATGTGACAGAATCGATGTATGGAATCACCGGTGAGCTGAGTGAAGTCGTATCACTCCCTGATGTGACTGAACTTGTTTTTGTTCCTGAAGTTACCGATTTTAGTGTAACTGTAAGTGTTCCTTTCTCTCCTGGTGTAAGAACTGTAGGTGTAACTTTGTAATCCTGGATGATAACCGATGGTGTCTGTGTTGTGTCACCTGCGGCTGATGCCGGCAGATTGATGAGTATCAGCCCAAACAGGATAAACAAGGCGAATTTCCATGATATGGTGCAGTGATTTGAATTTTTTCTGATCATAGATCTCTGATAGATGCTTGAATTGTGATGGTCGATTATCGATACGTAAGGGGTGGATGATATAGCATGACTACATACCCTTCTCCCGGACTGGTAATCTTTTCATATCTTCGTATATGTTCAATATCGTTACGATTCCTTCGTGCAGGAGGAAAAGACCGCATATCAGATTCAGCACATGAGATGCGTCAAGAACCCAGTTAGCAGCTGCAATCCCGAACAGCACCAGGGCGGCGGTGATATGTACGAATGCCTTGAATGAGAGGAACCGTATGTCCCTCTTGATTTCAGGCCTGTACAGGGGATATGTCCAGACAAAGGTCAGGAGTATGAGCAGGATTATGAGAACTCCTGCTCTGACTACCGGATCGGTCATGTATCCTCCTTTGAGAGATTATGGAAGAGAATATCCTCCAGATAATCAGGATTCATGTACTACCTTCATGGTGAGATCTCCGATTCCCTGGTTTACAGAAAGTGAGATCACTGGTGCCTGACGATCCTGAACGGTATGGTAATATGTGCCACTCTCTCCGTCAAGACCTATTATGCTTCTGCTTCCGATACCATTCTCAACATGAGTTGCAATTGAGGCATCTGCAGGAAGAAGAATTGTCATGCTTCCTATCCCTTCGTCAATGGATCCCATAAGATGGGTTCCTTTCCATGTGGAGAGATCAAGGGTGAGATCCCCGGTACTCTGTTTGATCGAAAGATCGGTCAGATTTGCATCTCCCGGCTGTATTCGAAGATTTCCTGTATTCATCGTGATCGAGAGTGAAGTTGGTACCTTCTGACCAAGGGCAAGATTCCATTGATCCTCCTTTGATATGGGATCAAGCCACATGGATGACTCCTGCTTCATGTTCAGATGACCGATTTCATCCTTGGATGTGTACGAGATATCAGGTCCTTTCTGTGCATGTACTCCTGATATGTTCCCTGATATGAGGCTGGTAAATTGATCTTCAGAGAGGTTGATGCTCCCTGAGTCCATCTCCAGGGCTACGATTGCATGATTGATCGCTCCCGATTCAATTTCAACCGGAGTAACCGTGGATTGGTATTTTGATCGGTACGAACTTCCTTCAATACCAGCGATGATCGCTCCGATCGCAAAGGATACTACTGAAATGATGAGAAGCCAGATGATAATCTGTTTGAGTGGTGGGAATCTGATTCCAGTGTTCATAAGGTCTCCTTCCCTGAAATTACTTCAATATTCCACCGAAGGTATCTGATTGTCTGGCGGTAGCAGATCCTTGTTAACCAATAATCGAGTGCGATCATGAGAAGGCCTGCTGATGTAAGCCCAATCCCAAAGAATACTGCTGCCAGAGGCGGTGTATCCAGTTGCATTGGCAGAACCCCGAGAAGGATCAGGACAGCATATCCGGCCAGAAATGGCCCGGCACATGCGATTGAGAATCCTATGATCAGGATGAGTACGATCATGAATACTAGGATCAGGAACGGGAGAAACACCACAAACAGGTTGAACAGCCCGAGACCAACTGTTGCAAGAACAGCCCTGCCAATACCTCTGGCTGACGGGCTCTCTTCGGCACGGTTAACGAGAGAGACTGCTGCGTACTCTTTTCCAATTGATCTGGGATCCCCGAGTGCCGATGCGATCTCTGCTTCGGTTCGCCCTTCCGTGATACCCATCCTGAAGTGTTCATCATAATCTGCAAGGATCTCTTCCTGTTCATCCTCGGGTAGGGCTCGTATCGCCTGCCTGAGTTGTGACAAGTACTCATCCTTCTGCATGACTCACCCCATCCAGCAGCCCATTTACTGCCACGATGAACTCCTGCCATTCGGCTACAAGTTCATCTCTGATTATTCCGCCCTTTGCTGTGAGAGAGTAATACTTTCGTGCCGGACCTTCTGCAGACTCCTGAAGGTATGTAACCACATTCCCCTCGTCGCGAAGGCGCCTGAGCAGCGGATAAATACTCCCTTCTGATATCTCGAATCGATGCGAGATATCCTGGACCAGTTCATATCCATACCGATCTTTTTCACCAAGTAACACCAGCACACACATCTCCAGAACGCCTTTCTTAAATTGCGCGTTCATCGGTTCCTCCCTTCAGGCGCATCCCCGAAGAACGGCTTTTTGGTTTCATAAATCTGATTAGTGACAGGTTCCATCGTTTTGGTAGTATCTTGCATTGCAAGATAGTGAATAATCCTTGTACTTACTGATATTAAATGATTTGTGGGCTTCATTTCGCAATCATATTCGAAATCTCCCGATTCACGATAGAATATCATTAAATGCCAGTCATACAAAACTTCGGATGGTAGAGTATTATGGATATTGGATCAGCAATTCGGGACTCAATCGATTATACGAAAGAGTCGGTATGGCAGCAGTGGAAACGGTGGATTCTTCTTACCATTATGTCGATCATCTTCCCGCTTATTATGGGATACACGTTGGAGATCTACCGGGGAAGGACCCCACCACCTGAGGTAGAGAACTACGGAAAACTCTTTGTGAATGGTCTGAAGTACCTCGTGGCAATATGTGTGTATTTTATTCCCGTCCTCATTGTTACGATCGTCTCATTCATGGCTATTGGCGTGAGTATCTTCTCCAAGATTGCCGAAGGCGGTGAATTCCATTTTAATATTCACGATCTTGCACCATACATCCTCCCGATAATCGGGAGTGGGCTTTTGGTATTCATCCTGGGAATTGTTACCGTTCTCATCTCATCCATCGGAATCATACGGATGGCACGAACAGAATCCTTCATGGAAGCATTTAATTTCTCTGCAATTCTGCAGACCATTCGGGCGATTGGATGGGGTTCATACCTTCTTGCCTCAGTTGTTCTCTGGATCATAAGTTTTGTCATGGGCATGGTCTTCAATCTCATCACCGAAATTCCATATCTCGGTTTTATCATCATGTTCTTTGTCTCGGTTGTCTTCACCATCTTTGAAGCTCGGTACCTGGCTCTCGTGTATGAGAGTGGTAACCAGTAACCCTCTTTTTATTAACTTGGAAAAAGGGAACATATGCAGTCTTCCCCGGGGTAAGGTTCTTGCACCATGTCCGAAGATCGCGAGGGCGGTGTGAGAATTTTCAGATGATCGACGTGTAGCTCAATCTACGACAAATGCTTTTGTCTCGCCGTTCAAAAAACTGTGTATGGAACAACAAAAAACCGACCGGGTTCTTTTGATCGTCGGTGTACTTCTCATAATTGCTGTCATCGGATGGATCGTTGCCGGTGCTCTCATTCCGACAAAAATGTCTGATTCCTCAAAAGGTCAGAAAAAGTTTACTTCAACGGGAAAGGCTGCTTTTGATTCACCATGCTGCAAAAACCCCGACGGTGCCCCGGTGGGGGCCTCATGCAGGACTAATGAAAAGGATTTTTCCCAAAAAAATAATTGTAAGTTCTCTGCCGGATGCCAGTCTGGCGAGGCAGGTGGGTGTCAGGGGCAGAAACTGGGCTGTCAAAAAGCCTGTTCCCGGTCAGGATCTCCCTCATGTGGTCGGTCTAATCAGTTCTGATGCTATGGGTTTCTGATTTTTTTCCCTTTTATCAAGTATTTTCTGCTCTGACTTTTCTGAACCTTTCCAAAAGTTCTTTCAGGAGAGCCCTACTCGGAAGAAGGAACAGTTCTGCATCGATCTCCTGTTCTGCACATCTCATCTCGGTTTTGAAGAAGAGAACCTGATCTGCGTTGTCTTCTACCTCATGGGTAGCAATGATCGATTCAAGGACAGCATGAGCCATATCGATGGCCATGGATGGCGGGGATGGAAGCAGTATGATCGAGAGCAGGGTTGCACAGGCATCAAGGTATGATGACATCATGATGTTGCCGATCTCATGAAGCATGCTCTGGTCCATCTCGTCTATCTCCCGGTCGTCTTCAGGTTGTCCGAGCATGATATGGGAGAGTCTGAGAATTGATGGCTTTGGGACATGAAGGACCAGTGACCCACCTGCAGAGACCTGGCCTTTTATCTGAAAGATGACCATCGCTGCGATGGTGTCATCAATATGCTCCTGGAGGTTGCTCAGGTTCACCACCAGGATTGATGGGAGGTTGATGGTCACCTTCTGGTTCAGCAGGGTCGAGAGTGCTGCAGCCGCATTCTGTGCTCCTGCATTCCCAAGTTCCCATATCTCTTCTGATTGTTCTTTTGAAAGAAGGATACTTCCGTCAGTTGATACTTCTGAGGTCATGTATATTCCTGCCTCTATGTCTCCAGACTACCTATGTTGTATTCTGTGAAGTTCGTATCTGATCTGGTCGACCCAGTATGTGCTCATCCAATTCTGTCAGGGATCCGTTCATGCAGAGCATTAATACATACATGTATGTGATGGATGCAAGTATATGTCGCAAATCCTTTCTTTCCTCCCAAAAAAACCGTTTTGTAGGTTCAATCTCCCTTCTTGTTGTTGCTGGTGTCATCATTCATTTTCAACACTCTCCGTTTATATATAAACAAGATCTAAAGTCCTGACTGCGGACTCATCAGTCGCACTCGACTGTATTGCCCAGGCAATCCAGGATGCAACCGTATCAC
>CAZVAS010000051.1:0-15014 GCA_964625165.1 uncultured Methanospirillum sp. | reverse complement strand
TACATACCGACCTCAAACGAGATTCGTGTCCGTGTGGATGACTTCTCAAAGATCATTCCAAGCGTCTTCTGGGAGAGGTGTGGAGGAAACACCCCGACCCGCCTTTCTTCCTTGAGCCTGCGGGCGGTTGCTATCAGTTCGCTCAGTTCATCCCTGGAGATATCAAGAATCGAGACAAAATCTTTTTTCATCTGATCTCCTGCATGTGGCTGATCCTCTTCTTCAGGACATCCATGGTCCCGACATCCCGGCGGTGCCTGACCGGGCCCTGAACTGCTGATGCTGCGGATTCAGCGATCTTCTCAGCCTCTTCGAGAGTATCGCCGATTCCCACATATGCCATTGTCCGCGAAGACTGGGTAATAAGATTGCCATCTTCCATGACAACCGATGCATAATAGAGGAGAGCAGAGCCGGCATCACCGGGAGTGATCCTGTCACCTGCATGTGGATTGTCAGGGTATCCCTCTGGAACAATGTACTTACAGACGGTAGCCTTTCGTGCAAACGAAACCCGGGTTGCATCAAGAGTTCCTGATGTAACTCCCCTGACAACATCACCGATGTCTGATTCGAGAAGGCTGAGCACATTCATCGCTTCAGGATCGCCGAACCGTGCGTTGAACTCGATCACCATCGGGCCCTTCACAGTATTCATGAACTGACCGTATAGGATACCAGTGTAGGATGTTCCCTCTGTTGCAAGGGCTGCGACCACGTTCTTCATGATCCCGAGTGCCTGATTATATTCTTCATCGGTGATAAAAGGCATCAGGTGATCTGGAAGGGTGTATGATCCCATGCCACCGGTATTCGGACCGGTGTCGCCATCAAAGGCACGTTTGTGATCCTGGACAAGGGGCATGGGGATGAGATGCTTTCCATCGACAAATGCCTGGAGGGTGAACTCCTCACCGATGAGCCGTTCCTCGATAACAACCCCGCCGTTGATCTCACGAACATACTCACATGCGCCGTCGAGATCGACATGCTCACCCATGATCCTGACACCTTTCCCTCCGGTGAGTCCTATCGGTTTGATGGCATAGTCAGAGGAGGTTGTCTTCAAAAATGCAATCGCCTCATCAGGGCCCGGGAAGATATGATACCCTGGAAGACCCGGAATATTGTACTGCTTCATCAGGTTCCGGCAGAAGGCCTTGTCGGTCTCTATCCGTGCTGCCATCTTCTTCGGCCCGACACAGAGTACACCGGCTGCGTTCAGGGAGTCTACGATCCCTGCTTCAAGGGGAACTTCAGGACCAATAAATGCATACCCGATCTGGTGTCTGGCACAGAAGGCTGTGATCTCCTGGGATGCTGTCTCCCTGGTGATCAGGTATTCCTTTGAAAGAGCAGCAATGCCGGGATTGATACGGGACATCGCTGCATACACGACGATGTCACGACCTTTTGATAGAGCCTGTGCTATTGCATGCTCTCTGCCTCCGCTCCCGACGACAAGGACCTTCATCTGCTGTCCACTTTCCTGATGAGTATTAGTATTCATGCGCTATCTTCTGGATTTTTTGATATCAACCGGGAACAGCAATAACCCGGAAATACAGAGCATCATTGTGTATAAGAGTAACACGTGGACGGCTGCTGCCAGATCAGATATATGATGCAGTTGCCAGCCTGATTTTCTGTCTGTGACTATTTGTCGGCCATGCGTAATTACCCTGACGATCTTTCGTTTACCCCGCTCTCGGAATTTCTACAGAAGATATCCAGAAAATTATTGAGAATATAAAGGTAGAACGAGGTCAGAACATACACAGATAGCAGTTCTATTCGTTCTGTACCAGCTCACTCTTGGAGACAAGGGGTGTCAGCCGTATGCCAGCTTGTGAAAGTGTCTCCTCTGCTCCCTCACCACGGTCCACTACAGAGATTATATCAGTGATAACTCCGCCAGCCTGCCTTATCTGCTCCACACCAAAGAGGGCAGATCCCCCGGACGTGGTTACGTCTTCTATCATGAGGACACGTTTTTCTTTCACATCGCCGATAATCAGTGAGGAGAGTCCGTGTGTCTTCTGTTCTTTCCTTATGATCACATACGGCTTTCCGCTCTCAAGTGATGATGCGACAGCCAGAGGAACACCACCGACAGCAACCCCGGCGACAACATCCCAGTCAATGTCCTGATTCATGACAGATTTTGCGATCGCCTTCAGAATATTGGGATGGGTCATTGCCATCTTGATATCGATATAGACAGAACTCTTCTTTCCTGAAGCCAGTGTAAAGTCACCAAAACGTATGGCATCAACCTGGATCAACTGATCTTTAAGACTTTTTTCTACCATGGAACGTCTTTCACTCCCATTTTGTATCCGATAATATTTACCACCCGGTGCAGCACCGGGGTGATGATAAGAATCGTAATGATCACAGGGATCGTGAGGACTGAGAACGCAAAGGTTGGATCTCCGATGAAGAGGAATAGGAATGCTCCGGCTACAAAATCATACTGGTCCACGAATGGCCAACTTCCCCCTCTTTCAATGCCGGCCCTACGCTTGAAGAAACTCTTGACCATGTCACCCGCAAGTGCTCCTGTAGCTAGAAGAAAGACCGGAAGGATACTCATCCGTGGAAGTGCAGAGAAAGCAGGATACCCCTGCGCCATTATCTGAAGAAGCCCGACGATACAGCCACATGCCACTCCCCCGCAAAATCCTCTGATGGTTTTTCCATCTCCGAGAATTCTTTTTCCATCACGCCAACTGCGTCCGAAATCTATAGGGATTCCACCCCCAACAGCGGCTGCTGCCGAATTAGGAACATATGCAGGGAGCATCACCCAGAAGGCTGATGCTATGATAAGAAGAAGATCGAAGATTATAGATGCCCACTCCTGAATAAATATAAGCGTCTAATCTGCATAAATAACAGTTACAAGCGTTCGAACCTGTTATCCTCAAACCTGTGGTGGGTGATATGATACTTCTGAAAAAGACAAAAAGTCTCTGCCCTGAATGCAAAAAAGTTCTTGATGCTGAAATTAACGAACGGGAGGGGCAGATATATATTGATCGCACATGCCCTGAGCATGGTTCGTTCTCGTTTCTGTACTGGGATGATGCTGATCTGTACAAGCGCTATGATGAATACAATATTACCGGAAATGGTCTGGATAATCCGCAGATAACCACTGATATAACCAACTGTCCAAATGACTGTGGAATCTGTAATCACCACCACTCAACAACACTGCTTGCCAATATCGACCTGACAAACCGGTGCAATCTGAACTGTGAGTTCTGTTTTGCGAATGCCAGGGCCTGCGGATATGTGTATGAACCTACCTTCGAACAGATCAGAGGTATGCTCCAGCTGCTTCGTTCAGAGAAACCGAACCCGGCTCCGGCGGTCCAGTTCGCAGGCGGGGAGCCGACCATGCGTGAAGATCTCCTTGAGATCCTTCGTATGGCTAAAGAACTGGGATTTCTCCAGGTTCAGCTCGCCACAAACGGCATAAAACTTGCATCAGATCCTGATTATGCACGGCAACTCAAGGAGGCCGGGCTCCAGACTGTGTACCTGCACTTTGATGGAGTAACAAAGGAGACCAACTTCAAACTTGTTCATGATCTGAAAGCGGTTGAGAACTGTAAGAAGGTAGGACTCGGGATCGTTCTGGTTCCCACGATCATCAAGACAAAGAACGATCACGAGATTGGTGGGATCGTCAGATTTGCCACAGAAAATATCTCGGTGATCAGGGGTGTAAACTTCCAGCCGGTCTCATTCACCGGTGCAGCCAGTCAGGAAGATATCGCCAGAGAACGAATCACCATCCCTGAACTTCTTGACCGGATCGAATCGCAGACAGACGGCGCTATTATGAAGAAGGACTTCTATCCTGTGCCATGTGTTGTGCCGGTATCTGACTTTGTCGAGACATACACAGGTAAGTCACAGATAAAGTTCACTGCTCACCAGCATTGTGGTGCTGCAACCTATATCTTTGTCAGGGAAGATGGAATCGTTCCGATCAACCGGATCGTTGACGTGGATGCGTTCTTCAACTCCATTGAACAACTGACACGAAAACTTGAGAAGAGCGGTACACTCTCCAAGAAGATGGTTGCAATCAACGGGTTGCGTGAATTTTATAACCAGTTCAAGGGCGACGAGAAGAATAAAGGACTTGATGTCTGGAAGATCCTCGGAAAAACCCTGATCACCCATAACTTCGATTCACTCAGATCGTTCCACTGGAATGCACTCTTCATCGGCACGATGCATTTCATGGATAATTACAACTATGACATCGACCGGGTAAACCGGTGCTGCATCCATTATGCCACACCTGACGGGAAACTGATACCTTTCTGCACCTACAACAGCGGTCCGGTATACCGCGAACAGGTCTGGAAGAAGTTCAGCCAGCCGGCAGAATAACCCTTTTTTATTATGATCACGATAATTCCGAAACCAACCGATATTCCATCTGATAACTCGACCCGCATGGTGATGAATGAACTTGACCGGATGGGAGAGCAATACCAGGCAGTCTTCCTTGAAGCAATGGATCCATTCTCATGTGGGATGGAAGGAGAGACCATCTGGGCTTGCGGTATAAGACAGAACGGGCATAATTTCGAGGCACTCTCTGCTCTTGCCCTTTATAACAGAGTGATCAATCCACCGGAAGGAATCGTCACCTGTGCAAGCAAGGTAAAGACCTCGGCCCTTCTGATGAGAGACGGAGTTCCGACACCTGAAACGTTTTTCACCGAGTCACGACACCTTGCCGGAGAGTTCATCAGAAAACATGGGAAGGCTGTCTCAAAACCGGTATACGGATTTGACGGTGTAGGGATCATTCTTGTTGAATCAGAAGAACAACTTGGCGATCCACCATACTACCTTCAGGAGTACATTCCAAACGACCGGGACTTCAGGGTGTTTGTGATTGACGGGGAAGCGGTCGGGGCAATCATGCGTGTATCAGACAGTCTGACCCACAATATTCATCAGGGAGGGTGTGGGAGTGCAGTCCCCATCACTCCAGAGATCAATGATATCGCATCCCGGGCTACCAGAAGTGCAGGAGTGGACTATGGAGGAGTAGATCTCCTGATTCATGACGATTCATACACCGTTCTGGAAGTGAACGGAACACCAAACTGGCACTGCATGGAGGCTCCAATCCCCAGGCTTCTTGCCGAGTATCTGGTAGAACAGAGAAAACAGGAAAGGCAGTAACCAGTGCTACGTATATGTGGACCCAATCAGGGATTAGGATCCACACTCGATCTCCTTCAGGGCTTTTTCAGCCATCTCCTGCATACGGGATGACATATGAGCAGTTGAAGGATTCTCAATATCTTTCATCGCTTTTGCGATAGCATTTCCCAACACAAATATCGCGTACTTGTGCTCCACTTTGCTCCGGTGTATCTGCATCGGAGTTATCTTCAGAGACTCGTACTCACTAAAGTCAGAATCAGGGTTATTCTCCTGAAGATAATCCTTCACATCGATGAGCATCTGATGGAGTGAGATCAGTTCCTCTTTATGCACACTATCACTCCTCATCTACACTTTGACCTGAAAAATATAAAATATTAGGCTCGTTCGCTTATCTGAAGGGAATAAGGCGGACAGATGCAGGTCGACGGACAATTCCGGTAAAAGAGGGTGCTGCCAGGAATTTGATACCAAGAAGTGAGAGCTGGTCAAGCAGCTGCTGATTGACATCCTGATCGATAACAACTCCCTGGAAGGTCTGATCATCAGGGATTGCTGACTCCTCGATCTGTGAGACCGGCATCTCAAGTGCCACATCCCCTTCGCTAGAGAGCATTCTGATAACACCTCTTTCGCGAACCTCGCTGATATGGGTAAAAACCGACCTTGGTTGGTACGGGGGCTCTGATACATCCTCTTCAGGAACTTCAGATATGACCGGGGGCGTTTCCGTTACAGGTTCAGAGGATTCCAATTCTCCGATTGAACCTTCGGATGTTTCAGAGGGACTCACCTGCTCTTCAGTGACTTCACTCTTCTGTTCCCGTTTCTCCTCTTTGCCCCGGTTTGAGAGGTACTCGGCTACCCTATCTTCAAGCACGTACTCGATCGGTACCTTGTTACGCAGGGACTTGATGATCTCCTTACGTGAGAGATCCTCGACCGACTCTCCCCTGGGAGGAAATGCAACAAAGTCGATGTCAGTGACTTCAAGGAGCTCACGAAGAATCAGATCTCCCCCCCGGTCACCATCAAGAAATGCTGTTGCGGTTTTTTTGTGGCACATGTTGATGATCGTGCCCGGAACGCTGGTTCCTTCAACTGCAATTGCATTCTTTATCCCAGCCCGGAGGAGGTTTATCACATCTGCTCTGCCTTCAACCACAATGATTGCATCTGACTGCAGAACATTCGGGCCGGCAGGAACATTATCCGGACCGATGGTCTCGATCTTTTCGACACGCTGACTCTCCCTTACTGCATCAATAAGAGAGTCAGGATCAATTCCAGGTTCCTCAAACTCCAGGAGCAGGGCTTTTGCCCGTTCGATGATCTGGTTCCGTTTGGTGACCCTGATATCCTCAATGTTCTGAACCTGTACCTGTGCAGTACAGGGACCTACTCTGCTGATCGTCTCCATGGATGCAGCAAGGATGGCAGTTTCAGCACGATCAAGCGAGGTGGAGACCAAAATCTCACCTGATGATCTGCCCTGCCTGCTCACAACCCTGACATCAATACGACCGAGCCTGCCCTGACGCTGCAGTTCTCGCAGTTCCAGTTCAGAGCCGAGGAGGCCTTCGATCTGCCCGAAGATAGCGCCGACTACGTCTGACCGGTCAACCACCCCGTCTGCCTGAACGGTAAGGTGAATCCGGTATTTCGTAGTCTCCTGCTCATACAATCGCACAACCTCCGCGAGCAATAATAAACATCATAATATGGCAAGACAGTCTCTCACAAAGTATTTAAACAATACGATGATGCCCAGGAGAACCTGCCAAAAAAACTACGAAAATGCTGATATCAACTCAGCAAGTCTCTTCCCGAGGGTCACATCGGTGAGCCCATCGACCCTGATCCGTTTGATCGAGGATGTCTGCCCGCTGATTATCTGCACAGACCCCTTTGGAACAGCAAGAGTCTCGGCGATAAGGCTGATGATCGCCTTGTTGGCTTTTCCTTCTATTGCCTGAGCTTTAACCTGGATACCTATCGCCTGCCGCCAGGGATTATATCCGGTTGGGAACCGTTCCATACGGCTGCCTGCTGATACTTCGATCGTAAAAATAGTCCCGCCGTCAGCTGGGAGAAGTGCAGACCTGATCTCATCAGGAGTGGTCATAAGAGTTGTCACCCGGCATTAACAAATGGTGTTCATCAGTGGCTTTTGCCGTCCTTCACCCATTAAACGCCCTCTGCCGGGCGGTGCCGTAATATGTACCATTTCCGGGTTGTCCCATGGATCATATCTTGAGTCTTCATTAGATCTCCCGGGGACCTATGGAAATGAGGAAGGCACACCACACTATTCACTTCTCCGGAATATAGCCTCTTCCCTTCAGCCACATGGGATCTGTTCTGATACAGTCTCCATTTTCATATGCAACCTGTCCTGACATGATAACCTGACTGGGAAATACTCCGGCCTTTCCCTCATACGGGGTCCACCCAGCTTTGGATGATAGGTCCTCTGCACGAATCTTTCTGCTAACTTTTGGATAGATCGCAAAATCGGCACGCATTCCAGGCTGATACCCGGCTGGTTCAATCCCAAGGATCTGGGCAGGTCTTGTTGAGGTCTTTTGTATCACATCGGTAAGGGGTATCCGGCCTTCTAGCACTTCTGCCATCAGAAGGGGAATCATGGTCTCGACACCCGGTATCCCGGATGGAGCATCGTGGAAATCTGCTGACTTTTCCTGCTGAGTATGAGGAGCATGATCAGATGCAATGACATCAATAGAATCCCAGCAATCCCAGAGCCTCTTCCGCTCTTTTTCTGTCCGGACAGGTGGATTCACCTTAACATGTGTATCATCAGGTTCGCAGGATTCATGAGAAAGGAACAGATGATGGGGAGTCACTTCGATAGTTCCACTCCCCTGTTCCTTAATGTCTCTGATCGTATCGGCAGCTGAAACATGGCAGAAATGAATCCGTGATCCTGGAGGGGTGATATCCTGAATCATCCTCACTGCCTCCCGTTCACCAGCAATGGATCGCAGTGTATCATGTGCAACAAGAGAGTTGTCCTGACCCTCCTGCACAACCTCTGCATGAAGTGTTATCAAACCGTCAAGACTTTTAATCCTGTGAATGGCAGATTTAAGATCGTCACGGGAGAGTGCCTCACCATAACTTGATGGACCTGCGAAGGTCTCGCCAAATGCCATCGCACCTGCACGGGCCATGCCATCAAGATCTGCATCGGTTGTTACCCCTGCGTTGATGGCAAAGTGACAATAGGCTTGCTTTTTTGCCAGGTGAGCACGGTCCTGCAGGATCTTCGCGGTTGTAACCGGAGGTATTGTGTTCGGCTGGTCGACAACAACCGTTACACCACCTGCAAGAGCGCTTTTTGTGCCAGATTCCCAGTCCTCTTTGTGTGCCTGGGAACCGTCCCGCATGTGTACGTGCATATCGATACCTGCAGGAAGCACGAGCAGACCACCACATCTGCAGACCGTGTCTGCTCTTTCTGATGCACCAACATGAGTGACCTTTCCTCCGGCGAGTGTAATATCACATACCCTGCCCCCCGGTATCAGGACATCCCGCAGCACCAGCACTTCCTGCATCTGATCCATACAACATGTTTGACCTTACAGGTCATAGATTCGTCTGAACTAAAGATAAAAACGGATTGGATTGATCAGAAAATCAGCCTGAACGCCGGATCTTCCATCTGGAATAGATGAAGTATCCGGCTATAGCAAGGATGATGACAGGGAGTAGTGTCATTATCAGAATTACCAGCCAGACAACAGTCTCTGTAAAACCTGAAATGGCTTCACTGATTACCGATGAGATTGAATACCCGGTTGATGGGACGACAGACTCAGGTTCGGAGAGCCGGACGGTAAGGGTAGAGAAAGCAACCCTGTTATCCAGGTACTTCATCTTCCCGGTGATCCGGTCGAGCTCAACCTGGATCCGTTCGATCTCCCGCTGTACTTCAAGTATCTCAGAGACATTAACAGCCTGACCGAGAATCCGGTTATACTGGGCGAGCTGGTTTGTCAGGGCAGTCTTCTGGGCATCCAGATCGACATACTCTTCGGTGACATCCTGGGCTGTGACACTGCTCGTGATCACTTTGCCAAGACTCTGTATGGCTTTCAGAGTCTCGTCAAACTTTGCTGAAGGAACACGAACGGTTACCACACCGGTGTACCGGTCCTCACGCCCAGCTGAAACTGATGATGACTGAATAACACCATCCACAGAGGCTGCGATCTCTCTGACAGACTCTGCAGTTTTCCTGACATCAGGAACCTGCAGAGAGAGATCTGCCGTGTTGATGATCTTCTGATCTGATGGTGATACCGATCCTGACTGTGTTGCAACGGGATTTGCACCACCAGCCATCCGTTTTTCAGCCATTGCCGGAGCAGGAACAGGAGCGACAGCCTCCTGAGCGGCACCGTAAGAATCCATTGTATGGGAGTCTGAAGAACCGGCATATGAAGATTTTTCAAGTGCTGTGCATCCGGAGACCAGAATCAACAAACAGAGCAGCATTGAGAGAAGAGTCTGGGGCAGCATGGGCAATACTCTGCACAGGAGTATAAAAGGTAGGTAGGTGGATATTGGGAACGCTGTGTCGCTTGCGTTACCTGATTACGATCGTGGAGATCTTGGCATGGGTAACGATGTAGGTACTGACACTGCCAAGCAGAATCCGCTGGCCCAGCCCTTTTCCGGTTGAACCTACTGCAATGAGATCTGCCCCTATCTCATCTGCAGCTTTCAGGATCTCACTCCGGGGGTCTCCGAGCCGCACAAGCAGGTTGATCGTGATGCCGTGATCATGGGCGATATTCTTCACCCTCTCGGTCACCATCTCTTTCTCATCTGCGATGATACGATCCCTTATCTCATGAAGTGTTGAGATCCCTTCATATCCGGCCGCTCCCTCAATTGTTGCATATTTAGAGGGGGAGATGACGTATATCGCGTGTAATTCAATATCCTGGGGATTGAGATACTCAATTACTTTCAGAAGTGCGGTGTCTGCTTCAGGTGATCCGTCAACTGCAGTAAGTACTTTCCTGATCATGGATGATCTGCATATGTCTTCTCCTGTTATTAGCCTGTCTGATTATTATAAGAAAAAACGTCATCACAACTGCTTTGAAGATTCACATTAAGAATGATTCTTTTATCTGACAGGCATCAGAAAAGTGAACCTGGCAAGCTTCACATTTTTTCCGTACCAGCGGGAAGCCTCATGATGTGGTACTGACAATCTCCTATGAGCATGTCCGTCAATCCTCTCGATCTCTTTCTAAATCTCGATCATTCACTCTCCCAGATGGCAGGTGAACTTGGACCGCTCATCTACCTTGTCCTGTTCATAATTATCTTCTGCGAAACCGGATTTGTGATAACTCCATTCCTTCCTGGCGATTCACTTCTGTTTATTGCTGGAGCCCTCGCAGGATCCGGAGTGCTTGATCTCCCGACACTTCTTGTCATTGTTGCAGTAGCTGCCATCCTTGGGGATACTGCAAACTTCTGGATCGGGCGATATGCCGGTGAGAGGATGATGACAGGGAGACTTTCAGGATTCGTGAAAGGTGAATGGATTCAGTTCACGAGGGAGTTCTATGCCCGATGGGGAGGAGCAACTATCGTGGTTGCACGGTTTGTCCCATACATCAGGACTTTTGCCCCGTTCCTCGCAGGAATCGGAAACATGCATTACCGCTGGTTCCTGATCTATAACATAGCAGGTGGAGTTCTCTGGGCAGGAGGACTTGTGCTTGGAGGGTATATCCTGGGTAATGTTCCGGTTGTTCAGGATAATGTCGGGGTGCTGATGTGGTTTGTCCTCTTGCTCTGCCTCTTTGCCGTTGGTATGGTTATCAAGATGCTCCTTCAGGGGATCATGCACAGGCGTGATCCATAACCGCCGTTTGTTACTCATGCTGAGGAAAATTCTATCTTTAGGAACGCCAACTCTACTCTGGAATCAGGAACAGAGTGAAAATTCAAGTATTCATGACATGGGTGTGATTCAGAACGGCATCTGAAGAAGGTCTCAAGGCAGTTTGTATCATTGCACGAAATAAGTCCGGGGTCTTGAAAGACATTGCAACAGTGTTTGCCGAACATCAGGCAAACATCGTCATGATACATCTTGACGCCTGTGAAGGACAGTGTGATGAGACGAATGAAGAACTCTATGTGGAGTTCGAAGGAGAGATCATCGAGGAACATCTCATCACAAGCCTTCAGAACCTGCCAGGAGTGAGTGAGGTTATCATTCACCGGTCGTTCGGGGACATATTTGGAAAGCGGGTCATAATCATCGGCGGGGGGGCCCAGGTCGCACAGGTTGCCTTGGGGGCAGTAAATGAGGCTGACCGGCATAATATCAGGGGAGAGAAGATATCCGTTGATACCATCCCGCTCGTTGGTGAGAAGACACTTGCCCAGGCAGTTGATGCAGTGTCAAGACTGCCAAGAGCTTCCATGCTTGTTCTCGCCGGTTCCCTTATGGGGGGAGAGGTCTCAAAAGCAGTCGACCGGGTACGAGCATCGGGAATTCCGGTGATTGCTCTCAACATGGCAGGAACAGTAGTCGATCATGCAGACCTGGTTGTTACCGATCCGATACAGGCAGGTGTCTTTGCAGTCATGCATGTCTCGTCAATAGCAGTCTTCAATATATACCGGGTACAGGGGAGAAAATTTTGAAAGAACAGATAAAAAAAGCAGTTGATGTCCTCAATAAGGACGGACTGATTGTATATCCGACCGACACGCTGTATGGTCTCGGGGCTGACGCCCTTTCTGAAGAGGCGATTCATAAGGTATTCGAGGCAAAAGGCCGTGAGTACCACAAACCACTCTCGATTGCGGTCTGCGACTGTGATATGATCGCAGCCGTCGCCTATGTGGATGAGATCGCAGAAGCATTTCTTGAGGAGTTCATGCCAGGCCCGGTTACGCTGGTTCTTAAGGCACGGTCTGTACTTCCATCACTCCTGACCGCGGGAACCAATCTTATCGGGATCAGATACCCGGCACAGGATGTGGCCCTTGAGATCATTGAGAGGTTTGACAGCCCAATAACTGCAACGAGTGCTAACCTTTCGGGAGCACCATCACCGATAACGGTGAACGATGCCCTGGTTCCGCATGATCTCGCCATTGATGTTGGGGCACTCAGAGGTACCCCGTCAACAGTGGTGGACCTCGTGAACATGGAGATCATTCGTCCGGGTGCAGATATTGAGCGGATTGCCGCATTACTTGCAGAGTGGCTTGAATGAACTCCCGGCCACTCCGAATCCGCGATTTTGTTCGTGATGCAGATAACTGGCTGTATGCAGTTGCTGCATATGATACAACCGGCGGCGCCGGATGCGTTCTCAGGTATATCCCTGATCAGGCAGGCGAACGGATTGATCCTACCGGGACACGATACAGAAAGGTCGCGTTTGAAGAGGCGTATGATCTGATTGAAAAGAAGAAACCGGAGTACTCGGGTCTTGTCCATCGTATCCCTCTTTCAGATATCACCGAGATCCTCAAACCTGATGAACAATTGGCGGCAGTTGCGGGACGGGACGGGCAGGTACAGCGATTCAGGGAGATCTTTTCTCTGCCAGATGGCACCGTTGGGGTTACCGGATCACGGCTTTGTGGAATTGCCGATTCCGGTTCAGACATCGACGGTGTTGTGTATGGAAAGTGGTTCGCACATGCACAGGAACGGCTGAGACAGGGAATTGCGTCAGGTGTGATCGAAGACCTTGATGATGCCCTCTGGAAGACTGTGTATAAAAAACGCAACCCGGATCTCGGATATGATGAATTTATCCTTCATGAGCAGCGGAAATGGAACCGCGGCCAGATAGACGGTACATATTTCGACCTGTTATATTCCCGGGGGTATGACGATCTACCTGGTTTTGTCATGCAGAAAGGGCTGGTCCTCGGGAGTCAGACAATAGAAGCAGTTGTAACAGACGATACGTTCGCATTCGACAGCCCGGCTGTTTATGAGATTGATCATCCAGAGATCACCAGGGTTCTCTCCTTCACCCATACATACACAGGGCAGGCAAAGAGAGGTGAGAGGATCGAGGTACAGGGCATAGTTGAACAGCACGGCGAGGAGAAATGGCTCATCGTCGGAACCACCCGGGAAGCAAAGGGAGAATTCATCAGGTCCCTCTCACTTCTTGAAGAGAATGCTTGAAAGCGTCCGTGGTTTGTCCTGGTTGCACTGATTCGTATACATACAATTTTTACACGGGGCATGCACCGGCTTTTCCGGCAGATCGCCCTTCATCACTTTTTGAGCCATTCGCAGAGCCTGCAGCATTCTCCGCCGGTCCCGGGGTTGTGGTTCGCAGTACCTGACTATCCCGTCAGGAATGTACTCGACGTATCCTCCGGCAATATCCAGACCTGCCGACTCCTTCATGCAGAGAAGGTACGCTGCAAGTCTGACCCGGTCATCTGACCAGCACCCGAACTCCGGGGCACCGGAGTTTCTGATGATTGAGATAACCTTTTCCGAGGAATCATACTTGTCAATGAGACCATAGATTCCATACCGGTCAGAATGCACCTGGATATCACAGTCTGTGTAATTGATCCGGGGTGTATGAGAGTTCATCTCCAGGCATTGTGAAAGATATTCTCTCAGGTCTGGCTGGACTCCGGGATCTATTAGACAGATCTCATCCCAGAGACTACCTTCATCTGGCGCTTGATCTCTGCATAGTGCGACCTGTTTGCAGATTATGTATTTTCCTGATGCCTGGACGGTGTCATGTCGTGAAAAGTAGAACCTTCGTGGACACCGGTATGCCTGGATGAGTGATGAGATCGGGATCGCATCTCCGGTTTTATCGTGTGATTCGGTCAATTTAATGCAGATCCCATATAAGATGTAGGTATGACCTCAAATGAGATTCAGGTGACTATTCCCCCGAACCTGGAGCCCGTATACAGTAATATGATCCAGATCGCTTATAAAGAGGATGAGTTTACATTCATGTTCCTTCACCAGATTCCGGGAATTAACCAGGCACGGGGCAAAGCTGTGGTCAGTATCTCCCCGACCCATGCTAAGAACCTGCTTCAGGTACTTCAGCGGACTGTTGGAGAATACGAGCAGAAATTCCGGCCACTTGAGGCATCACAGGAAAAGGCACAGAACGTTACCTCAATGACCGGGTACTCGTAAATATTAATCGAACGATTTTTTTTTATGTCTGAAGATGGACATATATAGGCACGCCGTTGTGGCTTAGCGGTATAGCGGCTGATTCGTAATCAGCAGGTCGAGGGTTCAAGTCCCTCCAGCGGCTTTTTAAAAATTTATATAAAGCCCAACTACGAAATAAGAAAAATGGGCTACTTTTCTCATCACTTTTAATCAGTAATTCACTTCTCTGAATGTCGATGGTTTTTCACTACTTCAAAAAAAGACATTCCACACTTAGGCTGATATCACACGGAAAAAAAGAGAATTGGATCGGTCCTGTTCGCTCTAATATGTGAATAGTTCTGTTAGGAATTATTCATCTGGGGCCCAAATAGTGATATTATATCTTGTTCATCTTTCTTTAATCTATTTCAGATAACTAACCTTTCCATACAATCAGGCTTCCGATCTTAACATAACTCATCGTAGTTTTTTGTAGATCATCAACGCCAGAGCGGCGAGGATGCAGACAACAGCAGTCTACCATTGTGGATACAGAATATTTCTCCATACTGCAACCGAGGAAGATGCTGATCTTCTGGTTGGTCACAATCTGCAGTATGACCGGAATATTATC
>CAZVAS010000050.1:12250-15023 GCA_964625165.1 uncultured Methanospirillum sp. | reverse complement strand
ATCGCGAACCTCTACAACATGATCAGGACTCACCTCAGTGAAAAGCAGTTCTTCAACTTCAGAGCCTCTGGATAGAATCGTCCCATCCGGACCGACAACGAGCGAACCACCAGTATACCGATCAACAGGTGTTTCACCCACAGTATTGATTCCTGCAACATACATCTGAAACTCGACAGCCCTGGCTGTGATAAAAAGTTCAAAATGACGCATCCGGGAGGCTGGCCAGGCACTTGGCACCAGCATCAGATCTGCTCCGGCATCACGATAGAGCCTGAAGAGATCCGCAAACCTGAGGTCATAGCAGATCGCAATTCCACACCGGCAGCCATCATAGGAGAAGAGAGCGATCTCTTCACCAGGAGAATAGGCCCGATCTTCATGCCCGGGAGAGAAGAGATGCATTTTGGAGTACCTGGCAAGCAGATGCCCATCAGGCCCTATGGCGATTGCTGTGTTGCGTGGGCAGGGTTGATGCATCTCGCGGTATGACCCAAGTAGTCCGATACTAAAATCTCGGGCATATTCTTTGAGGACTGAAACGATCTCATCATCTTCGGTCTGAACAAAATTTTTTCCATCAAGTGGATCCCACCCAGTTATAACCTGCTCAGGAAATGAGATGAATGAGGCATCACACTCTATGGCCTCAGCGATTCTGTTTTTTATTGAGGTAAGAGTGCAGTTCGGATTTTGCCAGCAGGGTGATATCTGGGCGGTGCAGAGAATCATATCGAATAGTGATCATCACTTCCAGTTTAAGAAACTGGTAGGAAGAATCTACATCACAAAATGATAATGATGATACAGACGACCTACCTGTATACCACAAGGATTGCAGAGTGTAACAAACAACGGGAGAATCTGAACAGAAATGGCGGATGAAGGGCAGAAAAAGATAGAACTGGCCATCTCCGGGATGCACTGTGCCAGTTGTGCTATTACCCTGGAGAAGGGATTGTCTGATGCAGATGGAGTAAGCAATGCACAGGTTAACTTCGGAACAGGAAAGGCGGTTGTGCAATATGATCCCACGCTGACAAACCCTGCGATGCTTACCAAAGCAGTTGAAAAGACCGGTTACGGGGTTATCAATGAACAGGTTACCATCAGGGTGGGAGGAATGACATGTGCTATGTGTGTTCAAACCATCGAGACTGCCCTAAAAAACCTGGATGGTGTTGAGGCTGTAACTGTGAATCTCGGCACTGAACGTGCATATGTCACATACAATCCCTCCCTTGTTACCCTGTTTCAGATGCGAGATGCAATCATAGATGCGGGCTACCAGTACCTTGGCACTGATAAGGAAGGTACACTCAGGGCTGGTGATGATGATATCAGGGCAGATCTCCGCGATAAACTGACGAGAGTTATCGTGGGGTTTGCCATATCGGCAGTACTCATGGGTATGATGGCAGCTCCGCACGGGCTGATGCACATCCTTGTGTATATCCAGTTTCTTATAGCCACTCCTGCATTTTTCTGGCTTGGTATGCCGATATTCAGGGCTGCGTTTGTATCCCTCCGAAACCGCACCCTGAACATGGACGTCATGTATGCTATGGGAACAATCGTTGCATACCTGGCAAGTGTGCTTGGAACGTTCGGGATTGTTCTTGACATGAGTTACATCCTGTACGAAACTGCCATCATGCTCACCTCGTTCCTCATGCTTGGTAGATACCTTGAGACGAGAGCAAAGGGAAGAACCTCATCAGCAATACAGGCCCTGGTCAGGCTCCAGTCAGACACCGCAGCGGTCATCAGGGGAGAGGAGGAGATCCATGTGCCGGTTGAGAATGTGGAGATCGGCGACAGGGTTGTCATCAGGCCTGGTGACAGAATCCCGGTAGACGGGATCGTCACATCTGGTTCAAGTTTTGTAGATGAATCCATGGTCACTGGCGAACCCATACCTGCTGAAAGACTCCCTGGAGATGAGGTCGTCGCGGGTACTCTCGCCACCACAGGAAGTCTGACATTCGAGGCGAGACGTGTTGGTGCTGACACTATGCTCTCGCGAATCATCAAAATGGTTGAGGATGCCCAGGGATCCAAACCACCAGTCCAGAAAATAGCAGACACTGTTGTTACATGGTTCATTCCTGTTGTTCTAGTGATAGCTGTTGGAGCTTTTCTCTTCTGGTTCTTTGTCGCCGGAGCAGGCCTTCAGTTTGCCCTCCAGACAATGATCGCTGTTATGGTTGTTGCATGTCCCTGTGCACTCGGACTTGCTACACCAACGGCCATCACTGTCGGGGTTGGAAGAGGTGCAGAACTTGGAATTCTTATCAGAAACGGAGAGAGCCTTGAAGTTTCAGACAGACTGACCACGGTACTCTTTGACAAGACCGGCACCCTTACCCAGGGAAAACCGGTAGTGACTGACATCGATGTATTCACAGGTTCGCGTTTACTTCTCATTTCCTATGCAGCAGGCCTTGAGCACCTCTCTACCCATCCTCTCGGAGAAGCGATTCTCGCACAAGCAGGAGAGGAGGAGATCACTCCTGCCGAAGTCAGCGGTTTCACGTATCTCCCAGGGAAAGGACTTACAGGAGAGATTGCCGGAGGGATAATTCGCGTAGGAAATCAGCAGTTTATTGCAGAAACAGGAGTGATAGTCGAACCGGATGCGGAGTTACAGATTGAACGGCGACAGGAAGAGGGCAAGACAACAGTCCTTGTGGCCAGGGATAATCAACTTCTTGGACTCATCTCAATTGCTGATTCGGTAAAGCCATCGGCTGCAGCAGCGATTGCTGAGTTA